>NZ_CAZELG010000017.1:110547-258373 GCF_964512825.1 Tenacibaculum halocynthiae | reverse complement strand
CTCAACCAAAATCTTAATTAACTTCTTGTAGAAACGTTAGAATCGAACTAACTGACTTTTTAATGGTCTTTCCAAAATCTCTGTGATCGTGTCGCTCTCTCTAAGCGGATGCAAACCTACAAACTATTTTTAACCTGACAAAAACTTTTTTGAAGTTTTTTTTTAATTTGTAAATCCCATAAATCAATGAACTATTCCCTAAAATTCGGACTGCAAAGATACTCACTTTCATTTGTTTTAAACAAGCTTTTTTTAACTTATTTTTTAACCATCTCTTAATACCTCTATAACCCTATTTTAATGAACTTTGCTTACTTTTAAACTCTACGCTTATCCGTTTGCGAGTGCAAATATAGATCCCTTTTCTAACATGACAATGACTTTTTTAAAGTTATTTTTAAAGCAACTCTTAATTATCTACCTACTAAGCTTTTAAATCAAAAAGTTTTTTTCAGTACTGTTATAAAAGCCCTTTTCTGCTAGTAATACCTATACATTATATAACTCTATACATATATAATTGTTCTCCATTCTTGTAAACTTTATTCAAAAATCAAGCAATTTATATAGTACTTATACTAATATTATATACCTGTGTTAGGGATTGAAGCAGGTGTTTGAGCTCTTTTGTTCCTTTTTTTAAAACAAAAAAAAGCAGATTTTCATAAAAACCTGCTTCTTAATTATAATTTTTAAAAGTAATTTTATACTAATTCAGCCCTACTTGCTGTTACAGTTCTATCAATTTTTCGCATTAAACCTTGTAAAACTTTACCTGGCCCAACTTCTACAAACTCACTTCCTCCATCTGCAATCATTGCTTTAATACACTGAGTCCATTTTACAGGAGCTGTTAATTGTAATATTAAATTTTCTTTTATTTCATCAGGATTTGTTACAGCTTTAGCTACTACATTTTGATAAACAGGACAAATAGGCTCATTAAATTCTGTTTCTTCAATTGCCTTTGCCAATTCTTCTCTTGCTGGCTCCATCATTGGAGAATGAAAACCTCCTCCAACTGGTAAAACTAAAGCTCTTCTAGCTCCTTTTTCTTTTAGTAGATCACAAGCTTTATTTATAGCATCTACTTCTCCAGAAATTACAAGTTGCCCAGGACAGTTGTAATTAGCTGCAACTACGATCCCATCTACACCTTCACATACTTCTTCAACTACATTATCTTCTAATCCAAGAACAGCAGCCATTGTTGATTTTTGCACTTCACAAGCTTTTTGCATAGCTAAAGCTCTTTTTGAAACTAATTTTAATCCGTCTTCGAAAGACAATACTTTATTTACAACTAATGCCGACAACTCTCCAAGAGAATGCCCAGCTACCATTTCAGGATTAAAATCATCTCCTAAAACCTTTGCTAAAATTACTGAATGTAAAAAAATAGCTGGTTGTGTTACTTTTGTTTGTTTTAACTCTTCAGCATCTCCCTCAAACATTATATCAGTAATACTAAAACCTAATATATTATTAGCTTTTTCAAATAGATCTTGAGCTATAGGTGACTTTTCATATAAGTCTAGTCCCATTCCTGTAAACTGTGCTCCTTGACCAGGAAAAATATATGCTTTCATTTATTATTTTATTTTTTGGGCTACAAACATACAATATTTAATATTACCACATTTTTAAACTTTGCTAAGCCAAAAATAAAATGACCTTTTAATGTTTTACTATTGAATATTCTTTTTTCATTTTCAATTCACTTAAAACATTTAAAGCTTCATTCATATAAATATCTTTTTTAAGGTTTTTATGCCAAGCTATACGCTTACCTTTTAAAATAGTATCCTTTTTAAATAATTCATATTCATATTTAGGTGCATTAAATGTTATGTTAGATTTGAATTTAAAAACTTCTTTAAATTTCTTTCCTTGCATAGATTTTTTATCAGTCTCATTTTTAAATTCATTATAGTTTAATGAGTAAATATTTTCATCTTGATTTTTCTTTAACCATTTTGCGTATTCATTAATCTTTTGAAATTTTTCATCATTAAGAACCCTTTGATTACTCTTATATACAACATCTGCAAAATTACTATATGAGTTTCTAATCTTATAATTTGCTTGTTTTACTTTGTCCCAAGCTAAAGCCCCATCTAGATCTCTTTCACCAAATTTCATATAACTGTACCTACTTGGTAAAGAAATATCAGAATAAACTCCTTCAATTTGAGTTGATCCTCCATTAATTCTGTAAAATTTTTGAATTGTCATTTTTAGAGCTCCCAAATCACTAGGATATTGCTCATAAAAACGATTTATAGGTAAAACATTTTGAACTGTTCCCTTACCATAGGTTTGCTTTCCTCCAATTATCACTCCTCTTTTATAATCTTGCATTGCTGCTGCAAAAATTTCAGAGGCTGATGCTGAAAACTCATTCACCATAACTACTAAAGGTCCATTCCATTGTATTTTACTATCCGTATCATTTTTCACTAATGGATCTTCTCCTCTATACTTTACTTGAACTATTGGCCCTTTATCAATAAACAAACCTCCAATTTCAATTGCCGTTTTCAATGAGCCACCTCCATTATCTCTTAAATCAACAATTAATCCTTTTACATTTTCTGCTTTTAACCGTTCAATTTCTTTTTCCATATCTTTAGCTGCATCTCTACTGTTGGAGTCACTAAAGTCAATATAAAATTTAGGTAAATTTATTATTCCATACTTTTTACCATCTTTTTCTACTATACTTGATTTCACAAATGTTTCTTCTAGCTCAACTACGTCTCTTATTATAGAAATTACTTGAGTAGACCCATCAAATTTTTTCTTAACTGTTAACCTTACTTCAGTCCCTTTTTTCCCTTTTATAAATTTGATCGCATCATCTAATCTTACTCCTACAATATTAACTGGTTCTGCATCAGCTTGAGCTACCTTTAATATAATATCTCCTGCTTCTAATTCATTTTGTTTCCAAGCTGGCCCTCCAGAAATCAACTCTACAACATGGGTATACATTCCTTTCTTTTGTAAACGTGCTCCAATCCCTTCTAGTTTACCAGACATATCCTGATCAAAACGAGATTTAATTCTTGGAGACATATAAGTAGTGTGAGGGTCAAATCCGCTAACGATGCTATTTAAAAATGTTGAATACCAATCTGAACTTTCTAGTTCATCAATTCTGATATATAACTCATTCATATTTTTCAACACTTCAGCTCTAGCTTCAACTTCTAATTCCGTAAAAGTTTTCTTTTCAACCTTTTCTCCTTTATCAATTTTATCTTTCTGTATTCTTTCTCCCTCTTCAATTCTACCTATTATTGATAACTTTAACTGTCTTCTCCAATAGTCTAACAACTCATTTTCATTTTTAGCGAATGGTATTTTTTCATAATCAACATTAATAGTTTCCTTTTTATTATAATTAAATGACTGCTTTAATAATGTTCTATAATTAATTTTTGCAGCATCTAACTTCTCTAAAAACCTTCCATAAACTAACTTGTAAAAATCAATATTAGTATCTCTTAATTGATCATCAATTAAATACTTATACTGAGAAAACTCTTTTAAATCTTCTTGAGTAAAATATCTTTTACTTGGATCTAACCCTTCAATAAAAGAATTGTAAACATGCTCAGAAAAATTATCATCTAATTTTTTTTGCACGTAATGATACCTACTTAATATATTTTTTAAAACATATACTATTACTCTGTCTTTTTCAGGGTCTTCATCTTTAAAATTTGATGATGCATGCACTGAATTAGCAAATAAAATAATTATTGCAAAAAAATGAATAATGAATTTCGTCTTCATAAATCTTCTGTTTTTAAAATGTACGTAGTCTTCACTAACTGCTAAACTACTAAAATAATGCCACTTTTACTATTCTTCTCTTTTTTTGTATAGCCCTTTAAACACTTCCTTTATTACCTTTCCGTTTTCATTTATGTAATTCCATATTTGAACAACAGAATTGTCTTTCTTCTTTTCCCAAATAATTTGATTACGATAACTTCCTTTTTTACTTTTTATTATTTCACTGTTTAAGATCATTTTTCCCTTTTCAAATTTCCCTTTAAGTATTAATGAAAATCCTGAGTTATCAATCCAAACCTGATTCCATGAATTATCTATTTTATTAAAATAATTGTAGCTCGTTCCCTTACTTTTTGATGTCTTAGACGTCCAATTTTCTTGAATCGTACAAGCATTAGTCATTTTAACAATATTATTAACACCTATTAACGCACCTTTATCATTATAAACATTCCAATTACCTACCCAAAAATCAAATTGCGAATACTCATTAGAACTACATGCTTTTTTCACTGTAGTTTGAGCTGTAATTATTGAGAAAAAAGTTGAAATAACAAAAATTGTAATATAAACAACAACACGTATCATACCTTTGTATTTGAGTGTTACAATTTTACACAATATTTCACCTCTTCTATCTTTACAAAATGTTAAAAAAGAATCCTTTTTTTATCTTACATTTGTTGTTAAACTAAATCTACTATGCAAGAAAGACCCTTAATTTTAGTTACAAATGACGATGGAATTACCGCTCCTGGTATAAGAATGCTTATTGAAATCATGAATAAAATAGGCGATGTTGTAGTGGTAGCTCCGGACAGTCCTCAAAGTGGTATGGGGCATGCAATTACAGTAAATAATGTTTTACATTGTAACCCTATAACTATTGATGATGGCCCTCAAATTGAATATAGTTGCTCTGGTACTCCAGCTGACTGTGTTAAAATGGCCAAAAATCAAATTTTAAACAGAACTCCAGACCTATGTGTTTCTGGCATAAACCATGGCTCAAACTCTTCCATCAATGTTATTTATTCTGGAACTATGAGTGCTGCTGTTGAGGCCGGTATTGAAGGGATTCCTGCTATTGGTTTTTCTTTATTAGATTTTGATTGGCATGCAGATTTTAGAGCTGCTAAAAAATTCATAGAAAAGATTACACTAAATGTTCTTTTAAATGGGCTTACTGATGGAGTTGTTTTAAATGTAAATATCCCTAAACTTAAAGAAAACGACATTAAAGGGATTCGCATTTGTAGACAAGCAAATGGGTACTGGAAAGAAACCTTTGATAAACGAAAAAGTCCTTACGGAAAAGAATATTACTGGTTAACTGGTGAATTTATTAATAAAGACAAAGGGCAAGATACAGATATATGGGCTTTGGAAAACGGATACATTTCTGTTGTTCCTGTTCAATTTGATATGACTGCTCATCATGCAATACAAAAACTAAACTCATGGGACATATAAAAAAAGAAGTTATCATTGGTTTTTTAGTTTCATTACTAGCAACTGTTTCTGGTTTTTTTATTTATTTACAATATATTTCTCAATCAAATATTTCCGAAACGCTTAATAAAATTAAAGAGGGAGGAGTTTTAGGAGCTGTTATTGCTTTAGCAGCTATACCAAATTTGTTTGTTTTTTTTGTTTTTTTAAAAAAGAAACAAGATTATCGAGCTAGAGGTGTTTTAATTGCAACAATTACAATTGCTATATTTACCTTTATCTTGAAATTTATATAAATCTCAACAAGACGCATTAGAAGATTTTATGAAATACTATATACTTGCAGGAGAAGCATCAGGAGATTTACATGGAGCAAATTTAATGAAAGCTTTATTTAAAGAAGACCCTGAAGCAGATATTCGATTTTGGGGTGGTGACTTAATGCAAAATGTTGGTGGCACATTAGTAACACATTATAAAGAACGAGCTATAATGGGTTTTGTAGAAGTTCTTTTAAACCTTAAAAAAGCATTAAACTTTATTAAATCTTGTAAAAAAGATATTGCAAAATATAATCCAGATGTGATTATTTTTATAGACAACTCTGGTTTTAATTTAAGAATTGCTAAGTGGGCAAAAAAAAACAATTTTAAAACCAATTACTATATTTCACCTCAAGTATGGGCTAGTAGACCAGGAAGAGTAGAAAGTATAAAACGTGACATTGATAACATGTTTGTTATACTTCCTTTTGAAAAGGATTTTTACAGTAAGTTTAATTATACTGTAAATTTTGTAGGACATCCACTAATTGATGGTATAGAAGGTAGAAAACAAGTAGACGAACATGAATTTAGAAAAAAACACCATTTAGGCTCAAAAAAGATTATTGCCCTTTTACCAGGAAGCAGAAAACAAGAAATCTCTAAAATGTTATCTGTTATGCTATCATTAACAGACGACTTTTCAAATTATCAATTTGTTGTAGCTGGTGCCCCTAGTCAATCTTATGAATTCTATCAGGAGTTTATTAAAAATAAAAATGTTTCTTTTATTTCAAATAAAACTTACGACCTATTAAGTATTTCGTACGCAGCTTTGGTTACTTCTGGAACTGCTACTTTAGAAGCGGCTTTATTTAAAGTTCCTCAAGTAGTTTGCTATAAAGGTAGTAATATTGAATACCAAATAGCTAAAAGAATTATAACATTAGATTATATTTCTTTGGTTAATTTAATTATGAATAAAGAAGTTGTTACTGAATTAATTCAAAATGACTTTACAAAAGAAAAACTTAAACAAGAATTATTTCGTATATTAGATTCTACTCATAGAGAGCAACTATTCTTAGATTATTTTGATTTAGAGAAAGTTTTAGGAGGTAAAGGTGCTTCTGAAAAAACAGCTAAGTTGATTGTTGATGGATTAAAAAACGATTAAATAAGTGATTAGAAAATTATTTCCAGTTTTTTGTATTTTATTTTTTATGTACTCGTGTGGTTCATCAAAAAAAGTTAGTTCTAATAAACCTATTAAACATCAAGTTTCAAAACCTTCTAAGAAAAAAATTACAACTGCTGATAAAATTGTTTGGACTGCCGTTTCCTATAAAGGAGCACCATATAAATATGGAGGTACTAGTAAAAAAGGAATGGATTGCTCTGGTTTAATTTATACTTCTTTCAAAAAACGGAATGTTTCTTTGCCTAGAACATCTAAGTTAATGTATTTAGAAGGCTATTCAATACCTTTAAATAAGGTTAAGCGAGGTGACTTGCTTTTTTTCAAAACTACTCGAAAAAGAGGTAAAGTTAATCACGTTGGATTAATTACCTCTGTAAAAAACGGAGTAATTCGTTTTATTCATTCTACGAGTTCACGAGGGGTGTTAGTAAGCTCTTTACGTGAAAAATATTGGAAAAGAGCTTTTATTAAAGCAAAAAGAGTTTTGTAACTATAATTTTCAAAATGAAACAAAGAGTTGTTTTACTAATTAGTATTATCACTTTTATTATGTATTGCTTTTTTAAAACTGAAAAAAAGCAATCAGGTAATAAGACACCTCCTCTAATTTCTTTAACTGATAAAGTTATTTCTATTGCTAATTCTTATAACGGCGTACCTTATAAACCTGGAGGAACTACATCAAAAGGAATGGACTGTTCTGGTCTAGTACAAACATCTTTCAAGCAGATTAATGTATTATTACCACGCTCTTCTAGTTCAATGAGTAATAAAGGCAAAAAAATATCTACCGATAAAATAAAACTTGGTGATTTATTATTTTTTAATATTAATAGGCTAAAAGGAAAAATAAATCATGTCGGTTTAGTTACAAATATTGACAATCACAATATTTACTTCATACATTCTACTACTTCAAAAGGAGTTATTACAAATTCATTAAATGACCCCTATTGGAAAACAGCTTTTGTTAAAGCTAAACGAGTATTAAATTAATTTCATTCTTAAAAACAATTATTTATTCCCCTATCATTATGACAAAACAATTACTTTTATTATTATTTTTTAGCAGCATGGTTGTAAGTGCACAAAATGTTACAATACCAGACACAAATTTCAAAGCTGCTTTAGTAGCTAACACAGCAATAAACACCAATAATGATTCAGAAATTCAAACTAGCGAAGCTAATGCGTTTAATGGAAGCATGGATGTATCTAATAAAAATATTGCAAATTTAAATGGTATCGAAGCGTTTATTAATCTTACAAGCTTATCATGTTATAGTAATCAATTAACAAGCTTAGATCTTAGTAAAAATGTAAAGTTAAAGTATCTTTACTCTTACAATAATAAACTTACAAGCATTGATGTTACTAAAAACATAGAATTAAACACTTTATATTCTTATGACAATGAACTTACAAGCATTGACATAACGAACAACTTATCTTTAGTTTATTTTGACTGTAGCACTAACAAGATAAATACCTTAGACACAAGTAAAAACACAATGCTTTCAAAAATTTACTGCCATACAAATCAACTTACAGAATTAGATGTTACTAAAAACGTTGATCTACGTTTATTTTTCTGTTACAACAATGGAAATATCTCTTCCCTAGATGTAAGCAAAAACATTGAACTTAGTTCATTAAACTGTGGTGGTAATAAAATAACTAGCTTAGATGTGAGTAACTGCCCTAAGCTAACTAAACTTTACTGCTCTATTAATAGTTTAACCTCATTAAATTTAGCTAATGGCACAAATACTACTTTTAAAGAAATTGAAGTTGTTAGAAATAGCAGCCTAAATTGTATCCAAGTAGATGATGTTGCCTATAGTACAAGTAATTGGACAGGGAGTAATTTTGCTTTTGATAGTGCTTCAAGTTTTAGTGAAAATTGTGCTACTGCAAGCATTAATAAAAACTATTTAACAGCAATAGAGACCTACCCTATACCCGTTAAAGAAACATTAAACATTGGTATTAACAAAGAAGAAATTACTACCATCAATATTTCAGACATTTCTGGTAGAATCGTATTTAAAGGAAAAAACAATAATAGCATTAACTTAAACTACCTCCCTACAGGAGTTTACATTTTACGATTAACAACAATAACTGGTGTGTTAACTAAAAAGTTTTTGAAAAACTAAGATTAAACTTAAAAACAAAAAAGCTGTGATTTTAAAATCACAGCTTTTTTTTATAAAAATTATATTGTTTAGTTTAACATCTTCCAAAGAGTATCTTTCAACTCCATTAAACCCGTTTGAGCTACAGATGAAATAAACAATGTATCAACCCCATCTGGTAATTCCTGTTTAATTTCTTCTTTTAATTCATCATCTAGCATATCACATTTCGAAATAGCCAATAATCGTTGCTTATCTAATAACTCAGGGTTATGCTTACGAAGTTCATTTAATAAAATTTCATATTCTTTCTTAATATCATCACTATCAGCAGCTATTAAGAATAATAAAGTAGAATTACGTTCAATATGTCTTAAGAAATAATGCCCTAACCCTTTACCTTCTGACGCTCCCTCAATAATACCAGGAATATCAGCCATCACAAAACTTTGATGATTTCTATATTCTACAATTCCTAAATTAGGTTTTAAAGTTGTAAAAGCATAATCAGCAATTTTAGGTTTAGCTGCAGTTATTACTGAAAGTAAGGTAGATTTTCCTGCATTAGGAAATCCGACTAATCCTACATCTGCTAAAATTTTAAGTTCCATTCGAAACCAACCTTCGACACCATCAATTCCAGGTTGAGCATAACGAGGTGCTTGATTTGTTGACGATTTAAAGTGCCAATTTCCTCTTCCTCCTTTACCTCCTTCTAATAAAATAATATCTTCGTCATGTTCAGTGACTTCAAAAAGTATTTCATCAGTATCAGCATCTCTAAAAACTGTACCTAAAGGAACAGGTATTACTATATCTGCTCCATCAGCACCAGTACTTCTACTACTACTTCCATGACCACCATGTTCAGCTTTAAAATGACGCTTAAACTTTAAGTGAAAAAGTGTCCACATAGTTTTATCTCCACGCACAATTACGTGACCACCTCTTCCTCCATCTCCTCCATCAGGACCACCTTTTGTTATGTACTTTTCACGGTGTAAATGAACAGAACCTTTACCACCTTTACCTGAAGATGCATAAACTTTTATATAATCGACAAAATTTCCTTCGGTCATTTTTTTTGTTTATTTATTTAGCTAAATTAATAGTTAAATATATTTTTATAATGTATCAAAAACATCAGATAAACGCTCTGTGATTTCTTCAATAGAACCCACACCATTTACCCCATAATATGTACCTTTATCTTCATAAAAGTCTTTTAATACAGCTGTTTTTGTATTGTATTCATTAAAACGATTTCTGATTTTACTTTCATCAGTATCATCAGATCTTCCACTAGTTTTACCTCTCTCTAAGATACGCTCAACTAATAAATCTTCAGAAACCTCTAAAGCAACCATTCCATTAATTCGTTCTCCTTTCTCTGCTAAAAACTCATCTAATACTTCAGCTTGAGATTGTGTTCTTGGAAATCCATCAAAAATGAACCCATTTACATCTGAGTTTTTTTCAACTTCAGCTTTAAGCATACTAATAGTTACTTCATCTGGAACTAAATTTCCAGCATCCATATATGTTTTTGCTAAAATCCCTAACTCAGTTCCATTTTTGATATTATAACGGAAAACATCTCCTGTTGAAATATGTACTAAGTTATATTTATCTTTTAAAACTGTAGCTTGTGTTCCTTTTCCTGCACCTGGAGGGCCAAATAATACGATGTTTTTCATTTTAGGTTTTGTTGTTAACTGATAAACAGCAGGTAAATTTCTTCCGTAACCATTATAATCAAGTCCATAACCAACTATAAAAGCATCATCAATACTTTTTCCTATATAGTCAATTGGTAACTCTTTTTTATATACATCTGGCTTAAAGAAAAGCGTTGCTATTTTTAATTCTTTTAAGTTTTTGGTTTTGAATATTTCGTAAATCTCTTGTAATGTCGTTCCTGTATCAATTACATCTTCCAATATCACAACGGTACGGTCAGATAAATCTTCATTTACTCCAATTAATTTCTTTACTTTTTCTGAAGAATTTGTTCCTTCATAAGAAGCTAACTTAACAAAAGAAATTTCGCAATCTCCATTAAATTCTCTTACAAAATCAGCAGCAAAAACAAAACAACCATTTAAAATACCAATAAAAAGAGGTACTTCATCTTTAGGTAAATCTTTTTTTACTTGTAACGCTAATTGCTTTACAATAGTAGCTATATCGTTTTTAGAAACGAATTCTTTAAAATATAAATCGTGGAGTTTTGTTATTTTCATCAGATTGCAAAGATAGTTGCTTGATAGTAAATGAAAAAACCGTTTTGAACATTATTCAAAACGGTTTTATTTTTGTTTCTTATTTTTTTATTTCTTCTCTCTTTTTTTGGCAACATCAAACATAATTGGAGTTGCAACGAATAAAGATGAATAAGTACCTACAATTACACCTATAATTAATGCAAACATAAATCCTTTAATACTATCACCTCCAAAGAAGAATATCGCTAACATTACTAACAATGTTGTTAATGATGTATTTATAGTTCTTCCTAACGTACTACTTAATGCTTTATCAACTAAACCAGCAGTAAAAGAAGTACTGTTATTAGCATATTCTCTAATTCTATCAAAAATCACCACGGTATCATTCAGTGAATATCCTACTACTGTAAGTATTGCCGCTATAAATGATTGTCCAATTTCCATATCAAAAGGCATAACTTTATATAAAATTGAGAACACACCTAATACAACTAAAACATCATGGAATACGGCTACTACTGCTCCAATAGAAAAGGCAACCTTTCTAAAACGCAATAAGATATATAAGAACACTACAATTAACGAACCTATTACAGCCCATAATGCAGCTTGCTTAATATCATCTGCAATTGTTGGTTCAACTTTCATATAACTCATTATACCACTACCAGCTTTTTCAAAACCAGGCTTAAAGTTCTCGTAAGTAGTATCACCTAAATAAGGCTTTAACCCTTTATATAATTCACTTTGAACTTGCTCATCAACTTGTCTTCCTTCTTCATCAATTTTATAAACTGTAGTTATTTTTAATTGATTTTCAGAACCATACGTTTTTGCTTCAGGAGCAGTACCAAAAGCATTCTTTAAAGTAGCAGCTACTTCATTTGCTTTTACTGGCTTATCAAAACGAACAATATAAGAACGTCCTCCTTTAAAATCAACTCCTTGTTTTAATCCTATAGTTAAAATAGAAACTAAACCAAAAGCAATGATAGCTCCAGAAATAACATAAGCTAACTTACGTTTCTTCAAAAATTCAATATTGATATTCTTAAACCAATTTTTAGAAATATTAGTATTGAATGTTAAATTAGTTCCTTTAGTTACAGCTCCATCAACTAATAATCGTGTAATGAAAATAGCTGTAAATAATGATGTTGCTATACCAATCATTAATGTTAATGCAAATCCTTTAATTGGACCTGTACCAAAAGCATATAAAATTACACCAGTTAATAACGTTGTAATGTTTGCATCAATAATTGCAGATAAAGCTCCTTTAATACTAAACCCTTCATCTACTGCGGTAGCTAAGCTCTTACCTCCTGTTAACCCTTCTTTAATTCTTTCAAAAATAATTACGTTGGCATCAACCGACATACCTATTGTTAAAATAATACCTGCTATTCCAGGCAATGTTAATACAGAATTAAATGATGCTAATACACCAAAAATAAATAAGATATTTACTAATAATGCAATGTTTGCATATAATCCAGCTTTACCATAATATAAAACCATCCATCCTAAAACTAATAAAATAGCTAAGGCAAATGACCATATACTTGCGTTAATAGATTCTTTACCTAATGATGGACCTACAACTTCTGATTGAATAATACGTGCAGGTGCAGGTAACTTACCAGCTTTTAAAACTGTTGCTATATCTTGTGCTTCAGAAACTGTCATTTGACCTCCTGAAATTTGAGTACTTCCTCCTGATATTACTGCATTTACTGAAGGTGCAGTATATACATAATCATCTAAAACAACAGCAACAAATTTACCAACATTATCACTAGTCATTTTAGCCCATTTCTTAGTACCAATTCCATTCATGGTCATTGACACTACAGGCTTACTTAATTGATCATAATCTTGTTTTGCATCAGCAATTACATCTCCTTCAATAGGAGCTTTATCATTTCTATTAGATTTTATAGCATACAATGCAATAATAGCAGCAACTTCTTCATCTTCTGGAGCATCTGCTGATTTTGCAGGTGTAATTGACTTATAATCCCATAAAAATTTTGCATTTCTTAAATTACTTGGCAATAAAGCTACAATCTCTTTATTGTTAAGTAATTCATTTACTTTAGCAGTATCTTGTACTTTAGCATACCCTACTGTAGAACTAACTTGCGATTGATTTGGACTTAAAAAGTTAAATAACATTTTTTGAGCTTCAACACTTGTTGAGTCTTTTGATTCTCCTAATAAATCATCAATATCATCACCTTTCTTTGCAGTATCTTTTACTTGCTCAGTAGCGCTAGCTGTCTTGTCTTTTAATAACTCGATAGATTTAGCGTTAGCTTGCACAAAATATGGAATTACATCAGCATTAGTATATACTTCCCAAAACTGTAATTCAGCTGTACTTTGTAATAATTTTTGTACACGCTCAATATCTTTAGCTCCTGGCAATTCTACTTGAATTCTTCCAGAAGTTCCAATTCGTTGAATACTTGGTTGAACTACACCAAATTTATCAATACGGCTACGTAATACTTCGAAAGCTGTATTTATAGACGTGTTAATTTCCTGTTGTAAAGTCGATTTTACTTGTTCATTGGTTTTATTAAAGTCTATTTTATCACGTAGTGCTTTAGTTCCAAAAATTGATGGATCACTTAATTTAACACTTCCGTTACTTAAAGCCTCAAATTGACTATAAAATAAATCTATATAATCATCTTGGCTATCTTTCTGTGCTTCATCAGCTTTTGCTAAAGCTTCATTGAATACAGAGTTTTTAGAGTCATTTGACAACCCTATTAAAATATCTTTAACAGATACTTGTAAAATTGCATTAATACCACCTTTTAAATCTAAACCAAGGTTCATTTCTTTATCCCTGATATCATTATAGGTGTATTTAGCAACTCCTAAATTAACTACTTCTTTATTTGCTACACTATCAATGTATTTCTTTTCTAGCTTAGCTAACTCTCTACCACTACCACCGTTAACATTTTTCTCAGCGTATTCTTTTGCACTGCTTTCTACCTTGTTGGCAAAAAATGTAAATGATAATTGGTATAAACTTACTAATCCAAAAAGAATAGCAAATAATTTAATAAGACCTTTGTTTTGCATATTCTTATAATTTAAATCGACTTTTTTTAAAACGTGCAAATATAGTATTTCAAAAAAGATTTGACAATTCTTTTGTCATATTTATGTTTCTAGCTACTAATTAACAAATACTTGATAATAGAATACTTCTTTTTTGGTATTTATATTATGTATATTTACAAGCTTTTCAAGCACATCAAACAACTTTAAATAATTTAATTCGATACAATGGCACATACTACTGACATTGAAACTCCTAAAACAGCACACTTAACTGATATTGAGATTGCTCAAGGAAAAAAATTGCAGCATATTAAGCATATTGCTCAAAAACTTAAGATAGAAGAAGACAACTTAGAAATGTACGGTAAGTATAAAGCTAAACTTCCTTTAGATTTAATTGATGAAGAAAAAATAAAACAAAACAATTTAGTTTTAGTTACAGCCTTAACACCTACTCCTGCTGGTGAAGGAAAAACAACTGTTTCTATTGGTTTAACTGAAGGATTAAATAAAGTAGGAAAGCAAGCTACTGTAGTTTTACGTGAACCTTCTTTAGGTCCAGTTTTTGGTATAAAAGGAGGAGCTGCCGGAGGTGGTTACTCACAAGTAGTACCAATGGAAGATATTAACCTGCATTTTACAGGAGACTTTAATGCTATTGAAAAAGCAAATAATTTACTATCTGCATTAATTGACAATAACCTTCAAAGTAAAGTCAACAATTTAAACATTGATCCAAGAACAATTCTTTGGAAACGTGTTATAGATATGAATGATCGTGCTCTTCGTCAAATTACTATTGGTTTAGGAGGTACTGGAAATGGAATTCCTCGTGAAGATGGTTTTAATATTACTCCTGCTTCTGAAGTTATGGCTATTTTATGTATGGCTAGTGACTTCAATGACTTAAAAGAACGTTTAGGGAATATTTTTATAGGCTTTACTTTTGATAAAAAACCAGTTTTTGCTAAGGATTTAAAAGCAGAAAACGCTATGGCTATTTTACTTAAAGATGCCATAAAACCTAACCTTGTTCAGACATTAGAAGAAAACCCTGCAATTATACATGGTGGTCCTTTTGCAAATATTGCGCAAGGAACCAACAGTGTAATTGCTACTAAAATGGGATTATCTTTATCAAATTATGTAGTAACTGAAGCTGGTTTTGGCGCTGACTTAGGAGCTGAAAAATTCTTAAATATAAAATCTGCTCACGCTAAACTTAATCCTAAATGTGTTGTATTAGTAGCAACAGTTAGAGCTTTACGTCATCATGGAGGTTCTCCAAAAGAAGAATACAATACCCCAAATTTAGAACGTGTTCAAAACGGATTTAAAAACCTTGAAAAACATATTGAAAACATTCGTAAATATAATATTGAACCTGTAGTTGCTATTAACTCTTTTATTTCAGACTCTATTGATGAAGTAGTTTTTGTTATTGGTGCATGTAAAAAACTAGGTGTTGAAGCAGTGGTCTCTGAAGGATGGGCTAATGGTGGCGATGGTACAAAAAAATTAGCCAATGCAGTTATAAACGTTGTTGAAAACAAGGCTACACAATACAAACCTTTATACGACTGGAAAAGCCCTGTAAAAGAAAAAATAGAAACAATTGCAAAAGAAATTTATGGTGCAGTTGGTGTTACTTACGATAAAAAAGCTCAATTAAACCTACGAAGAATAGATCGCTTAGGTTTTAATGATTTTGCAATTTGTATGGCCAAAACACAAAAATCATTTTCTGACAATGACAAGTTAATAGGAAGACCAGAAGGATTTACTGTTACAGTTAGAGAAATAGAAATTGCTGCAGGTGCTCAATTCATTATCCCTATTTTAGGAAAAATGATGCGTATGCCTGGTTTACCAGCTACTCCTGCCTCTGAAGGTATGAGTATTGATAATAATGGTAAAATTTCTGGATTGTCTTAATATCTGAATTACAACTAAAAAAGGATCTGCAATTAAATTGCAGATCCTTTTTTCTTTATATATCGATTAATACTATTTAACAACGATTTTAACTACCAAACCTTCATTAGCTCGAACATTAAAAACAGTTTCATCTTCAAAAATAAAATACTGTCCTTTAATTCCTACTAATTTACCTTTATAAGATTCTTGTTTTTTTAAGTTCAAACTTTTTGGCTTCAAAGGATATTTCTCTACAGGAAAATTAATACTTGTTTCTTTGTTGTTTTCAATAAAATATGCCTTTGCTTCTTCAGGTATAAATTCACGTAACTTTTCTTGCCATGATTCTAAACTTTCATCTTCTATGTCATTTTTAAGCATTTTTCGCCAATTGGTTTTATCAGCAACATGCTCTTTTAAAGCAACCTCGGTAATACCTGCTAAATACCTATTAGGAACCTCAACAATTTCAATAGCCTCATGCGCACCTTGATCTATCCACCTTGTAGGTACTTGATTTTTTCGTGTTACTCCAACTTTTACATTACTAGAATTTGCTAAATACACAATATGAGGCTGTAATTGTGCTTGTTTTTCATATTCTAAATCACGATCTTCAATTCCTAAATGAGCCTTACTTAATTCAGGTCGCATAATCCAATCACCAGCTTTCGCTGTTTCAAAAAAACATTTTTTACAAAAACCTTGTCTGTAAATCTCTTTCTCCAATCCACAACTCAAACATTCATAAGTAATAAAATGAAATTCAAGCTCTTTATTTAACAACTGATTCATATTTAAAAAATCAGTTTCCATATCTAAATAATATTGTACCGTTTCTAAATTCTCGGTAGCCATTTTTTTTAACACTCCTTGATATTGCATGTCTTAAATTTTATTACTTTTAGCTAAAAATTTTTGCTGATGTTTTTTAAAATAGAAAATACAGCAACAACAAAGTACAAACTTAAAAAAATATATGGCGTTTCCGTTTATAAATTCAATCATTTCTTGGTTTTTAAAAAAACGTAAGCATCAAGTAGAACTATTTTTAAAATACCCTATTGATGTTCAAAATGAAGTATTATTCAGATTATTAAACACTGCCAAAAACACTGAATTAGGTAAATTACACCGTTTTTCATCTATAGATTCTTACAAGAAATTTTCTTCACAAGTTCCCATTCAAAAATATGAAAGTATTGAGCCACTAATTGAACGCTGTAGAAAAGGTGAACAAAACATTTTTTGGCCTTCCCAAATAAGATGGTTTGCAAAATCAAGCGGAACTACAAATGCAAAAAGTAAATTTATCCCCGTAAGTGATGATGCTATTGAAAATTGCCATATGAAAGCAGGAAAAGATATGCTTTGCTTATACATTAACAACAATCAAAATGCTCAACTATTTAAAGGAAAAGGACTTCGATTAGGTGGTAGCTCTGCTGTTTACGAAGATAACAATTCGTATTTCGGGGATTTATCAGCTATCATTATAGAAAACATGCCTTTTTGGGCTGATTTTAGCTCTGCTCCTAAACCAGAAGTTGCTTTAATGGAAGAATGGGAAACAAAGATGGAAGCCATTATTGATGAAACCATTAATGAAAACATCACTAGTTTAGTTGGCGTGCCTTCATGGATGCTTGTTTTATTAAATAGAGTTTTAGAAAAAACAGGCAAAAACAACATTCTTGAAGTATGGCCCAATTTAGAAGTATACTTTCATGGTGGAGTTAATTTTAATCCCTATAGAGAACAATATAAAAAGTTAATTCCTAAAAAAAGTTTCCGCTATTATGAAACATACAATGCTTCTGAAGGTTTCTTTGCTTTACAAGATCAAAATAATTCTGAAGAGCTTTTATTAATGCTAGATTATGGGATTTTTTATGAGTTCATCCCTATGAATCAATATAATGGAGAAAACTCAATTGCTATTCCTCTTTCTGAAGTAAAGAAAGACATCAATTATGCAATGGTGATTACCACCAATGGAGGTTTATGGCGTTACTTAATTGGTGACACCATCAAATTTACATCAATAAAGCCCTATAGAATAAAAATTACAGGAAGAACAAAACACCATATAAATGTTTTTGGTGAAGAACTTATTATTGAAAACACAGAAGAAGCATTAAAAGCTGCTTGCGATAAAACCAACGCTAGTATTAAAGATTATACTGTTGGACCTATTTTTATGGATGGTAAAAAACAAGGAGCACATGAGTGGATAATTGAATTTAATAAAGCTCCTGAAAACTTGGCTTTTTTCACTGAATTATTAGATAACTCATTAAAAACTTGTAATTCTGATTATGAAGCTAAACGCTATAACAACATGACCTTATCAATGCCTAAGATTCATAAAGCTCGCAAAGGGTTATTTTATGACTGGCTAAAAAGAAAAGGAAAATTGGGAGGTCAACACAAAGTACCTCGCCTTTCAAATCAACGTGAATTTATTGAAGAATTATTACAATTATAAATGATAGATTATCCCCATAAAAACATCTCCTTTTTGCTAGAAAACCCTGAATTAATGGAAGCTCTTCAAGAAATCATGACTGTCAGAAGTTTTTCTAAACATGATATCATTCATGAAGCTGGTACAATCTGTAATAACTTTTATATCATAACTTCAGGTATAGCACGTGTTTTTTATTACAAAGAGGATAAAGATATTACTGTACATTTTTCTGCAGAACAAGAAAGTATCACCTCCATTGATAGTTTAATTCAACGTAAAAAAAGTAAATACAACATTCAGGCATTAGAAGACTTAAATACTTTTGTAATCAATATTAATGATATAGAGGAAGTACTTGAAAACAACCCTAAACATGAACGTTTTGGCCGTTTGTTTTTACAACAAATATATATCGAATTGGTTGAACGAATTGAATACATACAATTACATACTGCACAAGAACGCTACAATATTTTACTTAACAAAAAACCATATTTATTTCAACGTGTTTCATCAAAACATATAGCTTCATTTTTAGGCATGACACCAGAAACATTCAGTAGAATTAGAGGGAAATAATTTCTTGACAATTGTCAAGAATTATAATGAAATTACAAAATACATTTGTAGTACAAATTCTAATTAATCATGACAGTTTCAGAAAAACTAACTATATTTTATAAAGAAAATAACCTTTCAGAAGAAGGAGGTGTAAATGAAGATTTTTTTAATTTAAAGTTTAGGCTGTTTACAGTAAAATTACCCAATTCTCAATTTAGAAAAAACGTAGTCCATATTCATGACATTCAACATATTTTATATGATTGTGATATTAGCTGGAAAGGTGAAGCTTTTATAGCTGGCTGGGAAATAGCTACTGGTCTTTGGAAACATATCCCAATCGGATTTATGAGTTTATGGGCAATGGGATTTTCTTTATTAACACACCCAAAAGAAGTTTGGAAAGGGTATAACACTGGTTTATCTGTTAAAGGAATTATTGACTTAAAAATGACAAAAGATGAGTTACTAAAACTTTCATTAGAAGATTTAAAAAACATCATTAAAAAAAGAAAACCCACCAAAATGAATATTTTTCAGCGGGTAATATATAGTTTCTGGGTTACATCAAGTTTAATAACTTTATTCTTCCCCTTTCTCTTAATTCTTATTTTATATTTAATCTTTTAACATCTAAATATCCTAATACACTAGTTAGTATAAAACATAAAATACTATACACTGTTACAGACGAAATACCAAAAGTTTGAGGCATTTGATCTCCTAATGATATTGACAAAATATTATATGAATAGGGAAAATAAATAGATTCTGGTGCTTGGAAAGCAATCAAGCCAAGTATAACAAAAACCATTCCTACAGATAAAGGAACTATAAAGTTTTTAAACCTAAAACTCAACCAAAACTGAATTCCAACAATCCCTAAAGAAGCAATAAACGAAACTCCTAACATTTTTATATATTTCAAATAATCAGGCTGAAAGTCTAAAAACGCTAAATCTGAATAAAAAACTCCTAATAAAGTTCCAAAAAACAAAATTGCTACAAAGAAATAAACATATGTGCTTATAATTGAAAATAAAACTATAGATAATTTACCAAAATACACACTCCATTTAGGTATCGGCAATGCAAACAAATGTTTTATCCCAGTTGCTTTATGCTCAACTTGAATTATAAGACTAGTTATTAAAACTATAAATATGGGCACAAAAAATGGTATTGAATTTTTTACCTGATTTAACATGTATTTATCCCACGGGTTTACTCCTGCACCAGGTGCTAATTTTGCGTGCTTAACTGCATACACTATAAAAAACAGTAAAGGAATTATTAAAGCACTAATGATGGTTAACCAAAAAGCAAAAGTTCTTTTTAGTTTAATCAATTCATTTTTGGTATTAGATATATAAAATGTAATTGCTGACATAACTATTAATTTTCGGTTAATGATAAGAAAAGTTCTTCTAAATTATTTTTAATACTAGCTTGAAACACCTGTACTTTATTCGCTCTAAAAGCATCTATAACTTTAGTTATCTCTTCTTTATCTTCTACTTCTATTTGAATAAAATCATCTTCACTAGACATGTTTTCCTTATTTAAAGACTCTAAAACAACCATTGCCTCAATAAACTTGTCTACTTCAATTTCAACAATCATATTTTTACTTTTTGATTGTTTTAAAGACTTCACCGTATCTTGATACAGCATTTTACCATTCCTTATAATACCAACATGTGTACATGTTTTTTCAATTTCGCTTAACAAGTGGCTAGAAATAAAAACGGTAGTTCCGTATTTCTCATTCAATTCCTTAATTAGCTCCCTCATTTCAATAATTCCTTTAGGATCGAGTCCATTAGTTGGCTCATCTAAAATTATAAGCTCAGGATTACTTAGTAATGAAATAGCCAAGCCCAAACGTTGCTTCATTCCTAATGAGTAAGCTTTCACTTTTTTCTTTTTCGCATGAGTTAACCTAACTATCTCTATAACCTCTTCAATTCTTTCTAGAGGTATTCCTCCTCTATAATTTGCTGCAATCTTTAAATTCTCAACCGCATTCAAGTGTTCGTATAATGAAGGGTTTTCTATCAACGCTCCAATTTTATTTAAACTTTTAATTCTGCTTCCTGCATTAAATGGCTTCCCAAACAAAGAAACTTCTCCTGCTTGCTTTTTTAAAAGCCCTAAAATTAAACGGATGGTTGTGCTTTTTCCTGAACCATTAGGTCCAAGAAAACCATAAACACTTCCTTTAGGTACCTGAAGTGCTAAACTCTCAATATCTTTTCTTGATTTTGAATAAGAAAAATTGAGATTTTTGGTTTCTACAATTAATTGATTCATACTTTGGTTTTATTAGTTTACTTATTTCGTAAACGAATCAATTATAAATTTGTAACAAAAACCAGTGTTTTTTAACAACTAATAACCAACGAATTGCACTTAAAAAAGTATCAATTCACTAGAATACATCAAATATATTAGTTGTTTTTAATAGCAATTTTAACAGGTAATGTATATTGGGTAGTAACTGGGATTCCTCTTTTAATTGCAGGAAATATTTTAGGAAGTTTTTTAACTGAAACCTTTAGTAAACTATCTAAAACTGGTAGCTTTTCTAAAACATTTTTCGATGCTTCAATTTCTTTTAATTTAACTCTACCATAATTATTTATGATTAAATGAACATAAATTACCTCATCCATATCTTCATCTACAATAAAATCAATTTCACTTAATGACATTGAAATTTTTTCTTGTATTTCAGCTCTAAAACAATCATTTTTGGCACTTACATCAAGTTCTTTACATTTATTAAATGAAGGTGAAATATCTACTTTAGATAAATTAATAATAGTATCAATAGCTTGTGTTTTTTTCTTTTTAGTAAAAGAGAAATAATCACACGATACTAAAAAGAATAGAATTATACCAAAAATCACATTTCGAATGTGCATTTCACTGATTTTTAAGTGAAAATACAAAAAAACTATTAGTCTAACACTTCACCTTTTTTAAAATAGAATTTTTTTATTTCTATTATTCTTCTTTTAACCTGCACAGAAAGAATAGAATCTTTCATTTCAAATCGATTCATATAATTTTTATAATGCTTGTAAGCTATTTTTTTATTTTTATAATAATTTTCAGAAACTGTTGCCAATTGATACAGTGCTTTGTGATTTTTATAGTTTTCTTTTACAGCATTACCGTATGCTTTTATTGCTTGCTTTGGCTTATTTAATTCCTCATAGGTCCTAGCTAACTTATAATACTCAGAATCTCTTAATTCTTTACCAATGAAAGCCGCATACATATATCCTAAACTTGCCTCTTCATAGTTTTTCTGATCAAAAGCAATATCTCCTAAATATCCATAAATTTTATAATCAGAACGATCTATTCGTTTAGCTTTATTAAAATACTTCTTAGCTTCATCATATTTTTTTAAATTATAAAAACTACGTCCTAACATTTTTTGAGTATATAATTCATTTTGCTCTAATGAATCTATCTTTTGCAATAATTGAATTGCATCAATATACTTTTTTGCTCTATAAAGATTATTAATTTTTAATTTATTTAATTTGATATGGTTAGGATTAATTTGAAGTCCTTTATCAATAAACATTCTAGCAGAATCTTTATACCTTAAAGAAGTATATGATCTCGCTAAAAGCTCTATTGCCTTTAAGTGAGTTTTATCTTTCTTATAAGCTTTTAAAAAACTATTTATTTTCAAATCTCTCTTTTTCAGTATTTTATAAGCAAGCCCTTTGTAATAATAATAATTCGCATTTGAATCATCTTTATTAATAAGCTTTTTAAAAATAGCAATTGCTTTCTTCGGTTTTTTAACTTGTAAATACAGCTTCCCCAGTTGATAACTAATTAATAAATTACCTGGATCTTTAGTAACAATATCTTTGAAAATAATTATTGCTTTATGTAAGTATTTTCTTTTCTTATACAACTTCCCCAACTTAACTCTAGTCATATAATCATCTTTTATAATCAATGCCTTTTCATAATACATAATTGCTAATTTTGTATCATCAATTGATTCATAAATAGATGCTGTTTTCTTATGAGACAAGAATGTTTCTGGCATTTTTTTTAATGATATTAATGCCTTTTTATACCTCCCGATATTTATTAAATCATCTATAGATTTAAAAGTCGAAGTTTGCGCTTCGACTTTTATAATTCCAATAATAAAAATAATAATTACAATTTTCTTTTTCATTAAATACAATTTCATAGTTTTATTTTGATTGAAGCCAATAAATTAAATTTAATAAAAACTTATAGTTTTCTGAAGCTTCTTCAGCATTCATTCCAACTTTAAACTGACTTCTTCCTGCTAATTGAGCTGTGAACATAGCTGCTTCTCCAAAAACTGCAACTTTCCCTTTTTTATATTTTATTACAGCACCCTGTGACATATTTGTAGCTTTAAAACGTTTTGTTTTACTAGAAAATCGCCACATCGTATCTGGTAAATACACGATTAATTTTTCATTTGTTTTTAAAATAGACTGTGCTTTATTTGGTATTTTAAATGCTTGCCCTGTAAAAGTTCTAACTCTTTTAATTTTACCATATGGTGATTTATTACTTGTAATCTTATGCTTAGCTAGCATTGAATTTTTCTTAGAAAAGTCAAAAATCCCTCTTCTATCTTTATCTAATAAAAAGCTATCATAAAATTTAAATTCAAAAGCAGCTCCTAATTTTTCACTAGCCCCAGCAAATGGCATGTGATCGGCTATTAAAAATAATGAACCACCTTTTGCTACCCATTTTTTTATCACTTTTATTTCCTCGTTAGTGAATGCACTTTTAGTAGGTGTAACAAAAGGTGGTCTACTTCCAGATGCCAATGCATTTGATATTACTAAAGTTTTAATTTTTTTTAAACTATTATCACTAAATTTATTAGTAAAACCTTTTACTGTATATCCAGCTCTTCTTAACAATGTTGCAAATGGTTTAAACCTATTGCTCACAGTATGAAAATTATTATGAGCTTCATCAACAAAAATTTCTTCTTTTTGATTTGCTTTTTTAACAACTGGCAAGTATTTATTATCTGCTACTTGCTGAGAAAAAACTCTAAGTCCAAATAATAAAAAAATTAAAACTATAGCTTGTTTCAATTTAATGGTATATTAAAAGTTATAGGTAAAGTATATCCTACTTTAACTGGCTTGTTATTTTTTTCTCCTGGTAGCATCTTTGGAAGTTTTTTTATAATACTCATAGTATGTTCTTTTAATTTAGGATGTGGAGCTCTTACTTTTATATTTGTTATATCTCCATTTTTATCTATCTTAAACAATGCATATATTTTATTTGTTCCAGGTTTTATTCCTAATTTAACTGGCATCTTCATATCAAAATTTTCTGCTACAAACCTTTGTATACTTTTATTCAAACAAGCTTTATCTCCTTCTGGACACCCCGGAAAAGTTGGAGCTTTATCTAGTAAATCAATAGGGAGGCCGCCTCCTGAAGAAATTCTTTCTTCAACTGTCATTGCTTTTCTGTGCATTCCTACTACCTTTCTACCATTAAAATCATAAAGTTTAAAATAAAAAACATCTTTATCTTTCTTTTTTTCTAAATAGGTTTCTTTAAATTTAAGAAACTCACCTTTTTCATTTTCATCTAATTCTGTTAAGCTTATTTCTTTTCCTAAAGACTCTTCATTAAAAGATATAAAAAAATCTAAATACGTTTCTTTGTTCGTTTCTTGAAATTTTTTCTTTTCTCCAAAATAAATTTTTTGAAGCTGCTTCTTTGTTCCCAAATCTTCCAATTTATTCACACTACATGAAGTATATAATATCATACTTCCTAGTATTGGAATCAACAATAAATACTTTAACTGCTTAATTTTTTTTGATTGTTTTTTCGTCATCATAATAATTCGTTTTTTGATTAATGAATGTTTATAAAATTGATTAATGAATGAAATACTTTCTACTTGAAAAATATCAGAAAGTAAATTATTTATATAGTTATCTTTTGCTACTGATTTACTTACAACAGCATCTGATATATATTCATGTACTAATGAAACTCTATGTTGATACACATATATCATTGGATTAAACCACATGACTACTCTTAAAAATTCAAAAAGTAACAAATCAATTGTATGCTTTTGTTTACTATGAACTAGTTCATGTTGAATAATTTTTTCTTGTTTATCTGAAGAAATTTCTTTTCCTAAAAAAATATAATTAAAGAATGAAAATGCTTTAGAGTTTTTAGGTAACATAATTAAGCTATACCCTTCTTTCTTTATTATTTCATTTTTTATAATTAAACGAATAACCCTACTTAATTTGTAAACAAATACAATAAAAAAAAGTAAACACCCAACAATGAACAAAACATCTAAATAGTTAATAGATTGATACCATGTTGATTTTTCAATTACTTTTTGTGGTGACAAAACAACCTCTGGCAACAAAATTGTGTACTCTAGTGATACCGCTTTTTGAAATGATGGTAACTTTACAAATGGAAGTACAAATGATAAAAGTGCAGTACTAATTAAATACACTCTGTTCTTAGTAAAAAAAGTTTCTTTACTTAAAAAGAAATCATACACTGCAACAAACAATACTTGAAATAAAACTACTTGAATTATATAATTTATCATGACTACTTATTTTTAAAAATTTGGTAATGAAATTTTTCCACATTGTGCAAAATCATCACTCTTTTTAATTGATACTTTAACTTCCTTTGCAAACTCTTTAATCAACTTTTTATACTTCTGAGTATTTATTTCAGAAACAGAATCATAGATTCTAAATGCATACACCTTTATACCACCATCCTTATTAAAATAAATTTTATTAAAAAGTTTTATATTCTTTTTCTTCACTCCCCAATTAAAATTATTCTTTACCAGAAACTTATATAAGTTGTTATGTAATTCTGACCAAGACTTATATACTTTGCCTATACTATCTTTACTAATAGAAGGATTTAATAAATTTTGATGACTCTCATCTAGCTTTAGTTTTAGAAAATTAATTTTTTCTTTTTCCGTTTGATCTTTTAAATTAAACACTAAAACTTCTATATCTTTTTTATCCTTTTTAGTGTTACAACCAAAAACTAAAAACATAAAAAACAAAACAATTATTACCTTACTTCTCATTTTTTTTATTCTTATCAACTTCTTTCAGAATATTTTCTAATTCAGTTATGTCCATTTTATTTTCTTTCATAAAAAAAGAAACCATACTTTTAAATGACCCGCCAAAATATCCATTCATCAATTTATGAAGACTTTGATTACTATACGATGATTTTTCAATTATTGGATAGTATACGTACCCTCTTCCTTTTGGTTTATGACCTACAAACTCTTTAGTTTCTAAAATTCTTATTATTGTTGATACTGTATTATATGCAGGTTTAGGCATGGGTAACTCTGCAATTACCTCCTTTACCGATGCTTCATTTAATTCCCATAACACTTGCATTATCTGCTCTTCTGCTTTTGTTAACTGTTTACTCATTTTATCTCTTCTTGAAATGTTATTGTTTTATTTGTTTTAGATACAATTACAAAACTATATTCACCTTTAGGCAAACTTAAAACTGTTGAATTTTGCTTTTTATGTACTTCTTTTATTTTTACTGGTACTGCTTTTGTTAAGTCATCCTTTATTTCAAAAACTAAAATCATCAAAGGGTATTCCACTTTTAATCTTTCTAATTCTAAAGTATACATCACTTCATCTTTTTCCACTATCATTCCTTTATCTGTTTTTATTGATGAATGAAAAACTGCTATATCTGCCCACGCATTAGACCTTTTATATTTAAAAAAACTTCCAATTTTGTCTTTTAACACTGAAGGTTTTTTAACATTAAACACTTTTAGCAGTGGAGAATTTAATTTTTTGTCGCCTCTTTCAGAATATTTCGTTTGATGTATAGTTAAAGGGTTTATACCTGTATATTCTTTTAATCTTCCCGCCATGCTTTTACCCCACCTTCTATGACTCCCCTCTAATACATGATCAAAGCCACAGTGTATTAGAAATTTATCATTAGGAAACTTTTCTAATTCTTTCTGTATATTTTTAGCCTGCTCTATTTCTCTCTCTTTATTATTAACTCCGATTGTTTGCTCATAAGGGAACACGTTATATCCTATTTTTATAGCTGTTCTTATTAACTGAGAAAAATTAGGGTCATTTGTATAGTATCCACTTGTTTTAATAGGGTACCCTCTAGTATTTAACATCAAATCTTTATCCTTACCATTCGCTAAAGCTTCTAAACCTAAATGCTTATACCCTTTAGCATACAATTCTTCAAGTAATGATTTTGTAAACAACCTATGATATGAGTTATGATGCCCTTCATTTATTATCACCAATCGTGTATTTTCAGATTCATTTATTATCTCATCTTTAGCATTATGAACAGTAAAATTACTCCTTAAAGAATCTGCTTTTCGCGGTGAATATAAAACCTCCCTTCCTTTAAATGCTTTATCCCATTCTTTTAAAGCTTTTAAATAATTGCCTTTCAACATAAATTCATTAGCCGATAGTTGATACTTCCAAGCTACCGTATCATTTTCTAACTTCTCTAAAATCTCAAAATCAAACTTGTATTTATTTTTAAACGATATAAGCTCTTTTACATTTCTAACTTTCTCTTTAGAGCAACTACATAAAACCATTCCTATAAAAAAAATCACTACTAGCTTTTTCATATACATTTTTATTAAAAAACTCAAACATAGTTAGTCTGAAATTAATCTTATTCCTTTAACTTTAAACATTTACTGACACAAATATAACTAAAAAATTAGTTTAAACTAATTTTTTAGTTATAAAATTGTAACAAAACATCCTTTCCATCGTCTTAACACTAGAAACTTATAGTTTTTTTAAAAAAAATTGAAACTAAATTATGGATACTTTTTTGTTATTACTTGGCTTATTATTTGTTTTCTTAGGAATAATAGGATCTTTTTTACCTATTCTACCGGGACCTATCACAGGCTGGACAGGTTTGTTATTACTTCATCTAACTAATGCAGTACCTATGGATAAAACATTTCTAACAATTACATTCATAATAGCTTTAGCAATATTTATTTTAGATTATTTCATACCAGCAATGGGAACCAAAAAATTTGGAGGAACAAAATATGGAGTCTACGGTACTACTATTGGTTTAATTATAGGATTATTTTCTCCTATTCCTTTTGGAATATTAATAGGAGCTTTTACTGGAGCCTTGATTGGAGAGTTATTATACGATAGTAAAGATGTTAACAGAGCCCTAAAAGCTTCTTTTGGTGCTTTTCTAGGTTTTTTAGCTTCCGTCACTATTAAATTCTCTGTTGCAGTAATCTATTTTGTACTTTTTATTATACAATTTTGGGAGTATAAAGGTGGCTTTTGGAGCTAAATTTAGCACAAAAAAAAAGCAACCCATCTCAGGGAAGCTTTCCATTGGTAACAAAACCATGGTGCATTTAAGCACCTTAACAACACAACTAAACGCTGCCCTTAAAAAAAGACAGCCTGCAAATATACGAACTTTATTTAAACACACAAGTAAAAAATATTTTTTTTTACTAAAAGTCAGTTTATCTTACATTGGTTTATTTTGTAATTGATTGTATCTTTGCCCTTTTAAATATAAGAAACACTTAAAAACAAAGTAATGCAATTATCAGAACAAGAAGTTGTACGTAGAGAAAAATTAGGCAGGTTACGTGAATTAGGAATCAATCCTTATCCAGCGGATTTATTCCCAGTAAATCACAATTCCAAACAGATTAAAGCTGATTTTTCTGAAGAAAAACAGGTGATTGTTGCTGGTAGACTAATGGCTATAAATGTACAAGGAAAAGCTTCTTTTGCTCAGTTACAAGATGCTGAAGGTCGTGTTCAAGTGTATTTTAACAGAGACGAAATTTGTCCTGGTGAAGACAAAACTTTATATAACGATGTTTTCAAAAAATTATTAGATTTAGGAGATTTTGTTGGAATTGAAGGAGAATTATTTAAAACAAAAGTAGGAGAGATTACTGTTCGAGTTAAAAACTTTAAGTTACTAAGTAAATCATTAAAACCTTTACCTATTCCAAAAGAAAAAGACGGAGTAGTATATGATGCTTTTACTGATCCTGAAATGCGTTATCGACAACGTTATGCAGATTTGGTAGTAAACTCACATGTAAAAGAAGTTTTTGTTAAGCGTACAAAATTATTTACTGCAATGCGTAACTTCTTTAATGAAGCTGGTTATTTTGAAGTTGAAACTCCTGTTTTACAACCAATTCCTGGAGGTGCTGCAGCAAGACCTTTCATTACACATCATAATGCATTAGATGTTCCGTTATATATGCGTATTGCTAATGAACTTTATTTAAAACGTTTAATCGTTGGTGGTTTTGATGGTGTATATGAGTTTTCTAAAAACTTCCGTAATGAAGGAATGGATAGAACTCACAATCCTGAATTTACAGCAATGGAGATTTATGTAGCTTATAAAGACTACAATTGGATGATGGAATTTACTGAGAAGTTATTAGAATATTGTGCAATTGCAGTAAACGGAACAACTGAAGCTACCTTTGGTGAGCACAAAGTTGACTTTAAAGCTCCTTATGCTCGTGTTACCATGGCTGACTCTATCAAACATTTTACTGGTTTTGATATCACTAACAAAACTGAAGATGAAATAAGAACTGCAGCTAAAGGCATGGGTATTGAAGTTGATGACACCATGGGTAAAGGAAAATTAATTGATGAAATTTTCGGAGAAAAATGTGAAGGAAATTACATTCAACCAACTTACATTACTGATTATCCAAAAGAAATGTCTCCTCTTTGTAAAGAGCATAGAGAAAACCCAGAATTAACTGAGCGTTTTGAATTAATGGTTTGTGGTAAAGAAATTGCCAATGCATATTCAGAATTAAATGACCCTATAGATCAACGTGAGCGTTTTGAACATCAATTAAAGCTAGCTCAAAAAGGAGATGATGAAGCTACAGAATTTATTGATGAAGATTTTTTACGTGCTTTAGAATATGGTATGCCTCCAACATCTGGTTTAGGTATTGGTATGGATAGATTAATAATGTTCTTAACAAATAATCAATCTATACAAGAAGTATTATTTTTCCCTCAAATGAGACCTGAAAAGAAAGCTCCTTCTATAGAGTTGAACGATGAAGAAAAAGCAGTTTTAGCAATCATTGAAAAAGCAGAAAAAATTGATTTAAATGAGCTAAAAACTCAATCAGGTTTATCTAATAAAAAGTGGGATAAAACCATAAAAGGATTAACTAAAAATAAATTAGCCAAAGTTGAAAAAACTGATGAAGGTTTGTTTGTTGAAGCTTTATAAGCTAATTAACATATATAAAAGAGCAATCAAATTAGTTTGATTGCTCTTTTTAATTAAAAAAAGGTTTTTTAAAAGTTGGTGAAGAGGTTTGTATTCAATAGTTTTGAATAATGAAGCATTCAAATTCTCTTTGGCAAATTGCTCTTCAAAAATTTAAAAAAAATAAAACAGGTGTTTTTAGCTTCTGGTATATTGTTTTATGTGGTTTTATAGCTATTTTTTGTTACTTACTTGCTCCAGACAATAGTAATGCTGCAAATCATATGCATTTGGAAATTCATTCTAAATCTCCAGGTTTTTCAGTTCAAATACTTACCATTCCTTCAAAAAAAGAGAAAGAACAATCTTGGTTTTCCGTTTTTATGGATGGTAAACAAACTACCTCTACTGAAATCCCAATAAAATCTTTTGAAATTAAAAGTAATCAACTTGAAATTATTAATTATTCTGATAGTTTACTTAAAAAGTATCCTTTATCTCTTTTTAATAATCAACCAAGAAAATTTATTCAACAAAAAACTTTTTGGTTTGGTACAGATAAATATGGAAGAGATTTATTAAGTAGACTTTTAATTGGCGCTAGAATTTCTTTTTTTATTGGTTTTATTGCTGTTTTTATTTCTCTAATAATTGGAATTCCTATAGGTGCAATTGCCGGTTATTTTGGAGGAAAAATTGACACTTTTATCATGTGGTTTATTAACATTACTTGGTCAATTCCAACTTTACTACTTGTTATAGCTATCACTTTAGCTTTAGGTAAAGGTTTTTGGCAAGTTTTTATTGCTGTTGGTTTAACAATGTGGGTTGAAGTTGCTCGTGTTGTTAGAGGCCAAGTTATTACTACTAAGCAACAACAATATGTAGAGGCAGCTAAAGCTCTTGGTTTTTCTGATTTTAGAATTATTTTCAAGCATATTTTACCAAATATATTAGCTCCGATTATTGTTATTTCAGCAGCAAATTTTGCTGCAGCTATTTTAATTGAAAGTGGATTAAGTTTTTTAGGTATTGGAGCGCAACCACCAACTCCTTCATGGGGAGCGATGATTAAAAACCACTATAATTATATTATTTTAGGAAAACCATATTTAGCTATCATTCCTGGCTTAGCAATTATGAGTTTAGTTATGGCTTTTATGCTAATAGGTAATACACTTCGTGATGCTTTAGATGTAAAAACATAAACATTATTTTTAAATCAACCTAATTCAAAAATACAGAAAACTGCTAACAAAATATAGTTAGCAGTTAGGTTTGATAAACAAATGGGAATTTGTTTACAGTTTAAATAATTTTCTAAAAAAAGAAACAATAATTATTTATACATTTATCAGTAATATCACCAGTTGCAAGAAAACAGTCACGATCACTATAACATCTAGGACGACCTCCTCCTTGAATTGATTTTTGTGCTGATTTACTTAATTGTTTACTTCCTTTGAAATTTAAAATACTTTTTTTCATAATTATAAAATTTAGTGAATATTAATATATTCGGTTAGGTTACTGAGTTTACTTTTTTACTATTATTCTTTTTGATATTTTATTCTGCTTATGATACATAACCACTTGATATAATCCTGTACTCCAATTTTTCAAGTTAACTTCTTTTTTAAATTTTTTGTTATCTGTTGCTATCACACATTCAAAAACATTTCTACCATAAAGATTAAATATTTTAATTTTCACACTTCCTTTACTGGGTACTTGCCCTTTTATTTTTAAAATTTCTGAAACTGGGTTTGGTGATATTTTTAAGTTTATTTTAATTTTATTCTTTTTCTTTTTTCTTGTTATTTTTCTAACATTACCTGTGCTTTTATATTCTGATATATATAATTCTTTACCAGATTTACTAGCTATAATTCCTGCTGGGTAAGAAAATGTAGCCTTTGAAATATTTCCATCTGTATTTCCTTGAATACTGCCTGCATACACTTTAACATCATCTATTTTTCTAGGGTTCACTTTATATATCTTATGCTCTCCATATACAGTTGCATAAATGCTTCCCTTTGCATACGTTATAAATCCTAAATAAGGAAAATCCGTACCTGAATCTGGAACTGTAGCTACATATTCCAATTCACCATAACAATTTAAGCTATGAATTTCTCTCCCTTCATAATTTCCTACAAAAAGTTTACCTGATTTACTATATGCTAAACCAACTGGATACAACAAAGGCGCTCCCTTATGTAAAACTATTACTGTTCCATCTTGAGACAACTTATTAACACTGCTATCTGCCGAATTTGTAAAAATCATATTATCACTACGAAATTCTTTAATTAATCCAGATGGATACCCACCTACTTCATAGGTTTTTAATAGATTTCCATTACTATCATATTTATGAATTGCTCCTCCTAAAAATTCAACTACAAAAAGATTATCATTAGAATCGAATGCCAATCCATTAGGTGCTTTTAAGTCAGTTACAAAAGCACTAACCTCTCCAGTTGGAGTAACTTTATATACAGTATTACCTGCGTAATTACCAAAATTAGAACCATACAAGTTACCTTTAGAGTCTAGAGCCAAAGCATCATCAATATCTACGGTTGGTGAATCCAATATTGTTGTAACCTTGTGTTTATGTTGAGAATACCCAAATGTGGATATCATTGTAAATAATAGAATGTAAAAAAACCTCATCTTTAAGAATAGTTTAAAAATTAATACTTAGTTTGAACTTCAATATTGAATTATTCAAAGCTATTCAGATTGGTTTAGAATATAAAAAAGAGTTTCTTACAATTTATAAATTGTAAGATGTATTACACCTTAATTTTGTTCAATTCTCTTTTTTATATAATAGGAGGGTGTTAAGCCTGTATGTTTTTTAAAAGCTCTGTAAAATGCATTAACAGAGGTAAATCCGGCAATATCTGCCAAATGCTCAATAGTTAATTTTCTGTATTCCGAAGTTGACTCTAATTTTTTAAGGATAAATGAAATTCTAAGATCATTAATAAAATTAGTAAAGGTTTTTTTATAATTTTCATTAATAATTTTAGAAAGATAAGATGTATTTGTATTAATTAATTTAGAAACTTTAGTTAATGTAGCATCTTTTTTTAGATAAAATTCCTCAGTTATTAAATCTAAGATTTGATTTTTAATTTCGTTTTTTTTCTCTCCCTCAACAAATACTTCTTTCTTCTTTTTTTTATTATTAACATTTATAATTTTTACTAACTCTCTATTTTTAACATACAATAAATGCTTTTTCTTCTCTTCTCTCTTATAATAATAAATAACTATACTTATAAGTATTACAAATGATATTAATAGTATTCCAAAAATTAAAATTTTGGCTTCTTGTTTTTTTATCACAAGCTCTTTATTTTCATTGCTTGTATTCAATAATTCTATTTTTAATTCTTTTTTTTCAGATTCATATTTTTCTGTTATCTCAAAAACTTCTTGTTTTATTTTTAATCCATCTAATGAATCTTTTAATTTTAAATAAATAGCATTTTGATGAAGTGCCTTTTTATATTTTTTTGTTTCAGTATATAACTCTCTTAAATTTTGATGAACCTCTACACTTTCATCAAGAGTTGTATAATTTAATGCCACTTCAAAAAAATGTATTGCTTTACTATATTCTTTTTTTAACCAATACCCTTTTCCTAAATTATCATTCAACCAATTCAATCGACAATAAGTATTATTTTCTAATCCTTTTTTAGCAAAATAAACAGCACTATCACCCTTACCCATTTTAATGTAATATTTACTTAAATCTGAATAATAAGTAGGTAACATTAATTGCCATTTATTTATAGATGCAAATTGTGTTGCTTTAGTTATATACTTTAATGCTTGTGGTATATTTTCTTCTTTTTCATATAGGTTAGATATCATAAACAATAAAAGACTTTTACTGTTAGGGCTTAGTGCAAACTTGAATGCTTTTTTGTAGTACTTTTTTGCTTTTTTTAAGTTATTTAACTTTTTATGAATATACCCTATGTTATTGTATCCTTTATATAAACTAGTACTATCTTTTTTAGATTTAATAACCCCATTTTCATTTACTATATCCTCTATTTCAATATAACTAGTTATTGCTTTTTTATAATTTTTTTCATAAATATAAATCTCACCATATAGTAATTTAAGTTTTACCATAAGGGTATCATTTATTTTATTAGCAATAAGATTTTCTAATTCACTCTTTGCTTCTTCTGTTTTTGCTTCCCAGTATAATAGCCTAGACTTATATATATTCACGTAAGCTATCAGCTCCTTTTTTTTAGATCTGACAGCAAATAAATTAGCTTTTTTTAAATGTATTTTGGCACTATCAAAATCTTTATTAAATCCATATTCATAAACTTTATTAAGATGATTATATGTTTTCACTATATCATCTTCAATATTCGTTTGAATTAGAAGCATAAGCAAAACACATAGAGAAAGGTTTTTAATGAATAGCATATTTTTTAAGCTTTTAAGTATTTAATTTTATCTAATAAGTACCTTTGCTGAAAACAATTCGTTTTTAACAAATTTCCAATTTACAATATTTTAATATGAGTTTTACCGTAAATTTCACTACTAGATGGGCTGATTTTGATGCCAATATACACATGCGTCATACTGCTTATAATGATTATGCAGCAGAAGTTAGGCTTCGTTTTTTTAAAGAACATAACATTACCATACAAGATTTTACTAAAGAAAGAATAGGTCCTATTTTATTTGAAGAAAACACTAAGTTTTTAAAAGAGATACACATGGGAGAAGATATATCAGTAAATTTAAAAGTGACTGGATTGTCTAATAAAGGAGAACGATGGAAAATTCAGCATGAAGTTTTTAATGGTCATGGTAAATTATCAGCAATAATTACAGTTTATGGTGCTTGGTTAGATTTGGCAAAACGAAAATTATCAACTCCACCTATTAAATTCCAAGAAATTTTTAATGAAGTAGAAAAAACATCTGATTTTCAAGAAATTTTACTGAAACAATAATGAGTAATTCTCGAAAAATAAAGCTAATTGCTACCATAATTATACTTTCTATTGGTTTATGGATACAATCGTCAGAAAAAAAAGAAAATGATTCAAATGAGAATAGTGAAGTAGATTATAAAGCTTCAAAAGCTTTTAACTATTTACCAACCTCAACAACAGGGGCTATTATTAGACATAACGGGTACCAGTTATCTTATAATGAAAAACACGAGCAAGCTGAATGGGTAGCATATTCATTAAGTAAAAGTGACATTATCTACACCAAACACAAACGTCCTTTTTTTATAAGTGACCCAAAAGTAAAAACAAAATCTGCAGATTGGAGAAGTTACAAAAAATCTGGCTATGATAAAGGTCATTTATGCCCAGCCGGTGACAAACGTTTTTCTAAAAAAGCACATGATGAAACTTTTTACACCTCAAACATTTCTCCACAAAAGCATGATTTTAATGCTGGGATTTGGAATAAACTAGAACAAAAAACACGTTATTGGGCTAAAAAGTACAATCATTTATATGTGGTTACTGGTGGTGTTTTAAAACCTAACTTAAAAACCATAGGTAAAAATAAAGTTACCGTTCCTAATCAATTTTATAAAATATTATTAGACTATACAAAACCAGAAATTAAAGCTATTGCTTTCTTACTACCTCATCAAAAAAGCAATAAACCTTTATATAGTTTTGTTGTTTCAATTGATGAAATCGAAAAGATTACTGGTATAGATTTTTTTCCTAACCTACCGAATTCAATAGAAACAAAATTAGAAGCTTCTACTAATTACAAAAACTGGAGTTTTAGATAAAATAAAAAAACCGAGCAAATTGCTCGGTTTTAATTTTTTAAAAGTAAGTTATTACTATAATCCTGCTTTTTTCCAAGACCATCCAGAAACATCTACTTTAGTTCCTTTATTATATTTTTCTGAAGTTGAAGCATCTTTACCATCAATTTTAACGTTTGATAATGCTCCACCATCTTTCATATCTATTTCTTTAGTATAACCTTCTAAATAAAGATTAGTTATCGTTGCTCCTGATTGCTTTTTAAATTGTAAAGCTGTACCTCCTACAGATGAAATAGCTGTTACATTTTCAAAGTTAGGGTTGTTATTAAGTTTATCTCCTTCAAAAGCAGTTGAGAAACCTGATTTAGTATGAGACATGTATGTGTTTGTTACTTTTCCATTCCATCCTTCAGTCCAATCTACAGAATCATCTTCATTGTTTTCTAAGTAAATATTTTTAACAGAAACTGTTCCTCCAAAAAACTCAATTCCATCGTCAGCTCCATTAATTATTGATACATTCTCTATTTTAGTACCTGAACCTACAGCATATAAAGAAATACCGTTATACTGAGAATCTAAATTGATTTGAGCTCCAGTTCCTTTAATTACTAAATACTCGATAGATCCTGAATTATCATTATCTGTAGTACCTCCATATTTGAAACCTCCAACTTCAGCAGTTACATCAGTACCAGCAGTTGTAGTTGCTTTACCACAAATTGTTAATCCTCCCCAATCTCCAGGCTTTTCTGCTGCAGATGACATTACTACTGGCTTAGCAGCAGTACCATTAATATTTATTTTCCCTCCTTTTAAAACAGCTATATAAACATCTGTTCCTTTAGGATCAACAACTATTTTTGTTCCTGCTTCAATATTTAAAGTAGCTCCATCTTTTACAATGTAAGATCCTTTTAAATTATATGTTTTATCAGCAGTTAATGTTACAGTACCAGTAACTTCACCTTGTAAAGGAGTAACGCTAGTAGCAACACCATTAATAAAGCTCCATCCAGAAATATCAACTTTAGTTCCAGTATTATAGTTTGCTGATGTAGTTGCAGCAGATCCATCAATAATTACATTTGATAATGGTCCGTTATCTTTCATATCTATTTGCTTAGTGTAACCATCAAGATATAAGTTAGTAATAGTAGCTCCTGAAGTTTTCTTAAACTGTAATGCAGTACCTCCAACAATAGAAGTAGCTGTTAAGTTTATTAACTTAGGGTTTTTATTATCTTTATCTGCCTCAACAACAGTAGAAAAACCTTTTTTCGTATTTAAAATATACGAATTTTCAACAGTACCATTCCAACCTTCAGTCCAGTCAATGGCATCATCTTCTAAATTTTCTAAATAAATGTTTTTTGCAGAAACAGTTCCTCCAAAAAACTCTACTCCATCATCAGCTCCATTAAAAACTGCAATATTTTCTAAAACAGTACCAGAACCAACAGCATATAAAGAAACTCCATTATATTGAGAGTCTAAATTAATTTGAGCACCAGTTCCTTTAATTACTAAGTTTTTAATTACACCTGAATTATCGTTATCAGTTGTACCTCCGTATTTAAAACCTCCAACTTCAGCAGTTACATCAACCCCTGCAGTAGTAGTTGCTTTACCACAAATTGTTAATCCTCCCCAATCTCCAGGGTTTCCATCTGTAGAAGTCATAACAACTGGACTAGAATTTGTTCCGTTAATGTTAATTTTTCCTCCTTTTAAAACAGCTAAATAAACATCTGTTCCTTTTTTATCTGCTATAATACTTGTTCCAGCAGGAATTGTTAATGATGCCCCATCAGCTATGATAAACGATCCTGTTAAATTGTATGAATTACCAGTTAAAGTATAACTCTCCTTTAACGTACCACTCATTACACCAGCTTTTAACTTAGCAACAACATCAGATACCTGAGGTGGAATTACATCTGGATCATCACTTCCACAACTTGTGAAAGTTAAAGCAGCAATTGATAATGCTGATATACTTAAAATTTTAACTAAAGATTTTTTCATTTTGTTTGTATTTGTAGGTTTGTTTTTTCTCTTCACAAAGAAATCAACCTTATCTTTTATTTGATTTAACAGAATATTAATTATTCGTTATGAAAATCTGCTAACTTTAATTTTAAGTTAACTGACTAAAATTTATAGCTTAAACTAAATGATACGTTTCTACCTTTTTTATAAAGACTAACTGTTTCATTAGTTTCAATTCCTGTATTTAAGTTTCTAACTAATTGAGTTTGTTCAATTTTAGGATCTAGCAAGTTTCTACCAACTAATTTAATAGCTAAGTTCTTTGTTAACTTTTTACTTAACACTAAATCAAGTGTAAAAAATCCTTTCTCTATAATCTCATCATTATATATAGTAGCTCTTTCAGCAAAATCTTCAGGCACACCTAATGCGAAAATTTTATCTGATGAATAATTACCTGTTAACGTAGCTATAAATTCATTCTCTTTTCTATTATTATAACTTAAAGATCCATTAAGGATTAAATCAGAAGCTCCTTGAAGATCAGACTTTACTTTATCTTTATATTGGAAATTTGGTAAAAGATCTTGGTTAAACCACATTTTAGTAATATTACCAGTAGCACTTAATATACTTTTATCATCTTCATTGTTAATGATATTCATTTTACCTTCTAATTCAACACCATAAATATCTGCTTTTTCACCTGTATTAAAATAACTGAAGTATCCTGAAGAACCTCTTGTCATTACTAAGTTTATTGGGTTTTTAATTTGTTTATGGAAAGCTGTAGCTGAAATTAACTCTGACCTAGATGGAAATAATTCCCATTTTAAATCTAAATTATACACATCTGATTTTTCAAGATTCTCATTTCCTAAAATAACACGACCTGAAGGAGATACATATCCAAATGGAGCTAACTCTTTAAATTCTGGTAAAGTTTGTGTAATACTAGAAGCAAATCGAATAAAGTTTTTTTCGTCTAACTCATATTTTAAATTTACACTAGGAAATAAACTAGAGTATACTTTATTTGCACTACCATATCTATTAACACCCTCTGGACTAATATAGTTACCTACATTCCATACTACATCAATTTCATCTCTTTCAAATCTTAATCCGATATTACCTGATAATTTATTATCAAATTTAAAATCAAAATTTGTGTAACCTGCTAAAGCTAAAAACTCACCTTTATAAGCATCTGGTAATTGTTCTCTCAAAGTTAATCCTGCACTTTCTCCTAATTGAAGTATTGATGATAATTCATCTATAGAAGCAGCTCTTACACCTCTTGCTCTAAAACCTTTAAAAGAAGATCTAAAACTTCTTTCTTTTTTACGAAAATTTAAACCATAGTTTAACTTATACGGCTTTGCTTCGTCTTCTTTTGCAAAACCTAAAGCCCACTTGTTTTCAATAAAAGCATTATACTCTTTATCTTCAATTTTTTGACTTGTTTTTCTTTGTTGATAATCTCCAACACTAGCAAACTCTATTAAAGAACTGTTATCAACATCTAAAATATTTACTTCATTTCTAATTCTGTTTGGCTCTTCAGCTAATACAAAATTATAACCAGTTGCCCAGTTTAAAGTATTGTTTTCATTCCACTTATGCTCACCCATTAATTGGTTAACAAACATAGTAGTTTGTTTAAAGTTTTGATCTCTAACAAAAGCTCCATTTTCTTGTGGATCTTGATCAAAAACATATCCTTTTCCACTTCTACCTTGCTCATATAAGTTATCTACCCCTTTGTTTACAAAAAGAGTATTATACTTTAATTTATTATTATCGTTTAATTTTACAGCAACTCTAATATACCCAGTACTGTTTGTTCTTGCCATAAAGTTTTCTACATCACCTCCACTTTCAGAAAAAGATGTATTTAAAACATTTGCTCTAAAACTTCTAAACAAACCACTTCTATATTCATTTAATTTAGAATGAGAAGCTGAAGCTAAAACTCTCCATTTCTTTCCAAATAACTCAAACTTCTTAGCTCCTGACAAAGAAAAACTATAGTTAATAGGTGTACTAGCCTCTTTAGTATCCCATCCTTGTAAAGTTAATTGATTTAATAAAGCGTATTTCTTTTTGTGAAATCCAAAAGTAACATCATCACTAATAACAGTTCTTCTAAAATTATCAACATCTAAAGCATTTGTATTTGCTCCACCGCTTAAACTTAATGAAAATCCATTTTTAGAAAATTCTTTAGTAACAACATTTACATTACCTGAAGCTTGATCTGTATAACTTGATGTATTGTATGTTTTACTAATTTCAACATTACTAATTACATTAGTTGAAAATAATCCTAAATCAATATTCTTATTAGCAATATCATCAGATGGAACTGGTAAACCATTCATTGTAGTAGATAAATACCTATCTCCTAAACCACGAATATATATATTACCTGTTCCCTCACTTTTAGTTACCCCTGAAATTTTAGTAGTAGCTGTAGCTGCATCAGAAACTCCTCTTTTAGCTAATTCTAATGCTCCAATACTTTCTTTAATTACTGTAGCTTTCTTTTGTTTTAAAAGTAAAGCACTTTCTTTCTCTTTACTAACTGTTGCATTTATAATTACATTATCTAAAGCAACTCCTTCGTTTGGACCAAGTTCTTGATTAACTACAATAGTTTGATTAGCCTTAACAACAATTGCTTTTTCTACAGTTTCATATCCTACAAAACTAAAAACAAGAATTTTATTTCCTGCTGGTACGCTAATAGAATACTTCCCATCAATATCTGTTGTCCCCCCAATTGATGTACCTTTAATATATACACTAGCAAAAGGTAAAGGCTCACCGTTCATTTCTTTATCTGTAACGGTTCCTGATACAGTTCCTTTGCTTTGTGAAAAGGCTAAATTACATAAGCTTAAAAAAGCTACAAACAATAATTTTTTCATTCTAACTTTAAATTCTGTTTATTTATCCTGCAAAAGTGGAGCAATCTTGTAAAGCTAATGTTACCTGTAAATTATTGTTGTATTATTAGAATGTTTATTTAATGTTAACACCACAGTGTAATGTTACGAATGCATTAATTTTATATCACGAAAAAAGAAAGCTTTAAAAATGAGCTTTCTTTTTTTACAATTTTCTTATTTTATAAATGACTTTAAGCATTTTGAAATACTTATTTAGTGTAGAACTTGAGGTGTATTTAATTTTTTAAAAATTTCAACATTTTCTTGGTAGATAAATATTCAAAATGTCGTTTTGTAATTTTAAATGTTTTATTTAAAATTACTGTTGCTGGTAATGAAAAAGTTTTGTTTTTTCTAGATGCCAGTAATAACGGGATTTGATGTATTGGCTGCCTATTCTTTCCTACCTCTTCATTAATATACTCTGCTCTTTCAAACGTTATATTTTTTTTGGATTCAACATCCATTTTAACAGCATAATATTCTGAATTTAAAAGAGCAATTACTTCTGGGTTTTTAAAAGCAACTTTGTTCATTTTTTTACAGTAGGCACACCAATTTGTATAAAATGAAATGAATACTTTTTTGGGTTTAACTGCCAAAGAATCATCTAACTGTTCAAAAGAAATCCAATTAATATTCTGCTTTTGCTGCGCGATAGCTGTAAAAGCAAAACATCCAAAGAAAAAAAGAAATAATATGTTCTTATTAAAAAGTTTCATCTAATGAAATTTACCAAATTTTATACCAATAAAAAATGTTCTTGGCGCACTCGGACCGTAAATATAATCCGAATCTCTTGTTGCTCCAGTATCAAAATCATCCTGATAAGCATTAAACATGTTTTTTACACCCGCAGAAATGGTGGTCATAAAATTATCATTGAAATCAATATGAGATTCTAACTTTAAATTCAAATCAAAGAAATCTGTTACTTCGTTTAATTGTAAGAATCCCGTATCACTAATCACCCTTGGAACTGTCATCCCACCAGTATATGTTCCTGTAAGGTCGACATTAAATTTTTCGCTTGGAATCCATGCGGTGTTTAAGTATCCATAAAAATTTGGGTTTCTTACAAACTCATTAACGGTAATATCAGATTCTCCTGAAACTCCATTAGTTTCAAATAAAACCTGAGGGTCGTCATATTTAGATTCTTGTAAAGTTCCTCCTAGCTGAAATTGCCACTTAGGATTTGGAGAAATTCCAAATTCAAAATTGACTCCATAAACTTTAGCTCCTGAACCATTCCTTACTTCTTCTACTATAGAACCATTTGGTAATGTAGAACCAGTACTTACTAATGTAAAAGGATTTTTTAATGTTGTATAAAAACCTTCTAACAAGAAATCCAATTGTAATAGATTAATGTTTTTAGAAAAATTTAAAGAACCAGTATAAGCATTGGAAAACTCAGTTTTTAAATCATCAGAAAGAATTACAAATTGAGGCTCCCCACCTACACTAGAGATATGAACATCTTCATTAAATGCTTGTGGCGCTCTAAAACCTCTTGCGTAACCACCTCTAAATTTTAGCGCATCAGTAAATTGATATGAAATGGTTAATCTTGGTGAAAAAGTTGTTTGACTCACATCAATATTTCTTGCAATTGTACCAATGGTATAATTTCCATCTATATTTACATTATCCAAACGAGCACCAATCAGAGCTGTAAATTTTTCCGACGCTTTCCACTCATATTGCCCATAAACACCAAACGATTTTACAGATTGATCTACCAAGCGATTGTAACCTACTATTTCATCTTTGGTAGAGGTAAAATTGTATTCTGCCCCTACAGTTAAAACATCTTTACTTTTAAGTGATTTTGTAAATTGTAAACCATTAACCCAAGCTAAATCTTTGGTAGTTCCAAAAGCATTGTTTGCTAAAATACTGTCTTGTTTAGTTATTCCACCACCAAGACCACCATAATAACTGCCTCTATCGGTGTTAGACATAGAAGTGTAAATTTGAAATTTACCAGAATTATCTTTAGTATACACTTCATAATCTATACCACCAATAAAAGTATCATGATCTAATTCTTCAGTAATATCTGTAAATTGAGGAGCAAGATTTAACTTATTCCCACCACGTCTGTATTCTTTAATAGAATTCAAATTCATAGAAATCCTACTTTTTTCAGTTGGTTTTACAAAGGCTTTAGCACCTACAGTTGTATTTTTTAACTTTACTAATTCTGTAAAACCATCACCGTTTACATCAAGACTTTCACGGTTTCTGTTCATTCCAAATAATGAGATACCACTATTCAAATCGTCAGCAACTACAGAAGTATTAAATGTTAATGTTCTATCGAGTGCTTTACCATCAATGAAGGCAAAATTAGATCCAATTTCCCAGGTGTTTAAAACAGGGTCTTTAGTAATAACGTTTACCGTTCCCGCTATAGCACTAGAACCGTATAAAGCAGAACCTCCACTTCTAACAACTTCAATTCGTTCAATAATATTAGTTGGTATTTGCTCTAAACCATATACACCTATTAGTGATGTAAAAACAGGTCTACTATTCAATAAAACTTGTGTGTAGCCACCATCTAACCCATTTAAACGAACCTGTGTAAAACCACAGTTTTGACAGTTAGTTTCAACTCGAACACCAGGTGCATAATTTAAACCGTCTGCCATTGAAGCAGATTGAGTTGCAGTTAGTAAACGAGGTTTTATTGTTGAAACAACAACAGGAGTTTCTTTACGTTCTACTCTGTTTCTTGTAGCACTAATAACCACTTCGTCTAAACCTAAAACATCTTCAAATAATTCAAAGTTTAAATTTAATTTTTCATTGTTTTTAGTTATTATTTCTTTGGATACTTTTCTGAATCCTTGCGAACTCACTTGGATCGTGATTTTACCCGCTGGAAGATTTAACTTATAATACCCTTTTTCATTGGCAGTTACTCCATAAGTTCCTCCTTTTACATATACAAAAGCAAATGGAACAGGTTTATTTTCGAATGTTATTTTCCCCGATACCGTCTGACTAAAAATTGAGTACGTTATTTGTAAAAATAAAAATACTGAAAGAATTATTTTTTTTCTCATTATAAAGTAATGTTTTTGCAAATATATTACTATTGCAACTAAGTAGCAATAGTAATATACCTCTGCGACATTTTTTTTTGCAAAGTTAAAATAATTTTTAGATTAATCTAAAAATATGTTTACATAAAACAAAAACTGTATATTTGTACCTGAATACAATAGATTTATGTTTAGTCAAACCGAAGAAAATTATATCAAAGCAATTTATCACCTAGACAGCATCTCCTCAAAAGGGATCAGTACTAATGCTATTGCAAAAAAACTAGAAACAAAAGCTTCTTCAGTAACAGACATGATAAAAAAACTTTCTGAAAAAAAAGTTGTTATCTATAAAAAATACCAAGGAGTAACGTTAACTGACTTTGGCAAAAAAACTGCCGCTAACATTATACGTAAACACCGTTTGTGGGAAGTATTCTTGGTAGAGAAATTAAACTTCTCCTGGGATGAAGTACATGAAGTAGCTGAACAATTAGAACATATTAAATCTCCAAAACTAATAAACGAATTAGATGCTCTTCTTGATTACCCAAAAAGAGATCCTCATGGTGACCCAATACCTGATAAAGATGGTAATTTACAAACCATTGAAAAGAGTTTATTATCAACCTTACAAAAAGGAGAAATTGGTATTTGTGTTGGTGTAGATGATAGCTCTTCTAAGTTTTTAAAATTTTTAGACAAACAAGGAATTGCCCTAGGTAAAGAAATAGAAATTATAGAAAAAGAACCATTTGATGAATCTTTACAAATAAAAATAAATGGTCAAGCAATTACAATATCTAACAAGGTTGCTAATAATATATATATTCAAAAACATTAAAATGAAAAAAATTACAATCCTACTTATTATTGTAATAATGATAAGTTGTAATAAAAAAACAACAAAAGAAAACGGTAAATTAAATATTGTTACTACCACAACAATGATTACTGACCTGGTAAAAAACATAGGTGGTAATCAGGTAAATATTAATGGCCTTATGGGCTCTGGTGTTGATCCTCATTTATACAAAGCAAGTGAAGGAGATGTATCAAAATTATTCAATGCTGATATAATAATTTATAATGGACTACATTTAGAAGGAAAACTTGAAGAAGTTTTTGAAAAAATGAAACATCAAAACAAAAAAATTATAGTTGCTTCAGACACCATAAGTAAAAAAAACTTAATTGAATCTGAAAATTTTGCTTCAAATTACGACCCTCACATTTGGTTTGATATTAATAATTGGTCTAAAATCACTTCTTACATATCTAAAAAACTAATCAATTTAGACCCTAAAAATGAGCTTATTTATAAGAAAAACACACAACAGTATTTAATAAAACTAAAAAAATTAAACACTCAAATCAATTCAAAAATCAACGAATTACCTGAAAACAAAAGAGTACTAGTAACTGCTCATGATGCTTTTAATTATTTTGGAAAACAACATAAATTTAATGTCGTTGGCTTACAGGGTTTATCAACAGCTACTGAGGCTGGTGTTCAAGATGTTCAAAAACTAGCAAAATTCATCATTAACAATAAAATAAAAGCAATTTTTGTAGAAAGCTCTGTTCCTAAAAGAACTATTGAAGCCCTACAAGAAGCAGTAAATGCACAAGGTCATCAAGTTTTAATTGGTGGAACCCTATATTCTGATGCATTGGGTAACAAAGGAACTATTGAAGGAACTTATACAGGTATGTACAACCATAATGTTAACATCATTGTTGACGCACTAAAATAAAATGAAAACAAAATACGCAGTAACTATAGATGATTTAACTGTAGCCTACAACTACAAACCTGTTTTATGGGATATTGATTTAGCTATTCCAGAAGGAGTTTTAATGGCTATTGTAGGTCCCAACGGAGCTGGTAAATCAACATTAATAAAATCAATTTTAGGAATTATAAATCCTATTGCTGGTAGCGTTACAATTTATGGAAAACCTTATAATAAACAACGAAAACTAGTTGCCTACGTTCCTCAAAAAGGAAGTGTTGACTGGGATTTTCCTACAACTGCTCTAGATGTAGTTATGATGGGCACATATGGCACTCTAGGATGGATAAAACGCCCTGGTAAAAAACAAAAAAAAACAGCCCTAGAAGCTCTAGAAAAAGTAGGGATGTTAGCTTTTAAAAACAGACAGATTTCTCAACTTTCAGGAGGGCAACAACAACGTGTATTTTTGGCTCGTGCTTTAGCTCAAAATGCATCAATATATTTTATGGATGAGCCTTTTCAAGGTGTAGACGCTACCACTGAAATAGCTATAATTAACATTTTAAAAGAATTAAGAAAAGCTGGTAAAACTGTAATTGTAGTTCATCATGATCTTCAAACAGTTCCTGAATATTTTGACTGGGTTACTTTTTTAAATGTAAAAAAAATAGCTACTGGTCCAGTTAAAGAAATTTTTAACGATAATAACCTAACCAAAACATACGGTATAAACTACAAAGTAAGTGTACAACAATAATGGATTTACAAGAATATTTTAAACTTATCTTTTCAGACTACACGCTCCGTACTATTACAATTGGAACTGCAATTCTTGGTGCAATATGTGGGATGTTAGGAAGTTTTGCTGTATTAAGAAAACAAAGTTTATTAGGTGATGCCATATCTCATGCCTCTCTACCTGGTATCGCTATTGCTTTTTTAATTACTGGCACTAAAGATACTTACATATTATTATTAGGAGCATTAATTAGTGGACTTATTGGTGCTTTCTGGATTCGAGGCATAGTTAAAAACACTCACTTAAAAACCGATACTGCATTAGGCTTAATACTCTCCGTTTTTTTCGGTTTCGGTATGTTACTTTTAACATTTATCCAAAAACAACCAAATGCAAACCAATCAGGTTTAGATAAATTCCTATTCGGACAAGCCGCTACCTTACTAATTAACGATGTATGGTTTATGGCAATAGTAACTGGAGTTTGCTTAATTATATTATTTCTTTTTTGGAAAGAGTTTAAAATCTTATTATTTGATGCTGATTATGCCAAAACATTAGGTTTTAACATAAAAGCTATAGATATGCTAATCACAACCTTTATAGTATTAGCAATTGTTTTAGGTCTTCAAACCGTAGGAGTTGTTTTAATGAGCGCTATGTTATTAGCTCCAGCTGCTGCTGCTCGACAATGGACCAACAAACTAAGCATCATGGTTATTCTTGCTGCCATATTTGGTGCTTTTTCTGGTGTTATAGGAACAGGAATTAGCGCTAGTCAATCAAATTTATCAACCGGACCTGTTATAGTACTTGTCGCTGCTATTTTTGTTGTTTTTTCTTTTATCTTTTCACCTTCACGAGGGCTTCTTTTTCGTCAAATTCGACTTTTAAAGAACAGACGTGATCTAAAACTGCACAAAACATTATCTTTTATGTTTGACATTGTTAAAACTCACGAAGACAAATCACATCCACATGCAGTAAAAATTTTAAATAATTTTCAAGGGTACACTAGAAATACCTTAAAAAAACTAGAAGAAAGAGATTACATTAATGTAAACGGAAAAATGTGGTCCATGACAGAAAAAGGATTTCAATTTGCTGGTAACCTGTACAATCAAAACTTAAAAAATGAGTAGTGCTCAAATAGAAATACAATTAATAGCAAGTATAGTAGCTATAGCCTGTGCAATTCCAGGTACTTTTTTAGTATTACGAAAAATGGCATTAATTAGTGATGCCATCAGCCACTCTATACTTCCTGGTTTAGTTATAGGTTTTTTTATTACACACGATTTAAATTCTCCTCTACTAATTCTAATGGGTGCTTTATCTGGTATTTTAACAGTTGTTCTAGTAGAGTACATTCAAAGAACCAAATTAGTTAAAGAAGACACTGCAATCGGACTCGTTTTCCCTGCCTTATTTAGTATTGGAGTAATTCTAATTGCTAAAAATGCTAATGACGTGCATTTAGATGTTGATGCAGTTTTACTTGGAGAATTGGCATTTGCTCCTTTCGATCGACTTCTAATTAACGGTACAGATTTAGGTCCTAAATCAATATGGGTAATTGGAACCATCTTGCTAATAACAACCACACTTGTAATTACCTTTTTTAAAGAATTAAAAATTAGCACTTTTGACACTGGGCTAGCAACTGCCCTTGGTTTCTCCCCTGCTGTTATTCACTATGGATTAATGAGTATAGCCTCAATAACTACGGTAGGAGCATTTGATGCTGTTGGTGCTATTTTAGTAGTAGCTTTAATGATAGCTCCAGCAGCAACTGCATATTTACTTACAAACGATTTAAAAAAAATGCTAACTCTTTCTATAACATTTGGAGTTTTTTCAGCCATATCAGGGTACTGGGTAGCACACTTGTTAGACGCTTCTATTTCTGGCTCTATGACAACAATGTTAGGTTTAGTATTTTTAATTGTTTATTTATTCGCCCCAAATAAGGGACTAATCTCCGTATTGTACAGAAATAAACAACAACAAAAGGAAGTTCAACTTCTTACTTTTTTACTACATCTTAACAATCATTCAGATGAAAAAGAGAGACACATAAATCATTTAAATGAACACATTAACTGGCACAAACTTAAATCAAAATTAATTGTAGAGTTGGCGGAGAAAAACAACATGATTACTATTAATAAAAAAATTATTTCACTTACTCCAAAAGGAAAGCTATTTACAGAAAAAGCAATTAATTATATTATAACTAATGATGACACCGAAATAGAATCAATGAAAAATGATTTCTTTCTATTTAGAGGCTAATAATTTTTTGAACATTCTACCAACTTTTTTACTTGTCACTTGGCATAAAAAAAACTACTTTGCATTAAATTAGAAACCTCGTGCAAACACCTTCAAGCTTTGAGATATATAATGCTTCAGCTGGAAGTGGAAAAACTTTTACATTAGTTAAAGAATACCTTAAAGTACTTTTACAATCAGAAGACATTTTTCATTTCCAAAAAATACTAGCCATCACTTTTACCAATAAAGCAGCTGGAGAAATGAAAGAACGTGTATTAGAAAATTTACAAGTTTTTTCTGAAGGAGCAGAAAATGATTTATTAAAAGCCATATTAAAAGAAACCTCTGTCGATAAAAAAATCATTAAAAAGCGTAGTAAAAAAATAATAGATACTATTTTACAAAATTATGCAGCCTTCTCAATAACAACAATTGACAGCTTTACTCACAAAATAATTAAAAGTTTTGCTTTTGATTTAGGACTATCATTAAATTTCGAAGTAGAAATGGACGCCATTTCTTTATTAAGTGAAGCAGTAGATGTTCTTATTTCAAAAATTGGAACAGACAAAGATATTACCAAACTTCTTATTCAATTTTCTCTTGACAAAACGGATGATGATAAGTCTTGGGATATCTCTAGAGAGCTTAATGATATCTCAAAAATTCTACTAAACGAAGACGACGCAAAACACTTTAAAGAACTATCTACAAAAACACTTGAAGACTTCAACAACCTAAAAAACACATTATCAACAAGTAAAAAAGAATTATTAGTAAAAATAAAAAAAACTGGAGAAGATGCATTAAGTATTATTGACCGTGAAGGTTTAGAACCCAAAAACTTTACACGCGCTACTTTTCCTAAATTTTTAAAAGACTTAAGTGAGTTCAACTCTAAGTTTGATTATAAAAAACGAAGTGAAACAATAGAAAAAGCTATTGAACAAAACAACTTTTACACAAAAACAGCAACTAGTGAAATTGTTAATTCAATTGAGAGCATACTTCCAAAATTGGTTGATTTATACTACCAAAGTAAAACTATTTATGGAGAACTTATACTTTCTCAATTAGCATTAAAAAGCATCATTCCTTTAGCGGTTTTGAATAACATAAACACAGAGTTAAATCAAATAAAAGAAGACAATAACATTCGACTAAACGCTGAATTTAATCAACTAATATCAACCAATATAAAAGATCAACCTACTCCATTTATTTACGAACGAATTGGTCAACGGTTTATGCATTATTTCATTGACGAAATGCAAGACACATCTGTTTTACAATGGAAAAACTTAATCCCCTTAATAAATAATGCATTAGCCCAAGAAAAAAGCAATCTACTTTTAGTTGGAGATGGAAAACAAGCAATATATAGATGGAGAGGAGGAAAAGCTGAACAATTCATTAATCTTGGAACAGATAATGAAAATTCAAAAAATCCATTTCATATAAAAAAGATAATAAAGACCTTAGACACTAACTACAGGAGTTATTCCGAAATTATCAATTTTAACAATGATTTTTTTCAGCATATAGCTAATTTTTTACAAAATGAGAAATACAAACAATTATATATTGAAGGAAACAAACAATTAGAGAATTCAAAAAAAGGCGGACACATAAGTATTTCTTTTCTAGAAAAACTAGAAGACAAAGATAACAACGATATAAAATACCCTAAAAAAGTTTTAGAAACTATTAAACAACTACGAACTGAATTTTCTTTACATGAAATATGTGTACTTGTTCGTAAAAAAAGTGATGGAATTGCTGTTGCAAATTATCTATCTGAAAACAATGTCTCAATCGTTTCTTCTGAAACTTTATTACTCAAAAATAACAATAAAGTAAACTTTATTATTGATATACTTCAAGTAATACAACACCCATCAGACAAAGAGTCTTTTTTAGAAGTTTTATATTTTTTACATCATCACTTAATCATCAATGAAGACAAACATACTTTTATTGCTAAACACATAAAACTATCTACATTTTCTTTATTCGAAGAATTAAAAAATTACAATACGAACTTCAATAGTATGTATTTTAATCAACTACCTTTTTATGAAAAAATAGAAGAAATTATAAGAGGGTTTAACTTAACCAAAACTTCTGACGCCTATATCCATTTTTTTCTAGATGTTGTTCTAGAACAACAAAGAAAAGGCACAGACATTCAAAATTTTTTAGATTTCTGGAACCGCAAAAAAGACAATTTAAGCATTGTAGCACCAGATAGTTCTGATGCTGTTCAAATAATGACTATTCACAAATCCAAAGGGCTAGAATTTCCAATTGTAATATTTCCTTGTGATTTAGATATTTACAACCAAATAAATCCAAAGACTTGGTTAAACGAACTCCCTAATAATTTTAATGGATTTAAAGAACTATTAATTCCATTTAATAAAGATTTAAACTTTATTAGTAAAAAAGGAACACAAACATACCAACAACAAAGAGAAGAGCTGGAACTTGACAACTTAAACCTACTTTACGTCGCACTAACAAGATCAGTAGAACAACTACATATTATTACAGAAAAAAGAATTACCAAAACGGGAGAAAACACTAATTACTATTCTGGTCTTTTCATCAACTACCTAAAAAAAATAGGTGTTTGGAGTAATGAAGAACCTACTTTTACTTTTGGCGCCAAAGAGAGAGTTAGTAAAAAAGGAAACAAAGAAAAAACAACATCAAAAACTCAAGAAAGATTTATATCATCACCATGGCAAGACCATAATATATATATGTTGGCAAGTGCATCAAAACTTTGGAATACAAAACAACAAAAAGCTATTGAATACGGAAACCTTATTCATCAAATGATGTCTGAAATTTATCATGAAAGAGATATTCAATCTGTTATTGACTCATATAATAATCAAGGATTAATACACAAAGATGCTATTCCAAAAATAGAAAGTATCATAAAAAAAATTGTTCAGCATCCTCAACTATCAGAATTTTTTTCAGAGGATACTATTATATACAATGAAAGAGAAATAGTAACAATTGATAATCAAATCATAATTCCTGACAGATTAGTTTTCAAGAACAACCAAGTAACAATTATAGATTACAAAACAGGTATTCCCTCAAAAAAACACCATCAACAATTATTAAAATATTCACAAGTATTAACATCAATGAACTTTACTATTTTAAAAAAACTACTCATATATATTAATGAAGAAATTTCGGTTGAAGAAGTTTAATCGAAAAACTTAAACTTTGTAACTTTACAAACTTTAAATACAAACAACATGTACGGAAATATAAAAGAACATTTACAAAAAGAAATCCAAGATATTAAAGATGCTGGATTATATAAATCAGAACGTATTATTACATCATCACAAGACGCAGTAATTAAAGTTTCAACTGGAGAAGAAGTTATAAACTTCTGTGCTAACAATTATTTAGGTTTATCAAACAATCCTGAAGTTATACAAGCTGCAAAAGATGTTATGGACACTCATGGCTTTGGAATGTCTTCAGTACGATTTATTTGTGGTACTCAAGATATACACAAACAATTAGAACAAAAAATAGCAGAATTCTACCAAACTGAAGATACTATATTATATGCAGCCGCTTTTGATGCAAATGGTGGTGTTTTTGAACCTTTACTAACTAAAGAAGATGCAATTATTTCTGATAGTTTAAATCATGCTTCAATTATAGACGGTGTACGTTTATGTAAAGCTGCTCGTTATCGTTATAATAATAATGATATGGTTTCTTTAGAAGAACAACTTATAGAGGCTAACAAGCAAAACCACAGATTTAAAATCATAGTTACAGATGGTGTGTTTTCTATGGATGGAATTGTTGCAAAATTAGATGAAATATGTGATTTAGCTGACAAATACGATGCATTAGTTATGGTAGATGAATGTCATGCTGCTGGTTTTATTGGTAAAACAGGGCGTGGTACCTTAGAATTAAAAAATGTTTTAGGTAGAGTTGATATTGTAACTGGTACATTAGGTAAAGCTCTTGGTGGAGCAATGGGTGGATACACTACAGCGAAAAAAGAAGTAATAGAAATTTTACGTCAACGCTCCCGTCCATACCTATTTTCAAACTCTTTAGCCCCTGCAATTGTAGGAGCTTCTTTAAAAGTATTTGACTTATTATCTAAAGATACTTCCTTACGAGATAAATTAGAATGGAACACTAATTATTTCAGAAGCGAAATGGAAAAAGCTGGTTTTGATTTAGTAGGTGCAGACGCTGCTATTGTACCAGTAATGCTTTATGATGCAAAGCTTTCTCAAGTAATGTCTGAAAAACTATTAGATGAAGGTATATATGTTATCGGATTCTTTTATCCAGTAGTACCAAAAGAACAGGCACGCATAAGAGTTCAGCTTTCTGCAGCCCACGATAAAAAACATCTAGATAAAGCAATAAACGCATTTATCAAAATTGGTAAAGAACTAAAGGTAATATAGATAATACTCTAAAAAAACTTGCTTTTCTTGTAAGTTTTTGTAGATTTGTTTTTGTAAATAAGTTTTAACAACTTACATTTGCGTTGTATATAAACGAACTTTTAATTTAAATTTTTAATAATGAAACACTTAAAATTAGCTGTGATGGCTTTGTTTACGTTCGCAACAATTGGAACGGCAAGCGCACAGGATTCAGACAATCCATGGGTAGTTGGATTCGGAGTTAACGCTGTTGACTTTAGAATACCTTCAGAATTTAGCGATTATGCTAAAGATTACATCGGTACTAGCGACTGGAACATCTTACCTTCAGTTTCAAGAATTTCTGTTGACAGATACTTAAACGATGGATTTACATTACAATTAGCTGGTTCTTTAAACAAAATTGAAACTTTTAGAGCTGAAAACGACATGGATGAGCTTTATTGGGCTATCGATGCAAGCGTAAAATATGACTTAAACAATTTGTTTGGTGATACTTCATGGTTCGACCCTTATGTATACTTAGGTGGTGGTTATGCTAACTTAGGAGACTTAGGAGAAGGAACTTTAAATGCAGGTGTAGGTTTTAATACTTGGTTTAACGAAAACTTAGGTTTAAACTTCCAATCTGGTGGTAAAAAAGAATTTTCTGACAAAGTTCAGGATCACTTCCAACACTCTGTAGGATTAGTTTTCAAATTTGGAGGAAAAGACACTGACGGTGATGGTGTTTATGACAAAGATGATGCATGTCCAGAAGTTGCTGGTTTAAAAGAATTCAACGGATGTCCTGATGCTGATGGCGATGGAATCAAAGATTCTGACGATGCTTGTCCTGAAGTTGCTGGTTTAGCTGCTTTAAACGGTTGTCCTGATGCTGATGGTGATGGTATTGCTGATAAAGATGATGCATGTCCTACTAAAGCTGGAACTAAAGCTATGAACGGATGTCCTGATGCTGACGGTGACGGTGTTGCTGACAATACAGACAAATGTCCAAATCAAGCTGGTCCTGCTGCAAACGGTGGTTGTCCTTGGCCTGATACTGACGGAGACGGTGTATTAGACAAAGATGACAAATGTCCTAATGTAAAAGGTGTAGCATCTAACAATGGATGTCCTGAAGTAATCATTAAAGAAGAAGCTGTTAAGAAATTAAACGATTTCGCAAGAGCTATATACTTTAACTCAGGAAGAACTACATTTAGAGCTGGAGTAAGCGGAAAATTAGATTTAATTGGTGGTATCATGAAAGAATACCCTAAAGCTAACTTTAGCATCCAAGGTCATACTGATAGTCAAGGTAGAGCTGCTAATAACTTAAAGTTATCTGAAAGAAGAGCTAAGGCTGTTTTAGATTACTTAATCAACAAAGCTGGAATCCCTGCTAACAGATTAACTTCTGCTGGTTTTGGAGAAGATTACCCAATTGCTGATAACAAAACAAGAGCTGGTAGAGCTCAAAACAGACGTGTAGAAATTAAATTAGTAAAATAATTTAAACTCTTACATAATATAAAAAGGCCTCACTATAAGTGAGGCCTTTTTTTTATGTAGAAAAAATGCGTAAAAATATCTTCAAACATTTTTAAATTCGCTATTAAAAATTTACCTTTGCACCTTGAAAAAATGAGTTAATTCTCACTTAACAAAATAAATAACTTTAATTACATATAAGTAATGTCTACAATAACAGGTAAAGTTTCTCAAATAATTGGTCCAGTTATCGATGTTGAGTTTAATACAGAAAATGCTGAATTACCAAAAATTTATGATTCATTAGAAATTAAAAAAGCTGATGGTTCAACTTTGGTTTTAGAAGTTCAACAACATATTGGTGAAGATACAGTTCGTACTATTTCTATGGATGCAACTGATGGTTTAAGTAGAGGTGCAGAAGTTGTAGCTACTGGTAACCCTATTCAAATGCCAATAGGTAATGACATTTATGGTCGTTTATTTAATGTAACAGGTGATGCTATTGATGGTTTAGGTAACTTACCTAAAACAGGTGAAACTGGTTTACCAATACACCGTTTAGCTCCTAAATTTGATGAACTATCTACTTCTACTGAAGTATTATTTACAGGTATTAAAGTAATTGATTTAATTGAGCCTTACGCTAAAGGAGGGAAAATTGGATTATTTGGTGGTGCTGGAGTTGGTAAAACTGTATTAATTCAAGAGTTAATTAACAATATAGCAAAAGGACACGGAGGTTTATCTGTATTTGCTGGTGTTGGTGAAAGAACTCGTGAAGGAAATGATTTATTAAGAGAGATGTTAGAATCTGGAATTATCAAATATGGTGATGATTTTATGCACTCTATGGAAGAAGGTGGATGGGATTTGTCTAAAGTTGACAAACCTGGAATGAGAGATTCTAAAGCAACGTTTGTTTTTGGACAAATGAATGAGCCACCTGGTGCACGTGCACGTGTTGCATTATCAGGATTAACAATCGCTGAGTATTTCCGTGATGGAGCTGGTGAAGCTCAAGGTAAAGATGTATTATTTTTCGTAGATAACATATTCCGTTTTACTCAAGCAGGATCTGAAGTATCTGCCTTACTAGGACGTATGCCTTCTGCCGTAGGTTACCAACCAACCTTAGCTACAGAAATGGGAGCTATGCAAGAACGTATTACTTCTACTAAAAAAGGATCTATTACATCTGTACAAGCAGTTTATGTACCCGCAGATGATTTAACAGATCCAGCACCTGCTACAACATTTGCTCACTTAGATGCTACTACGGTATTATCTCGTAAAATTGCTGAATTAGGTATTTATCCTGCGGTTGACCCGTTAGATTCTACTTCAAGAATTTTAACAGCTGATATATTAGGAGATGAACATTATAATACTGCTCAAAGAGTAAAAGAAATTTTACAACGATATAAAGAATTACAAGATATTATTGCCATCTTAGGTATGGAAGAATTATCTGAAGAAGATAAATTAGTAGTTCACAGAGCACGTCGTGTACAACGTTTCTTATCTCAACCATTTCACGTAGCTGAGCAATTTACAGGTATACCTGGTTGTTTAGTTGATATTAAAGACACTATTAAAGGATTTAATATGATTATGGATGGTGAATTAGACAAGTATCCAGAAGCAGCTTTTAACTTAAGAGGTTCTATTCAAGAAGCAATTGATGCTGGAGAAAAAATGTTAGCAGAAGCGTAAACCAGTTTTAAGTTTTAAGTTTTGAGTTATGTGATAACTAAAGACTAAAACTAAAAGCTAAAAACTTTAAAATTATGTTTTTAGAAATCGTAACTCCAGAAGCTATTTTATTTTCATCGAAAGTAGATTCTGTTACAGTACCTGGTATAGATGGTGAATTTCAAATGCTAAATAACCATGCTCCTATAGTATCTATTTTAGATAAAGGGAGTGTTAAGATCCATGTTCATACGCAAAGTAATTTATCTTTTGATGATTTACATGGTAGCATTGAGAGATTACCTGCTGATAATAAAGTTTTAACTTTAAATATCAAGTCTGGTACGTTAGAAATGAAAGATAATAAAGTAATTATCCTTGCAGATTAATTATTTTTAAATAATAAAAAAAGCCAAACTCTATTTGAGTTTGGCTTTTTTTATTTATAGTAATTACCTCGATTTTATTTATCTTTGCAACCATGAATACAACTTTCTTATTTATTGGTGGTCCTGAAATATTTATTATACTTTTAATAGTTGTAATGCTTTTTGGAGCAGATAAAATTCCTGAAATAGCTAGAGGGTTAGGAAAAGGTATGCGTCAAATAAAAGATGCTACTAATGATATTAAAAAAGAAATTAATGATAGCGCTAAAAATCAAGGTATAGATACTGAATTTGTTCGTGATATAAACAAAGAAGTTAATGATGTTAAAGATAACATCGATGATTTCACTGGACCAATAAAACGTAAGCTATAACAACTTCTACTTAACTCGAGTTATTGTTAACCCATCTCTTATTGGTAAAAGAACCGTTTCTAAACGTGTATCTTCTTTTAATAACTTATTATACTCTAAAAGTATTTTTGTATCAATATCTTTCGGATTTAAAGGTTCTACAACCTTACCACTCCACAATACATTATCTGATAATATAACTCCACCTTTATTCATCTTATCAACTATCAATTCAAAATAATTTAAATAATTTGACTTATCTGCATCAATAAATACTAAATCAAATGTTGAATTTATAGATGGAATAATTTCTATAGCATTTCCTATATATTGCTTAATTTGGTTTTGAAAACCAGATTTTTGAAAATATTTAAACTGTAATTCTTCTAACTCCTCATTCTTATCAATAGTATGTAGAACTCCATCTTCACTTAACCCTTCAGCTAAACATAAAGCTGAATACCCAGTATAAGTTCCTATTTCTAAAATTGACTTTGGTTTGATTAATTTTGAAATCATTGACAAAACTCTACCTTGAAAAGCACCACTTAACATTCTAGGATTCAAAACCTTTTGCCATGTTTCTCTATTTAATTCTTTTAACAATTCAGGTTCATTTTGAGAATGCTTAACAGCATAATCGTCAATTAAATCAGGTAAAAAATTCATATTTATTGTGCTTAGAATGACAAAATTAAAAAAACGGAATTTATCTTTACAACAAATTCCGTTTCAATCTAACAAAAAATCAAAAATTGGTTTTTATAAAAAACCAAAAAAAATTAACTTATCTCTTTTATCTTTTGTTTTAAAGCAACCTTTGCTTCATCAGATAAAGAGAATTTTTTCGCTTTACATTCAGCAGCATTTCTCTTATATACTCTTGTCAAAATATTATTTTGTTTAGAGTAAAGCTTACAAATTTTACATATCAAAACATGTAGGTTAAGCTGAATCTTTTCAAATAAAGAAGCTTCACCGTATTGTGCCTTATCACAGATAGCAGTAGCCTCATCACAAGTTATTTTAAACTTTTTAAACATAAAATTAATTATTAAACCAGTTCTTTTCCATACAATTTCTTAGTTGGGTTCGTGCTCTATGAATAATAACCCATAGATTCGACGGCGTAATATCTAGTTCCTTACAAATTTCTTCAGTTTCAAATTCTTGAATTGTTTTCATTCTAAAAACCATCGCATATTTTTCAGGCAAACTATCAATACATTTATCTATTTGAGTTTTAAGCTCATTATTTTCAATTGTATGATCTGCTTCATTTCTCCATGACTGGGGAACACGTTCTTCAATCCAACTACCTTCATTTTCTCCTCCCTCATAAAAATTCATTCTTACCTCTGCCTTCCCTTTTTTTGAGTTGATTTTTCGATAATAATCAATGACTTTTCGTTTCAAAATAGAAACAAGCCAAGTTCTTTCTGTAGATTTACCTTCAAAATTCTTTGCTGATTTTAAACCAGCAAAAAAAGTTTCTTGAACTAAATCTTTTGCTATTGCTTCATTGTTGACACGAACTACTGCAAAATTATATAAATAATCTGCATACGCATCAACCCATTTATCAGGGGATAATGTATTGTTGTTTTCCTTCGGGTTCATTAGGTCAAATATACATTATTTTTTATTTAAAGAAGTACTATAAATTCTACTTAAACCATTTGGTAAACTATTAATATTATCTATAATTTCTTTCAAACTTTTTTTACTCTTCATTTTCTTAGGAACACTACTCCTACTTGATGTAAAGTATAAAATATTAGTATCAACATCTATGAATGGGCAATAATCTAAGTCTTTTGAATTTATTCTGCCTCCAAGATTTTTAGCAGGCAACCAATTACCTTTTCCATCTTTATAGCTTAAATACAAATCACCTCTACCCAAATCGTCTTTTCTTCCGTAAGAAGTAAAAACAATAAACTTTTCATCAGGAGAAACATAAGCATTAAACTCATATTTTTCAGTATTAATTGCTGAACTCAACGCTACAGGCTTAGTATATTTATTATTTATGAATCTACTTACATAAATATCTTCTTTTCCTTTTGAGTCTGAATATTCTGCTGTAAAAAACAAATCTCCGTTATTAGTTACAGATGGATAAAATTCATTTTTATTAGTATTAATTGTTAACCCTACATTAATTGGGTCAGACCATTCGTCATTTAATGTACTTCTTTTCACGTACCATATATCAATATCATTTTTAACATCAGTTGAAGTAACATTTCTATTAGAAGCAAAAAACAACTTGAGTCCGTCAGGAGATAGAAAAGGCTCTAGATCTTTAAACACACCAGAAAAACTAACTACTTTCGGCTTGCTCCATGTATTACCTAACCTTTTAATATAAGCAATAAAAGAATATTCCTTTCGATAACTTTCAATGCTAAAATAAATCTCGTTTTTATCTCTACTCATTGAAAAATCACGGACATTTGGCAAGCTTTTAAAAATTTCTGGAGAGAAAAGATTAACTTCTTGTGAAAAACAATTATGAGTTAACAGAAAAAATAAGATCAATTTTTTCATTCTTATTTTTTTAAAGCTTTACAATTACTTCTCCTTCTCATATCAACTAAATAAATAATTTCCCATTTTCCATTGTTATTAAAAAGCTGAAAAGAATTTGCTCCACAATGACTAAACTTACCGTTGTAATAAAACTCATAAGGTGTCCAAACAGATGCTAAGTTACCATCCACTTTAATAGTATATGATAATAATTTTTCAAAATAAATATCAGAAACTTTTTTACTGGCTATAGCTCTTAAGAGTTGATTTTTAGTTTCTGTTTTTAGTATTTTTTTTCCTTCTTTATTAATTGAAGTTGTTTGAATTTTTATGGAAGTATGTAATGTTGATTTTATAACTGTGCTATCACCGTTGTGTAAACCTTTAAAAAAGGTGTTAATAGTTTCTTTTATTTCTTTTTCTTCCAATGAAGTTTGACCATATACTACCGTAGTAACTACAAAAAAAACAAGAATAGTAATTATTTTATGCATATAAAACCTGTTTGAAAGTTTAAAACTATTAAAAATTAAGCATAGAAAAATATAATTAACAGAAGATTAACGAGATAGTAATCTATTGAAAAATGCCTATTTTTACCAGACTAAACATAAAAACAATGTCTACAGCAAAAAAACAATATAAAAGAGTTACCGTAAAATCGTTGATTGAAATGAAAGCAAACAACGAAAAAATATCCATGTTAACTGCTTACGACTATACAATGGCTAAAATTGTAGATGGTGCTGGAATTGATGTCATTTTAGTTGGTGATTCTGCATCCAATGTTATGGCTGGTCATGAAACTACTTTACCTATTACACTTGATCAAATGATTTATCATGCAAGTTCTGTAATACGAGCAATTGAAAGATGTTTAGTCATCGTAGATTTACCTTTTGGAACGTACCAAGGAAATTCAAAAAATGCTTTAGATTCTGCAATTAGAATTATGAAAGAATCAGGTGGGCATGCAGTGAAGCTTGAAGGAGGAAGTGAAATTTCTGAATCTATATCACGAATTTTAACTGCTGGAATACCAGTTATGGGGCACTTAGGTTTAACCCCTCAATCAATATATAAATTTGGTACTTACACTGTAAGAGCTAAAGAAGAAGAAGAAGCTAGAAAATTAAAAGAAGATGCTAAACTTCTAGAACAACTAGGTTGTTTTGCTTTAGTTTTAGAAAAAGTACCTGCTAAATTAGCAGAAGAAGTTGCAAAAAGCTTAACAATTCCTGTAATAGGAATAGGAGCTGGAGGTGGTGTAGACGGTCAAGTATTAGTTACACATGATATGATTGGAATGACTCACGAGTTTAGCCCAAGATTTCTACGTAGATACCTGGATTTATATGCTGAAATGACAGATGCATTTCAACAATATATTACTGATGTAAAATCACAAGATTTTCCTAGTGACAAAGAACAATATTAGTTTAAATAATTCATGAAAATATTACATTTAGACACTAATCACCCACTTTTAATAAATCAATTAAATAACTTTGGTTTTATTAATGATGAAGATTATGATTCTTCGAAGCATGAAATAGAGTCTAAAATCTCAACATATGATGGGATTATTATTCGAAGTAGATTTAGTATAGATAAACAATTTTTAGACAAGGCTTCTAACTTAAAATTTATTGGGCGAGTTGGTGCTGGATTAGAAAATATTGACTGTGAATATGCTTTAACTAAAGGAGTTCATTTAATATCAGCTCCTGAAGGTAATAGAAATGCTGTTGGTGAACATTCTTTAGGAATGCTTCTTTCCTTATTCAATAAACTAAATAAAGCTGATAAAGAAGTTAGAAAAGGAAAATGGCTTCGTGAAGATAATAGAGGAATTGAATTAGATGGCAAAACAGTAGGTCTTATTGGTTATGGAAACATGGGAAAAGCTTTTGCAAAAAAACTTCGCGGATTTGATGTAAAGGTTCTGTGTTATGACATTAAAGATAATGTTGGTGATGGAAACTGCAAACAAGTATCTTTACAAAAACTACAAGAAGAAGTTGATGTATTAAGTTTGCACACTCCACAAACTGACCTTACTATTAATATGATTAATACAGAATTTATTAACCAATTTAAAAAAAACTTTTGGTTGATAAATACTGCCAGAGGGAAATCTGTAGTTACCTCCGACTTGATTGATTCATTGAAATCTGGAAAAATTCTAGGTGCAGGTTTAGACGTTTTAGAATATGAAAAAAAATCATTTGAAAATTTATTTACCGATTCTCTTATGCCTGATGCTTTTCAGTATTTAATAAAATCAAATCAGGTTATTTTATCACCCCATGTGGCTGGATGGACTATTGAGAGTAAAGAGAAATTAGCACAAACCATCGTAAATAAAATCAAAGAAAAATTTTAGTAACTTGTAGCTTCAAATTCATAAAATATGAAATACGAAGCTACATCTCCTAACGACTATATATCTCAAACTCCTGAAGATAGGCAAGAAGCTTTAAAAAAACTACGAAATATAATCTCCAGAAATCTTCCAAAAGGATTTGAAGAAGGTATGCAATATGGTATGATAGGTTATTTTGTGCCACTATCAACATACCCTAATGGATACCACTGTTCTTCTAGTCAACCATTACCCTTTATGAGTTTTGCTTCTCAAAAGAACTCAATAAATCTTTATCATAGCGGTATATATGCTATTCCTGAACTACACAAATGGTTTATTAACGAGTATCCTAAACATTGTAAACGTAAACTAGACATGGGGAAAAGTTGTATTAGATTTAAAAAAATTGAAGAAATACCCTATGATTTAATTACCGAATTAGTTCAAAAAATTTCAGTTGACGAATGGATTGCTATTTACGAACAAAATATAAAAAACGTAAAAAATGAAAAAAGGTAAAGTAACAGGTATTGGAGGCGTTTTTTTTAAAACAGAAAACCCTAAAGAAACCAAAGATTGGTATAAAAAACATTTAAGTTTTAATACTGATGATTGGGGTTGTACTTTTTGGTGGAAAGATAAAGATGGAAATAAGGCTTCAACACAATGGAGTCCTTTTGATAAGAAAACTGATTATTTTTCTCCATCAAAAAAAGATTTTATGTTTAACTATCGTGTTGAAAATTTAGTAGAATTATTAGAAGAATTAAAACAAGATGGTGTTACAGTTATTGACAAAGTTGAGGAATATGACTATGGTAAGTTCGGTTGGATTATTGATTTAGATGGAAACAAAATTGAACTCTGGGAGCCAATAGACGAAGCTTTTTTATAAATTTAATAAAACATTAATTACAAGATGGAAATAGTTGATCAAAACGGAAACCCTATACCTCAACATCAAAAAGAAAACAAAAGAGTTTTAGCTGGTATACTTGCCATTATACTAGGTGGATTTGGAGTACATAAATTTATATTAGGTTATACTAAAGAAGGAATAACTACCTTATTTCTTACTATAGTTTTAACAATAATATCCTGTGGTATTTTTTCAGGTGTAATGTGGTTAATTACATTTATAGAAGGAATTATTTATTTAACCAAATCAGATGAAGAGTTCTTTGAAATATATCAGCAAAACCGAAAAGAGTGGTTTTAATGTTATTATTTAACCTATGCTAATAAAATAAATCAATACAAAATGTCAGAAGAAAACAAAAAGCCAAGTGAAAATTTAAATGAAAAAAATGACTCTTTTAAAGAAACTATAAATGATGCTTCCGAGAAAGCAAATGAATTTGTTAAAAAAGCAGAGGAAAAAGTTTCTGAATTCCTAGAAAGTGAAAGTGTTAAAAATGTAAAAGATAAAGCTAGTGAATTTGCAGAAGAAGCAAAAGAAACATTCGAAAATGTATCAGGAAAAGCTTCAGAAATTGCAGGTGAAGCAAGTGAAAAAATAGTTGATTTTGCTGAAGAGGCTAAAGAGAAAATCACTGAAATATTAGAAAGTGAACAAGCTCAAAAAGTAAAAGAAAAAGCTAGTGAATTTGCTGAAGATGCTAAACAAGCATTTGAAGATGTATCTGAAAAGGCTTCAGAAATAGTTGGTGAAGCAAGTGAACACATAGCGGATTTTGCTGAAGAGGCTGAAGAAGAAATTAAGGAAGCCACTAAAAAAACGAAAAGTTTTTTTCAACGTTTATTTGGAAAGTAAGCACTTACAAAACATAAAACCTTCATCTTAATATGAAGGTTTTATGTTTTTATTTAGTGTAAGTATTCACAACCTTTATAATATCTGAAATTAAAATTGTTTCAAAACAATTTAAATATTCTTTAGGATACTCTTTCCCATAAGCTGAAGTAGGTATTAAAGGATATTCTTTCAAATCAGGAAGTATTTGATTCTCTATAGATTGATTAAATGGTGTAAACCCTAAACAAGGATGGGTAACTCCCCAAATTGTAATTACAGGTACATTATACATAGCAGCAATATGCCCATTCCCAGAATCCATGGAAATCATTACATCTAAATTTGATATAATATTTAATTCTTCTTCAAAAGTTCCTTTTTTCACCATTGAAAAAACATTCGTATAATCTTTAGCAAGATCTTCTAAAAGTTTTTTTTCAACATCGCCTCCGCCAAATAACAAAACTTTACAATAATTTTTATCACTAAGTTCTTTAACTAACGATTTAATCTTTTTAATCGGAAATGCTTTTCCTTTATAAGCTGCAAAAGGAGCAATCCCTATAAGTTTTGAATCATTAAATTCTTTTTGAAAATGATAAGGAATTTCTTTTTTAACTAGATTGTAAATACTACTCAAATTCATTGAAAAACCTAACCTTTTAAAAACATCTGCATACCTTTCATGCATTGTTTTTAATGAGAACAAAATTTTGTTTTCATTTAACTCTGTTAGCTTTTTTTTATCTTTTCTCCCTTTTTTTAATTGCACACATTTTATACCTCTTAACCTAAAAAAAGAAACTAAAATATTTGATCTAATCACATTATGTAAATCGGCAACTACATCAATATTTAATTTTATTAACTCTTTAAAAAGCTTAAACAAGCCTATAATACCTTTATGCTTCCCTTTTAATTCAGGAGTATAAACGGTTACATTATCAAACTCTGTAAAAAAAGGAGTAAAAAAAGCACGAGTTAGAATCGTTATTTTTACTCCTTTATTCTGTTTAATCAAATTTCGTATAACTGGTACAGTCATAGCAACATCTCCCATAGCAGAGAGACGTATAATTAAAATATGCTTATTTTTTAAACTCAAATAAATTTTACTTTTGCGAACGTAAAACAGGGTTTAACTCATTATCATTATACATTTTCATTTGCTTGTATACTTTCATATACTTGTCTCCTTCTTTAATATCATTAAGTAAAGTATCGATAGCCAATGATAAATCAACTCGTTGTTCTAATAAAACATCTAACTTTTTCTGACAATTTTTTTGATGGTTCTCAGAAGCATTCTCTCTTGTAGCTTCCTCATTCATATGGTAAACTTTCAATGCTAAAATTGACAATCTATCAATACCCCAAGCAGGGCTTTCAGTATTTATTGTTGCATTTTTTTTAGATGTAACATTCTTAAATTCTTCTAAAAAATAAGCATCAATATACTCAACCATATCTGTTCTATCCTGGTTTGATGCATCAATTTTTCTTTTTAGCACCAAAGCGTCTACAGGATTAATATTTGGATCTCTAATAATGTCTTCATAATGCCACTGAACAGTATCAATCCAACATTTTCTATAAAGTAAATGAGCAATTAAATCTTCTTCTTTATCATATTTATTTACAAAATCTTGGTAAACATCATCTTTAATATGATAATCATTTATTACTTCTTGAAAAATTTTATTTGCTTTAGCTGTAAACATATTTATTGTAACTTTTTAAAAGATCAAAGGTACTATATAATTATAAATAGAAACTATATTAAAAGCCTTGTTTCTTTTAAGCAAAACGTCTTTCAATAATTTCTAATAACCTGGTTTCATATTCTTCTTTATCAGACCAATTATAGTCAGGCTTCACTAATTTATTTATAAACTTCTTAGCTTCTTTTTCTGTTTTACAAGTATTTAATTGAGAAATAACTCTATTAAAATCATTTTGATTCCCTTCAAAAAGATGTTTAACAAAAGCAATTCTATCATTCAATCCTATTTGAATCGTATTTTGTAAATGATCATTCAACGATTTTTTGGGATCTACTTTTTCAAATAAATTAGCCATTACATCTACAGGTAATGTATCTTGTAATTCTTCCTCTAAAGTTGGGGTTTTTCGTTCTCCAACATCTTTAACATCTTTTTTAGTAGTATCTATATCATTAAACAATAGGTTTTCTATCTCATCAAAAGGTTGTTCAATAATTTCTTCAACAACTTCTTTTTCTGTAGTTTCAGCTTTTACAATTGTTTCTTCTGTATTCTTTACAGCTTCTATTTTATTTTCTTCTGCCTCTTTAATATCAGGAACTAATTGATCTTCTTTAACTTCAACACTTACAATATTTTCCTTGTTTTGAGTTACATCCTCAATAATTTCTGGAGTTTTAACCTCATTATTAGCTGCAACTACCTTCTTTTCTTGATCTATTAAGTTTACAACTGCATCTTCTTTCTTATCATTTGAAGACTCCAGGTTATCTGCTAAAATTTCATTTTCAACTTCTAGTTTTTCTTCCTCTATAAAACTAGCTTTCTTATTACTACTTAATTCTTTTCTTTTATTCTCAACCCCTTCAATTTTTGCTAATAAATCATCTTTTGTTTCTTCTGCGTTTGGAGTTGTATTAATATATTCATCTACATATGCTAAAACTGAAAGTTTTTCATAAACTTCGTATGCTTTTTCCTTTAACAGTAACACATCTTCTTTATTTTTCATTTGTAAAATGCTGTGTGCTAAACTGGTTAAATCTGATGCTAATTTTTTGTGCATAAGTTGTTATGGGTTTTTAAGTTTTGCTCTTAAATTTTAATAAATTTGTTCCTTTGTTCGAAAGTAACACAAATATTAATAAACAGGGCTTAAAATTACAAAATGTTTCTTGAAAATACAGTAAATCATACAGAACAATTTGGGTGGATCGAGGTTATTTGCGGATCAATGTTTTCAGGAAAAACAGAAGAATTGATAAGACGTTTAAAACGAGCCCAATTTGCCAAACAACGTGTAGAGATATTTAAACCATCAGTAGATACACGTTATGATGATGAGGAAGTTGTTTCTCACAATGAAAATAGAATTAGATCTACACCAGTACCGGCATCATCTAACATACGACTTTTAGCAAATAATGTTGATGTAGTTGGTATAGATGAAGCTCAGTTTTTTGATGATGAAATAGTAGCCGTATGCAATGATTTAGCTAATAGAGGTGTTAGAGTTATTGTTGCAGGATTAGATATGGATTTTAAAGGAAATCCTTTTGGCCCGATGCCAGCACTTATGGCAACTGCAGAGTATGTTACAAAGGTGCATGCTGTTTGTACGCGTACTGGTAACTTAGCCCATTATAGCTATAGAAAAACTCAAAATGAAGATTTAGTTTTACTTGGTGAAACCCAAGAATATGAACCTTTAAGTAGAGCTGCATATTATAGAGCTATACAAAACTCTAATATAGAAAAAGAAATTACAGATGAATAATACTCATGTAACCATTTTAGAAATAGATGCAAATGCAGTTTTGCATAACCTAACTTATTTTAAACAAAAACTTAAGCCAGAAACAAAAGTCTTAGTAGTTGTTAAAGCATTTGGTTACGGAAGTGAATCTGTTGAAATTGCAAAAATTGTAGAAGATAAGGTAGATTATTTTGCTGTAGCATACACAAATGAAGGAATAACTTTAAGAGAAAGCGGAATTAAAAAACCTATTTTAGTATTACATCCTCAAATACAAAACTTAGAGTTAGTAGTTAAATATAACCTAGAACCAAGTCTTTATAATTTTAAAATTTTCGATGCTTTTCTAAGTTTAGCTGACAAGAAGCCTCTTATGAATTATCCGGTACACATTAAGTTTAATACTGGATTGAACAGATTAGGGTTTTGGCATACAGATGTACCTACTATAATTAGTGAGTTAAAAAAATCTAACAATATTAAAATTCAATCATTTTTTTCTCATTTAGCTGCAAGTGAAGACATAAATGAGCAAGAGTTTACTGTAGGACAAATAAATAATTTTGCATACATCGTAAAGCAACTTTATGATCATTTAGGGTATGAACCTATGATTCATATTTTAAATACCTCTGGGATTATCAATTACCCTAAAGCTCAATTCGACATGGTACGCTTAGGAATTGGTTTATATGGTTTTGGAAATAATCCAGAAGAAACAAAACAATTAAAAAACACACACACATTAAAATCCATTATATCTCAAATACACATAATTCAACCTGGGGAAACTGTAGGATATAATAGAGCGTTTGTGGCAAATCAACCTACAAGAAGCGCAACAATCCCTATAGGGCATGCTGATGGTATATCTAGAAAACTTGGTAATAAAAACGGGTTTGTAATTATTAATAATCAGCCCGCACCGATGATTGGGAATGTTTCTATGGATATGATTATGGTTGATGTTACTAAAATTGACTGTAAAGAAGGTGATGAAGTAATTCTATTTAACCATCAACAACACATAGATTACATGGCTCACAAATGTGAAACTATACCTTATGAAATATTAACTGCTATATCTCAAAGGGTTAAAAGATTAGTTAAAAAGTAATTTTTATTCTATTTTAGAGGTCAATTTAACTATTAAAATCAAAAAACAATGGGAATGATCAAAGAGTTCAAGGACTTTGCAATGAAAGGCAATTTAGTCGATATTGCAGTAGGTTTTGTTATGGGTGCTGCTTTTAAACAAGTAGTAACTTCTTTTACAGGAGGTATAGTATCTCCTTTAATCGGTTTAATTTTTAACGCAGATTTTAAAGACTTAAAATATGTTCTTAAAGAAGGAGTTGCCGATGCTACAGGTAAAGTTACAGGTGAAACTGCCATTATGTATGGTGAGTTTCTAACCCATGTAATTGACTTTATTATTGTGGCCTTTGTAATGTTTATGGTAGTAAAAGCTATCAATGCAATGAAGAAAAAAGAAGAGCCTGCACCAGAAGCTCCTAAAGGACCTACCCAAGAAGAATTATTAGTAGAGATTAGAGATTTACTAAAAAAATAATTAAAAAATCCCTTGAGAGTTTCTCAAGGGATTTTTTTACATAAAAGACATCAACATTCTTGATTCTATTTCAGCTTTTAGCTGTTCTATTTTTTCATACATCGTTGTCACAAAAACTCTCCTATCAACCTCTTCTGAATCACCTGAAATTTTCTTTGCAAACTGCATTTGCTTTTTTAAATGAATATCAATCTCATTACAAATACTTTCATTTTCAATTTTCATATGTGAAAGTGAACTATAGGGTACCAAGACACTCTTTCTGCCTTCTGTTTTAAAAAAAATAGTATGATTTAAATTCAAAAGTTTGCTATAATATAAATTAAACTTTTTTTCTTTATTGGAATTTAAAAAACCTTGTGCGGCGGCTTTCTCTATTCCTTTTATCATAAGAGTTATTTCATCACACAAAAGCAACGCCTCATCTTTTTCTATCAGTTTTATTTTAAAAAAATAAAATATTTGATACAAAGAACTATTAATTGTTGTGTCTTCCCATATATCTGTTATGTTCGCTTTTTCAAAATTGCTTCTAAACTTATTAACTTCTTCGATAATTAAAGAACTTGGCTTAAAATTTTTAAACTCTGTTTTATTATTAGCATCGCTATATAAAAAGTTCAAATGAACATAAATTCTAAATTTCCAATATAAATTATTAGTTTTAAAATGATATAAAGGAATATCTTTCGCAGAATAAATTATAGTAGTATCATGATTTTTAGTGAAAGACTGGGTGTAACAAGAATACTCTTTATAAAATTTAATTAAACTTTCAAAAGTATTATCATAACTCTTTTTATCTATAAACAAAGAATTATCAGATTGTAAATTATATAGTTCATTTAAAGATATCTTATAGTGTTTTGCAAGTACAACAGCCTCTTCAAGTGTTAACGATGTTTTTCCTTTAATTCTTCTATAAGAAGCATCATAACTCATATCTAAAACATCAGCAATTTCCTCAGTAAATAATACTTTTTGAGGTAATTTCTTTTTTATAATACTAAAAAGTTTGTTTTTTTCTATACTCATAATGTTCACCAAATAAGACACATTCAACTCAAAAAGTGCAAAAAACAAAATGACATTTTGTATTTTTCACAACTATACTTTCCTTAAAACTTACTTTCTTTGTTTTGGGACTATAAGTTAGATGAACCGTGGGGGGACATCTATTTTCTACATTAAAACAAAGTCTTCTCTATTTTTCATAGGGAAGACTTTTATTTATTACAATATATAAAAAAAATTATAAATGCTTGCCTTTATTCCAGCCATGCTTACCTAAATACTGTTCTCCACTTTCAATAGCTCCATCTTCAATACTTGTTCCCATAGAGTCATTCCATCTATTTAAATATCCAAATAAAGAGATTACTCCTAGCATTTCTACAATCTCTCCTTCATTCCAATATTTGTACAAATTCTCTTTTATTTTCTCATCAACCATGTTAGGAACTAAACTCGCAGCTAATGAAAAATCTAAAGCTGCTCTTTCTCCTTCGTTAAAAGCTGGGTGCGTTTTGTATTCCCAAATATTATCTAATTGCTCTTGTTCAGCTCCATAACGCTCAGCGGCTCTTATTGCATGTGCTTGACAATATCTACAACCAGTTGCATTACTTGAAACCCAAGCTATCATTCTTTTAAGTGCTGATGTAACTCTTCCCTCATTAGCCATTACTGCTTTATTTAAATTAATAAAAGCTTTTGAAATAGCTGGTCTATGTTGCATTGTTAAAACTGAATTAGGACAAAAACCTAAGGTTTCATTAAAAAATTCAGCTAGTTCTTTTGTGTCTGCATCATGATTTGCAGATAAAGGTGTTACTAATGGCATTGTTGATTGTTTTAATTTTTATTAATCTTTTTTTGGTGTAAGTTTGTTTTAGAAATCAAAAAATTGATCACAAACTTACTTAAGTAACAAAAATAGATAAATTATGGCACAACACACAGTAACCACCATTTGGAAAGAAAACATGCAGTTTGAAACCGACAATCCTAGTGGACATAAGGTTTTAATTGATACATCTGAAGATAACGGAGGTAACAATTCTGGTTTAGCTCCTAAAGCAATGATGCTATCTTCACTTGCTGGATGTTCAGGTTTAGATGTGGTTTCTTTATTAAAAAAGATGAGAATAATTGTTGATGATTTTAAAATGGATGCTACTGGAGAACTTACTGAGGAACACCCAAAATATTACCATACTGTTACATTAAACTATCATTTTACTGGTACTAACTTAGATGAAGATAAAATTACTAAAGCGGTTAATTTATCTGTTGAAAAATATTGCGGGGTAATGGAAATGTTTAGAAAATTTGCCGATATTAAAACATCTATTCATTTTCATAAAAAATAAAACACATGCGTTGGACTTTAAAATCAAAACCAAATATTGAAGTTATCCATAAACTATCCTTAGATCTAGGTATTGATAAAGTTTTATCTGAATTATTAGTTCAACGAGGTGTTACTACTTTTGATGAAGCTAAATGTTTTTTTAGGCCTTCGTTAGATAATTTACACAATCCATATCTAATGAAGGATATGGATTTAGCAGTTGCAAGGATAAAGAAAGCTATTGAAAATAACGAGAATATTTTGGTTTATGGAGATTATGATGTTGATGGTACAACAGCAGTTTCACTTATGTCATCATATTTAAAAGAAGAATATGAAAATGTAGCAACCTATATTCCGGATAGATACAAAGAAGGCTATGGTGTTTCATTTCAAGGAATTGATTTTGCACACGATAACGGGTTTTCTTTAATTATTGCATTAGATTGTGGTATCAAAGCCATAGATAAAGTAGCTTATGCTTCAACAAAAGAAATTGATTTTATTATCTGTGACCATCACAAACCGGGAAAAGAAATTCCTAAGGCAACTGCAATTCTTAACCCAAAAAGAGAAGACTGTAAATATCCTTATAAAGAACTATGCGGTTGCGGAGTTGGTTTCAAGTTAATACAAGCACTTGGAAAAGAAAATAATAAAACTATTGAGGATTTTACACCTTATTTAGATTTGGTAGCTACTGCCATAGCCGCCGACATAGTTCCTATTACTGGTGAGAATAGAATACTTACTTATTTTGGATTAGAAGTAATTAATACGAGTCCAAGAAATGGAATTAAAGCTATTATTCATCAAACAAATAAAAAGGAACTCACCATAACAGATGTTGTTTTTACAATAGCGCCAAGAATTAATGCCGCTGGCAGAATGAAACATGGTAATTTTGCTGTAGATTTATTAACCCAATTTGATTTTGATTCTGCAATTGAAGTAGCTTCTACTATTGAAAAATTTAATGCTGACAGAAAAGAATTAGATGCTAAAATAACTCAAGAAGCTCTTTTACAAATTGAAGAAAATAACGAACAAGATGAGTTCACATCAGTTGTTTATAACGAAACATGGCATAAAGGTGTTATAGGTATTGTTGCTTCAAGGCTAATTGAAACTTATTATAGACCAACTTTGGTTTTTACAAAAAGTGGAGATAAACTAGCCGCCTCTGCAAGATCTGTAAAAGGTTTTGACGTATACAATGCTTTGGAAGAATGTTCAGAATTTATTGAACAGTTTGGGGGACATAAGTATGCTGCCGGATTAACTTTACTTCCTGAACAATATGAGAATTTTAAAAATAAATTTGAAGAAGTAGTTTCTAGAACGATACAAAAAGAATTATTAACTCCTGAAATTAGTATTGATGCTGAATTGGAATTATCAGAAATTACAACGAAGTTTTATCGTATTTTAAAACAAATGGGGCCTTTCGGACCACAAAACATGAAACCTGTATTCTTATCACCTAGTGTTAGAGACAATGGTTATGGTAAACAAGTTGGAGCGGATAAAAGTCATTTAAAACTTAATATCATATACGGAGCAGACAAGAAAACGTATGGGGCTATTGGTTTTGGTCTTGGGAACAAGATAGAAAAAGTGAAAAATAACTTCGATATCGTCTATAATTTAGATGAAAATACCTGGAATGGTAATACTTCAATTCAATTAGTTTTAAAAGATTTAAAATAATTTATTTAGAATAGTTCTAAATTACATATATTTGCTTCATATAAATTTGATTATGGAAAGCATTTATAGAATATATGATAATAAAATAGGTATCTCTTTTAGATGGAAGAATGTAAAATCAAATCTTACTCAAATAATTTTCAGAGATACCGGTTTTCATTTAACTACGAAAGAAATTGAGTTTTTTTTAGATAAATTATGTGAAGCAAAAATGCAAGGTACTTGCGAAAATTGCGAAATGGCAGGTGGATGCAAATCTCTTTTACTACAAACACCATCAAACAAAGTAAGCATGGCTGTATCATTATTAGAACTTGCCGAAATTGAAGATTTATTAAGAGGGACTTTATTTCAAATACAAATGGATAATTATTTGAAAAATCTTTGTAAAAACTAAAACAACTTCAATAAAACAGGTTATTTGTTTTCTTTAATTAAATATAGATAAACAGGATAATGGTCACTATATCCTCCTGTATATTTTCCATAAGAAAAACTTCTAAAAGGATACCCTTTATACCTTCCTTTTTTCTCTGTTAAAAAACGTTTATTAAAGATTGCTGATTTAAACATTTTGTATGAAGAATAATCATTACTATCCTTATTTAATAAGGGAAATGTTATCATAATTTGGTCAAATAAATTAATATTATCTCTATAACCTAGCGTACTAAAGCCTCTTCGAAACATTTCTTCAAAAGGATTATAAATTTCCCCTTCAGAAACATTTGACTTTCTTGACTTCGTTTTTAAAACATTCTTAAAACTAGAATTTATAGGATCATCATTAAAATCTCCCATTATCAAAATTTTAGGGTTTTTCTCAGTTTCTTTAATTTTATTAATAATTTGTGATACTTTATACGCTGCTTTTTCCCTCTTAACACTACTTTTCGCTTCACCTCCTCTTCTTGAAGGCCAATGATTAACTATTAGATGAATTAATTCATCATCTAAATAACCAGAAACTAATAAAATATCTCTAGTATAAACCTTCCTATTATTTACATATATATTAGGGTTGAAAACCTCAAAATGAATTGGTTTAAAAAAACGTTGTTGGTATAACAATGCCACATCTATCCCTCTTTTATCTGGTGAATCAAAATGTATAATACTATATTTCCTCTTTTTAAGCGACTTCCCATTAACTAAATCTTCTAAAACTTTTCTGTTTTCAACCTCGGAAACACCTAGAATTACAGGACTTGTATTTGTTTTTTCTTTTCCTATTTGACTAATAACTTTTCCTAACTTATCTATTTTATCCCAATACACTTTTTCACGATTACCTCTAAGTTCCATAATAGGACTAGCCTCATCATTTTTTTCTACATCATTTATTGTATCGAACAGGTTTTCTAAATTATAAAATCCTATTGTTCGTATTTTAAACTCTCTATGTCTTTTCTGTGAAAAACCATGTACTAAAGTGAATATTAGCACAAAAGCTAAAGCATTTTTTTTCATCTCTTTTTCCAACAAATCTAGCAAAACAATTCAAAAACAACACCTTACAAACCCAAGTAATATTTTTTTTGTACTTTCACTTCACTTTTTATTGCTGAAAAGAATTAATTAAATTGTTAAAATTGTATGAAAAAGAATAAAGCCACCATATATATGGTGATGTTGCTTTGCATTAATATGGGTGCACAAAATATTTTAAATGGCACTATTATTAATGGAGACACAGAAAAACCACTTCAAAACGTTTTTATTAGTATAAAACAAATAGGTATAAATACACTTACTGATATAAACGGAAATTTTAAAATTCACAACATAGCCAATGGAAAACACTTCCTTACAATTTATTTAAAAGGATATGAATCTCAAAATTTCCCTATTCAACTATCAGGTAAAACAATAAACCTAGGCATAATTATGATGTATGAAGATATATCAGAAAGCTTAGACTTTGGTACTATTACAATTACTGATGATGAATTAAATGATGATACCAATTATGTTGATAATATTTCAGGATTATTACAATTTTCAAAAGATTCTTATTTACGAACTGCTGCTTTTGAATGGTCTTCTTCATTTTTTAAAATACGTGGTTTAGGGTCTGAAAATAACAAGGTTTTAATTAATGGTTTTGAAATGAATAACCTTTTTAATGGAAGGCCACAATGGAGTAATTGGGGAGGGTTAAATGATGTTTTACGCAACCAAGAATTTAGCATAGGGCTTACCCCTTCTAATTACATCTTTGGAGGAGTACTTGGCTCTACCAATATTAACACCAGAGCTTCAGAATATAAAAAAGGAACAAGTATTTCATACGCCTCTTCAAATAGAAGTTATTCACATAGAATAATGGCTACCTACTCCATTCCTTTATCTAAAAAAGGCTGGGCTATTACAGTTTCTGCTAATAAAAGATATTCAAACGAAGGATATATTAATGGAACATCCTACAATGCGTATTCAGTATTTACTTCAATTGAAAAATTAATTAACGAAAAACATAGCTTGAATTTATCAGCTATTTATGCACAAAATAGCAGAGGGAAATCAGCAGCAAACACAGAACAAGTATACAACATCAAAGGCTTAAAATACAATCCATACTGGGGGTATCAAAATGGGAAAATCAGAAATTCTAGAATAAAAAGAATTAATGAACCAATTATAATGTTAAATCACTATTGGACTCTAACTAATCGCTCAACCTTAAATACTGGAATTGCATATCAATTTGGTGAAATTGGTAATAGTCGAATTGATTTTAACGGAGGTAATGACCCAGACCCTACATATTATAGAAAATTACCAAATTGGTTTTTAAGCAATCCTATCTGGATAGATTACAAAAATGCATACAAAGCCCTCACTAACTTCCAAAATGACGGTCAACTAAACTGGACACACCTTTACGTAGCAAATGAAAAGAGTGGCGATAATGGTAGGTTTGCTTTATATGAAGACCGAAACGATAATAAACAGTTTACTTTTAATACAATTTTAAATACTGAATTAACAGAAAATATAATTTTAACTGGAAAGCTAGAATACAAGAAATTAAAATCTGAAAATTTTGCATACATTAAAGATTTATTTGGAGCTACAGGATATTTAGATATTAATAAGTTTGGAGATCCTTCAAAGGATGAATATCAAAACAATTTATTAACTCCAAATAGAATTGCAAAAGTAGGTGATCGATTTAAATATAATTATCTGCTAAACTCTGAGACCTTTGATGGTTTTGCTCAACTACAACTCAATTATAAAAAGAGTAATTACCATATTGCAGCTTCCTTTAACAATACAACTTATCAAAGAGAAGGATTATACAAAAACGGAATCTATCCTGGAAATTTACCTGACCCAAACATCCCTAATTCTTTAGGAAAATCTAAAAAACTATCGTTCTTTAACTACGGAATCAAAGGAGGCATAACTTATAAAATAACTGGACGCCATTTATTAAACTTAAACGCTGGATACATTACCAAGACACCTATCATTCAAAACTCTTTTGTCAATTTAAGATCTAACAACTTAACTGTATCTGACATTAGCACTTTAAATAATAAAAAGACAATGTCTTTGGATATAAATTATACAGCAAGAGTTCCTTTTATAACCTCAAAAATATCAGGATACTACACTGGCATAAAAGACGACAGTAATATTGCCTTTTATTATGCTGGAAGCACGAATCTTTTTATTCAAGAAATCACAACTGGAATCAATAAAAAACATCTAGGAGCAGAATTAGCTATTGACGTTGAATTATCCTCTTCTTTTAAATTAAAAACTGCAGCTAATATTGGACATTACACCTATAACAACAATCCAAATATTGTACTAACATCAGAAATAAGTTCTGATTCTAAACAGGCAGGATTTGACAAGAGAGGGTTTAAAAATTATGGAAAAACTACTCTCAAAAACTATAGAATTCCGTCAGGCCCACAAAGTGCATATTCCTTTGGGTTTGAATATAGAGATCCAGAGTATTGGTTTATTAGTGTAACTGGAAATTATTTGGATAATTCATTTATTAATATTTCAAACATAAAAAGAACCGAATCCTTTGCATTTGACAATGGAAAACTTTTTCCACAATTTGACCCCACTGAAGCAGAAAAATTACTTAAACAACAAAAATTAGATGCCTATTTCACACTGAACGCTATAGGAGGAAAAACATGGAGGATTAGTAAAAAAAAATACATTGGATTTTTTGCTAGTATCAGTAATATACTAAACCAAGTATATAAAACTGGTGGATACGAACAAGGTAGAACTTCTAGTTACCAATTAGTAAAAAATGATCAAGTTAATAGTACTCCTAACTTTGGTAATAAATATTGGTACGGTAGAGGAACTACTTATTTCTTAAATATAAATTATAGATTTTAAAAAAATGAAAAAGATATTAACCCAAACAATATTACTTTTTAGTAGTATTTTCTTTTCCTGTGAACAGAATGAAGATTTTTCAACCCCCATAACAGGAGTTGATAAAGAGTATTCAAACCTAAAATCTTTGAATGAAATTTCAAAATTATTTAAGGGAGTTGCTATAAAGTTTGACAACGATATTACAACATATGGCTATGTAATTTCGAATGATAGAGAAGGTAATTTCTTTAAAAAAATTATTATACAAGATGAACCCGAAAACCCAACGATTGGAGTTGAAATTAGAATTGATGATACCAACCTAAACACAAAATACAACTTAGGTAGAAAAGTTTACATTAAACTCAATGGATTAACTTTGGGAAAACACCTAACTACTTTTCAAATTGGTATTAAAGGTAGAAATAGCATAAATAGAATAGGTCTACATGAATACTCTAATTTTATTGATAGATCATCGGAAATAGCAGAACTAACACCTACAATAGTAACTATTGATAACCTAACTGATAATCATATAAACACTCTTATAAAAATTAACAAGTTACAACCAGAAATAAAAGACCAAACCTATGGCAACCCTACTAGTACTGATACCGAAAACAGATACTTTAATAACTGTGAAACCTTTGAAACTATTATTATGAAAACTAGTGGTTTTGCAAACTTTAAAACAGTATCAATTCCTAATAAAAATGGCTCAATTACAGCTGTTCTAAACAAACTTGAAAACGATTATACATTATCTATAAGAGATACAAAAGATGTTCATTTAACTGAAGAGTATGGTTGCAATAGTACTCTTATAAAAAAAAATCTAATTGATATTAGATCCTTATTTACAGGGAACGAAACAAGAATTTCTGAAAACTCAAAAATAAAAGTAGTTATTACTTCTGATTTTATTCATAAGAACATCACTAATAAAAAAGCTTTTGCTCAAGATTTAACAGCTGGTATAGCATTAAACTTCAATACTACTTATGATTTAAATTTAGGAGATGAAATTGAGATTGCAGTTGGAGGATTAAAGCTTAATAAGCATGAAGGTTTGTTGCAATTAAACCTAAAATCTTCAAATATAATTAGTATCAAAAAAGGAGTAATCCCTACACCAGAAAAAATCACTATTGAACAGGCATTAACTGGTAATTACGAAAGTAAACTTGTAGAAATTCATAAAATCCAGTTTAAAAACATCACAAAAACATATGTAGGATTAAACACTCTAACTTCTAATTGTATTAATAGTTTACCATCATACGTTAACACCGAAGCTACATTTGCCACTAATTATGTAAGTACTAAAAAGGGGAAAATCATTGGTATAATGTCAAATTTCAATGGCCCTCGGATTCACCTAAGAAAAGTTACTGATATAAATTTCACTGAAAACTATGATTGTGGAACGAGTAGTACTGATAACGATTTATTTTTTTCCGAATATGTAGAAGGATCAAGTAATAATAAATATATAGAAATATACAATGGTACTGGTAATACCATCAATTTGTCAAATTACCAAATTTGGGGTTCTTCTAATGGTGGAGGATGGAAAACTGCCAGGCAACTTCAATTGTCAGGAAATTTAATGACTGGTAAAGTTTATGTTATTTCAACAAATAAATCTACTTCTGAAATCACTGATAATTCAGATTTATCGCTACCCTATGAAAGTCCTGTTCATCATAATGGAAATGATGCTATTGCTTTAGCTAAAAGAAACGACAAGGGTATATTTAAAATTATCGACCTTATTGGTGATCCAGATAATAATCCTGGCATTGCTTGGAGTGTTGCAGGAGTTACTAAAGGTACAAAAGACCATACTTTAATTAGAAAAACAACAATAACAAAAGGAAATACTAATTGGGATTCAAGCGCTGGAACTAACACTTTAAATTCTGAATGGGAGGTAAAGGATAAGGATGACTTTACATCGATAGGAAAGAGATAACTATTCATTTTATATATTACACGACCTTAAGTTTTAAAACTTGAAGTTTTTTATAGATATTTATCATGTAAAAAATAGTTTATGTTTTCTAATACTAGAATAACTAAGGCATTTAAAAATGCCAAGAAATTAAAATTATCTGAGCAATCTAAATACATATTATTTTCTGATTGTCATAGAGGTGATAATAGTTTTGCAGATGATTTTTCTCATAACAGAAAAATTTATCATTACGCATTATCTCATTACTTAAAAGAAAACTTTACTTACATTGAGTTGGGTGATGGAGATGAGTTATGGGAAAATAAATTTGATGCTATTTTTAATGCTAATAAAGATGTTTACTTATTATTAAAGCGTTTTCATGAAGATAAAAGACTACATTTTATCTGGGGGAACCATGATATGGAATACAGAAATCCTAAAAATATAGTAAAGAATTTACATTATTACTATGATACAACTGATGATAAAGAAAAAGAACTCATGATTGGAGCTTCATTCTCTGAAGCAATTAGGCTTGAAACAGAAAATAACCGATCTATATTTCTTCTTCATGGGCATCAAGCTGATTGGTTTAACTATAGTTTTTGGAAATTAAGTCGTTTTTTAGTCCGTTTTTTATGGAGGCCTCTACAAGTCATTGGAGTAAAAGACCCTACTAGTCCAGCCCAAAATCACAGAGAACTTATAAAAGTAGAAAAGAGGTTAGAAAAATGGATTAAAAAAAATGACAATCAAATGATTGTTACTGGTCATACCCACCGTCCAAGATTCCCTTCTATTAATGAATTGCCTCACTTTAACGATGGTAGCTGTGTTCATCCTAGATGTATTACTGGTTTAGAAATTGAAAACAACTTAATTACTCTTATAAAATGGCATGTTCAAACTAATAACGATGGTATAATGCAAATAAATAAAACTGTTTTAGAAGGTCCAGAAATGTTAAGTAAACATTTGTAAAAACTTTTTAAAGAAAAATCATTTAACACAGATTTAACATTATATTTACATTAGTATTGATTACTTATAACGACCAATGTTGCTAAACAATATAAAAGTTAATGAACGTTAAATTATTATTTACCTTTTTTAGTGCTCTTACATTATTAAGTATAGAAGCTCAAGAAAAAAACTCCCCAAAATTCGGAAATGGTCTTTTTAACCTTGTTGGACAAGATAGTACTTGGAGTATGAAAGTTGGAGCTCGAATGCAATTCTTAACCATTGCTAAATGGAATTCTTCATCAAACGGATTATCTAAACCATCTTCTTCTTTTTTAGTAAGACGAGCTCGTTTAAAATTTAATGGCTTTGCTTTTTCTCCTAAATTAAAATATAAAATGGAACTAGGACTTACTAATAATGATATTGGTGGTGCCTCTGAACATACAAATAACGCTCCTAGATATATTCTTGACGCCGTCGTAAAATGGAATTTCTATAAAAATTTCGAATTATGGATTGGTCAAACAAAACTTCCAGGAAACATAGAGCGTGTAATTTCATCAGCAAATTTACAGTTAGTAGACAGGTCTTTATTGAATGTAAGGTTTAATATTGATAGGGATATGGGGTTTCAATTAAGACATCATTTTAAATTATCTGACAGCTTTATTATAAAAGAAGTTTTATCAATTTCTCAGGGAGAAGGTAGAAACATTACAACAGGTAATTTAGGCGGTTATCAATATACTAGTAGAATAGAACTACTCCCTTTTGGTTCATTTACTAGTTTAGAAGATGATAAAGGAAGAGATTTAATAAAAGAGAAAACTCCTAAATTAGTTTTAGGTGCTACCTATGATTTTAATAATGATGCTGTAAAAACTCAAAGTAATTTGGGTACTTATATGAAAAATGATATCGGGTTTTATAAAACAAATATTTCTACAATTTTTATAGATGCTATGTTTAAATATAAAGGAATTTCTTTTATGGGAGAATATGCTTTTAGAGATGCAAAAAATCCTCTCGCAAAAAATTCTGACGGAACATTAACAGGTGATAAAGTACAAATAGGTAGTGGACTGAATTTACATGGAAGTTATTTATTTTCTAAAAACTGGGAAATTTCTGGACGGTTTACAACCATAAATTTAGATGAAAAGATAACACAAATAACCCAAGAAAACCAGTATACACTTGGACTTTCTAAATATATTGCAGGTCATAAATTAAAAGTACAAACTGATATTAGCTATTTAGATATTATTGGAAAAACAAATGAATTAATGTATAGATTACAATTAGATATTCACTTTTAAAAAAATAACATAAACCTAACACAAACACCTCTTAGTGTTTGTAGATTTGCAAATCTTAAATAAAAATGAAAAAATGGGGGATCCATATATTTTAATGTTGGTCGCTTTAGCGGTTTTAGCTGTTGTAGATTTAATAGTTGGAGTTAGTAACGATGCTGTTAACTTCTTAAACTCTGCAATTGGTTCAAAGGCAATTAAAGTTAGAAATATAATGATAATTGCTAGTATAGGTGTCTTTTTTGGAGCCATAACTTCTAGTGGTATGATGGAAGTAGCACGTAAAGGGATATTCAATCCTAGTATGTTCATGTTTCAAGATATCATGATTATTTTTATGGCTGTGATGATTACGGATATACTTTTATTAGATATCTTTAATTCGCTTGGAATGCCAACCTCTACTACAGTTTCTATTGTATTTGAATTATTAGGAGCTGCAGTTTGTATTTCTTTAATTAAAATATCTGCAAATGACTCACAATCAATTTCAGACATTTGGAATTATATTAATCATAAAAAAGCGATTGAAATTATTAAAGGGATATTACTATCCGTCGTCGTAGCTTTTTCAGTCGGAGCAATTGTCCAGTTTTTCTCTAGACTAATTTATTCCTTCAACTTTGAAAAAAGAGCAAACTATATAAATGCTTTATTTGGAGGTTTTGCTATTACTGCTATTACTTATTTTATTATTATAAAAGGAATGAAAGGAACTCCTTTTTATAAAGACATTAAACATCTAATTGAAGGAAACACTTTTTTAATTATTACAGGAAGTTTTTTAGTTTGGAGTTTAATTTCTCAAGCTTTAATAAGCTTCTTTAAAATAAATGTTTTAAAATTAATTATTGGAGTAGGTACTTTTTCTTTAGCAATGGCTTTTTCAGGAAATGATTTAGTAAACTTTGTTGGAGTACCAATTGCCGCATGGAATTCTTATCAAGAATGGCAAATTTCAGGACTTGCTCCTGATGCCTTTTCAATGGGAGTTTTAGCTAAAAAAGTGCCTTCTAATGTCTGGTTATTATTATTAGCCGGAGGAATTATGGTAGTTACTTTATGGACTTCAAGTAAAGCTCAAAATGTAATTAAAACAGGAATTGACTTGTCAAGACAAGGTGAAGGTCATGAAAAATTCCAACCTAATCCAATGTCTAGAATAGTTGTAAGAATTGCTATGGGAATCAATGCTGGTATTAGCGCTGTTGTTCCTAAAAAAACGTTGACTTATGTAGATACTAAATTTCAAAAACCTGTAATAGAACTTCCAAAAGATAAAACGTATGAAATGCCTGCTTTTGATTTAGTAAGAGCATCAGTTAACTTAATAGTAGCTGGAATTTTAATATCAATTGCTACTTCTATGAAATTACCTTTATCAACAACATATGTAACTTTTATGGTAGCTATGGGTACTTCTTTAGCAGATAGAGCTTGGGGACGTGAAAGTGCTGTATATAGAGTTGCTGGTGTAATTAATGTTGTTGGAGGTTGGTTTTTAACTGCCATAACTGCATTTGTTGCCGCTGCATTAGTTGCTTATTTAATTAGTTGGGATTTAGTTATGATTCCTGTTTTATTATTAGTCGTAGCACTTTTAATAGGAAGAAATACTATGTCTCACAGAAAGAAAGCAAAAGAAGAGAAAAAACAAGTACATATGGAACGTGCTGAATTAATTACTATTAATGGAGTAATTGAAGAAAGTTCTGACCACATTGCTGGAGTTGCTAATAGAATTAATAAACTATATTCAAGTGTTGTTAACGACCTTGCTAATCATGATTTAATTAAATTACGTAAAACAGATAAACATGTTACGAAATTAAATGATGAAATTGATAGTTTAAAAGATGGAGTGTTTTATTTCATTAAATCATTAGATGACACCTCTGTACAAGCTAGTAAGTTTTATATTTTAATTTTAGGATATTTACAGGATGTTGCTCAATCTATTAGCTATATATCTAGAGCTACTTATAAACACGTAAATAACAATCATAAAAACCTTAAGAAAGGTCAATTAAAAGATTTAAAAACAATAGATAATACATTATCTGGATTATTGGAGGATATTAGTTCAACATTTCAGAATAGGAGCTTTGATAATTTAGAGCATATAATTAATGAAAAAAGAGAGTTATTAAAAGAAGTATCGGCTTCAATTGAAAAACAAGTAGATCGCATTAGAACAGATGAAACAAGTCCTAAGAATACAACTTTATACTTTAGTATTCTAATTGAGACGCAAGATTTAGTTTCTGGACTTATGAGCTTATTACAAACTTATGAAGAGTTTTATGTAAGTACAAAGAGCGTTAATTAAATATAAAATATTTACATTTACCAATATAAAAACCTTGAGGCTAAAATCTCAAGGTTTTTTTGTAAAAAAGAAAACATTATGAAAAAGAAAGTCTTAATTATTATTTCACTATTTAGTTTTTTAATTTGTTTTTCACAAAAAAAGAAATCATCAAAAATAGGAAACGCTTCTATTGAAGAACTTAAAATGGTACGTTATGAGAATGATTCAACAGCTAATGCAGTTGTTTTATATGAACATGCTAACCATTACCTAGATGAAAAAAGAGATTATAATAGAACTACTGATTATTATTTTAGAATTAAAATTTTAAAAAAAGCTGGTTTTAATAAAGCAACCATAAGAATTCCAAGTTATGGTAAAGAAAAAGTACATCATATTAAAGGAATAACTTACAATTTAAATCAAGGTGATAGAATTAAGAAAACACATTTAATTAGTAAAAATATTTTCACAAAAAAACTCAACGAAAAGTGGAAGGAAATAACCTTTACAATGCCTGCTTTAAAAGTAGGAAGTATTATTGAATATGTGTACTCCGTAACCACTCCATACTCACAAATGGATGATTGGTTATTTCAATCAGATATTCCTAAAGTAAAAAGTGATTTTACAGCTTCTATTTTAGGTAACTGGAAATATAATATTAGAGTAATAGGTTTTTTACCATTAACTACAAATCAATTTAATGTTGATAAAAACTGCGTATACATTCCTGGTATGGGTAAAGGAGCTTGTGCCTTATTAGCATATGGAATAGAAAATATTCCTGCCTTTAAAGAAGAAAAACATATGCTAAGTGCAAAAAATTTTAAATCTAGATTAGTTTTTGATTTAGAGTCATACAGGCATCCAAGTCAAGGAATAGAAAAATACACCAAAACATGGAGAGATGCAGACAAAAGATTAAAAAATAATTTTTTAGACAAACAAACTTCGAAGAAAAATTATTTTAAAAAACAATTACCATCTACTATTTTTAATAGTACTTCAGAGTTAAATAAGGCAAAAGCTATTTTTAGTTTTATTAAAAATCATTATACATGGAATGGTGATTATTGGCCTTCAGCTAAAGTGAGAATCAAAAAAGCTTTTACGAATAAATTTGGTAATATTTTTGACATTAACTTGTCTTTATATAATTCTTTAAAAGCCGCTGAAATAGAAACTTATTTAATTCTAACTTCTACAAGGGATAGAGCAATGCCAACGAAATTGCATCCTGTTATAAATGAGTTTAATTATTTATTGGTGAAAATTGTAATTGATAACAAGGAGTATTATTTAGATGCTTCAAAAAAACAATTGCCTTTTGGTTTAGTTCAGTTTCAGGCTTTAAACGGTGACGGAAGGCTTTTAAACTTCAAAAAAGGGAGTGTTTGGGAACCAATAAAGCTTAATAACAAAGCTTTTAAAACAATTAAAGTAAAACTAAACCTTAGTGAAGAAGAGACTACTGCAAGCATAAAAATAAGTACTAAAAGTTATTATGCTGTAAATAAGAGAGCGCGTATACAATCAAAAAGTGAAGATGAATATATTGAATCATTTGAGTCAAACTATCCATTTTTAGAAGTAGATACGTTTAAAGTTGAAAATTTAAATCAAGTTGCTAAAAACTTAAATGAAACGTACACTGTTACTTTAGAAGACGTATATAGAGATGGTGTTTTTTACATTAATCCTTTTTTAATAACTCAACATACTAGAAATCCATTTAAATTAAAAAAACGTGATTATCCAGTAGATTTTGGTTACCCAAGTGAAAATACTTATATTTTTTCAATGCAAATTCCAGAAGGATATAAGTTGAAAAAAGAATTAAATAATAAAACAGTAATACTCCCCAATAATGGTGGTAAATACTTAATTACAACTAAGGTTTATAACACAACTATGACTTTATTTTGTAAAATTAGCATAAATAAAAGTGTATATACTAGCCAAGAATACCATGCTTTGAAAGAGTTCTTCAATCATATTATAAAATCGCAAGACGTGATTTTAGAAATGGTTAAAGAATAGCATTTTTTAGAATAAAATATCGCCTAAAAATTATTTTTAGGCGACTTTTTAATCATTCCTGTTTATAATATGGAGTTTTTGCTACACTTTTTGAAATCGAAAACTTTGTACTCTTTCTTCAAAGTTAAATTGATCAACAGGTAAAACAACATTTTCAAAAAGCGCTAATAAATCATCTGAATGTTTTTCAGATGAAAGTTTTAACAAATTAAAGTACACAAACGAACTCCATAGTATTGCTTTTAACTCAGTTTTGGTTTCATTCCACATTCTTATCTCAACCAATAAATTTTTATTCCCATATTTAATTAATTGTGAATCAATTGTAACAGTTTCCATTAAAGTAGCCGGTTTTAAATAAGCTATTTGATGAGATCCAACAACCCAACTTTTACCAGTTTCTTTTCCATGTTTATAAATATCTAAATTATAGTTAGCTATTAATTGATCTTCTCTAGCATTAATAAGATAATTAAAATAAGCACCATTATTTAAATGATTGAATGGATCACAATCTTGAAATCTAATTTTCGTTTTACTTTCTAATACTTTAGTTAAATTCATAATGTTTATTTTTAAATATACCAATCGGTATATTTTTGGTTAAAAAAATAGTTATAGCTTTAAATCTTGATTTATAATTAATTTCATAGTTTCTGACACATCAATAAGGTAACTCTCATCTTTCATTATATGCGACATATATACTGCACCTTCAATCATATAAAAAAAACGTTTTGCTAATACTAAACTATTAATAGATTTTTTTATCTCATTTGCGTGCTTTGCTGTATCTATTAAAAGAGAAAATTGATTTAAAATTTTATGATTATAAAAACGCACTAAATCAGCAATACCAGTATTTTGGTTATTAGAGTCTACTCCTATATTTAAAATTGGACATCCACCAAATTCTTTATTATATTGATAATATGTTTCGTAAAAAGATGCAATCCGTAATAGTTTATCTATAGGTCTTTTACCTAAAGAAACCTCTTTGTTTAAATCTTTCAAAACTCTCCTTACAGAATAACGAAAGGCATCAATTGCCAGCTCTTCTTTATTTTGAAAATGCCCATAAATAGCTCCCTTAGTTAATCCTGTAGCTTCAGTTATTTTAGATAAACTCATTGCTGAATATCCATTTTTATTGAAAATAGGAGCTACAGTTTCTATAATAAATGCTTTGGTTTTTTCTGATTTAGACACTCAATTGAAAATTTATGAGGTAAAGATACTGAAAATAAACCAATCGGTATATTTTTTGTGTTTCCAGTATATTTATTGACAATTTTTACAAACGCCTATTAAAAGAATTTTAGTTTCTTCTATTATAAAATCATTAGAAGTCGGTGCTCTCATTTCTATTTCAACGCATGACAATTCTCCACATTTTTTGCATTGCCTGTGTACATGATTATCATTATGACTTTCTTTAGAACAAGTAGAGTGACATGTTGCATAATATGTATTCGCATCTTTACCTATAACAGAATGTACTTCACCTTGTTCTTCTAGCCTAGCTAATACTCTATAAATTGTAGTTTTATTAAACCTATTTTTAAAATACTCTACCAATTCCACAGCACTTACTGCTCCATTTTTATCAATAACATAGGATTTAATTGCTTGCAAGGAAACGGTATTTCTCATTTGAATAAGTTAATTTGTTAAAACTACCAATAATAATCAAACAAAAATAACAAATCTATCGCTCTTTTAAAAAACTCAATTGTAGAATGAATTCAAAAATTGTTTAATAAAAAAAAGGTGTCAAAAATTGACACCTACTTTCTAAACAATAAAAAATTTGATTAACCCCAAACCCGAGGCTAGTTAATCTATAGGTAATCAGCCTATTTTTAATAATTCTTTATTTAAATCAATTGCATAAACAACAAATAAATGCAACATAGTTGCAAATATAAGACAGAAGAATGGTTTTAATGTTAAAAAAATGTTAAAGCATAAAAAAAACTGCCTGATAAGGCAGTTTTTAAAAATCATATAAAATCTATATGTCTATGCCTCAAAAGGCTCTATAGAAACATAAGATCTATTATCTCTTTTCTTTTGAAATTTCACAACTCCATCTACTCTAGCATGTAATGTATGGTCTTTTCCCATATATACATTTTCACCTGGATTGTGTTGAGTTCCTCTTTGGCGAACAATAATGTTACCTGCTATAGCAGCTTGTCCTCCAAAAATCTTTACTCCTAATCGTTTCGATTCTGATTCACGACCATTCTTCGAACTACCGACACCTTTTTTATGAGCCATCTTTGTAAGTTTTTAAAGTTATTATTTACTTAATGCTTCAATTAATTCAGCTTTCTTTAAAGAAGTATATCCTGTGATACCTTTATCTTTAGCTAAAGCTTTTAATTCTGCTACAGTTTTAGAACTTAAATCATTTGATTCTTCCTTAACTTCTACCTTAGGAGCTTCTTTTTTAGAAGCTGCCTTCTTAACACCAGAAGCAGAAATTCCTTCAATTTGAATTTCAGTTAAATACTGTCTGTGTCCATTTTTCTTCTTGTAACCTTTTCTTCTTTTTTTCTTGAAAACGATTACTTTATCACCTTTTAAGTGACCTAGAATTTTTGCAGTTACTCCTGCACCTTCTATAGCTGGGGCGCCAATAGTTACATTTCCTTTGTCTTCAACAAGCATTACTTTATCAAAAGTTACTTTTGATCCTTCTGCTTCTTGTAAACGGTGAACGTAAACTTTTTGGTCTTTTGCTACTTTAAATTGTTGCCCTGCTATCTCTACGATTGCGTACATACTTTTTGTTTTGCGTTTATACATTATAGCACTTTCTTAACGAAAATGCGGGTGCAAATATACAGTTTTTATAACAACAAACAATCTACAACTCAGAAAATTAATTCTAATTTAATTAAAAATGTATTATTTTTCAACTTTTAATGTAACAAAACAAATACTTTCACGTCACATAGGGCAAATCAATTAAAAATTAAACAATTTATCAATGAGGAAAAATATTATAACTCTTGTAACTGTTTTGTTTGTTGGCTTATCAGCTAATGCACAAAAGGTTGAATTTGAAGAGTACGATTTAAGCAACGGATTACATGTTATTTTACATCAAGATAGATCTGCTCCTGTAATAACAACTGCTGTAATGTATCATGTAGGGGCGAAAGATGAACAACCAGATAGAACAGGTATGGCCCACTTTTTTGAGCATTTATTATTTGAAGGAACAAAAAATATTAAAAAAGGTGAGTGGTTTAAAATCGTTTCTTCTAATGGAGGAAAAAACAATGCTAATACTACTGATGATAGAACGTATTACTACGAAGTATTTCCTTCTAACAACTTAGAATTAGGTTTATGGATGGAATCTGAACGTTTACTTCATCCTGTTATTAACCAAGGAGGTGTTGATACACAAAATGAAGTTGTTAAAGAAGAAAAAAGATTACGTGTAGATAACCAACCTTATGGAAGCTTTTTAGAAAATGTTAAGAAGAATATTTTTAAGAAGCATCCATATAAAGGAACTACTATTGGAAAAATGAAACATCTAGATGATGCAACTCTAGCAGAGTTCTTAGCTTTCAATAAAAAATTCTATGTTCCCAATAACGCTACTTTAGTTGTTGCGGGAGATATTGATATATCCACCACAAAAAAAATGGTAGAAGATTATTTTGGGTCAATTCCTAGGGGTGCTGACATTAAAAGAAAATTAATAAAAGAAGAACCAATTACTAAGCAAATAAATGCAAAAGCATATGATGCTAACATTCAAATTCCTGCAGTAATTAACGCATATAGAACTCCTTCTATGAAAACAAGAGAAGCTAGGGTTTTAGATATGATTTCAACTTATTTGAGTGATGGAAAAAGCTCAGTTTTATACAAAAAACTAGTAGATCAAAAGAAAATGGCTCTTCAAGCTGGCGCTATTAACTTAAGTCAAGAAGATTACGGAACATATATTGTTTATGGTCTTCCTTTAGGAAAAACATCTTTAGCTGATTTAACAAAAGAAATTGATGAAGAAATAGTAAAACTTCAAACTAATTTAATTTCAGAAAAGGCATATCAAAAATTACAAAATAAATTCGAAAACAATTTTGTAAATTCAAATTCTAGTGTCGAAGGAATTGCAAATTCTTTGGCTCGCTATAATGTATTATATGGAGATACCAACTTAATAAATACTGAAATTGATATTTACCGATCTATTACTCGTGAAGAAATTAAAACTGCTGCTAAAAAATTCTTGAACCCCAATCAACGATTAGTTTTGGAATATTTACCAAAAAAGAAATAAGTTAAAAAGACATATAATATATTATGAAAACAAAAATAGTATCACTTATCGCAATTTTAGCAATTTCTTTTGCTACAACAGCGCAAATAGATAGAAGCATACAACCTAAACCTGGACCAGCTCCAAAAGTACAGTTAGGAAAAGTGGATAAATTTACTTTACCAAACGGCCTGCAGGTAATTATGGTTGAAAATCATAAATTACCAAGAGTTTCTGCAAGTTTAACTATTGAAAACATGCCTATTAATGAAGGTAATAAAACTGGTCTTTCTAATATGATGGGAAGCCTATTAGGAAGAGGAACCACTAATATATCCAAAGACGACTTTAACGAAAAAGTAGATTATCTTGGTGCTAATGTTAATTTTTATAGCTCTGGAGCATCAGCTAGATCATTAAAAAAATACTTTCCAGAAGTATTAAGTTTAATGGCTGATGGAGTTAAAAATTCTCAATTCACTCAAGAAGAATTTGACAAAGAAGTAAAAGTTACATTAGATGGTTTAAAATCAAGTGAGAAAAGTGTAACTGCTATTGCTAGAAGGGTAGAAAGTGCTTTAATTTATGGTAAGGATCATCCTTTTGGAGAGTTTACAACTAAAACAACTGTTGGTAATATTACTTTAACGGATATACAAAACAATTTTAATACGTATTACAAACCAAATAATGCTTATTTAGTAATTGTTGGAGATATAACCCCTTCAGTAACTAAAAAAATGGTAACTAAGTTATTTGGAGATTGGAAAAAAGGAAACGTCCCTTCAATTGCTTTTACAAAACCTAAAAATGTAAACACAACTGAAATTAACTTTATTGATATGCCTAACGCAGTTCAATCAGAAATTGTAATAGCAAACAATATTGATTTAAAGTTAGGTGATAAGGATTATTATGCAGTAACACTAGCTAACAACATTTTAGGTGGTGGAGGTACAGCACGTTTATTTATGAATCTACGTGAAGACAAAGGATATACATATGGGTCGTACTCTAGTGTTAGACAAAATAAACATGCAGCTACTTTTAGAGCAACTGCTAGTGTTCGTAATATGGTAACTGATAGTTCTGTTGTTGAAATACAAAAAGAAATCAATAAAATTCGTTATAAAAAGGCATCATCCGAAGAATTAAAAAATGCTAAAGCTAAATATGTTGGAAGCTTTGTAATGGAGGTTCAAAAACCTGCAACAGCTGCACGTTACGCTTTAAATATTGCTCGTTATAATTTACCTGCAAATTTTTATGAAAACTATTTAAAAAACATTAATGCAGTAACACTAGACGATGTTCAAAAAGCAGCAATTAAATATTTTAAAGCAAATAAAGCTAGAATTATAATTACAGGTAAAGGGATAGATGTTTTAAAGAATCTTGAAAAAGGAGATTATAAAATAAACTATTTTGATAAAAATGGAGACCCAACAACTAAACCTGCAATGAGCTTACCTATACCTAGTGGAGTTAGTACTTCTACAGTAATAGATAATTATTATAAAGCAATTGGAGGTAAAGATAAAATAGCAACGGTAAAAACTTTAAAATTAAGTTCAGATGCTACAGTTCAAGGGATGAAATTAAATTTAGTTCAAAAAACAGCAGCACCTAATAAATCATTAACATTAGTTTCAATGATGGGTAATACTATGCAAAAAATTGTTTTTGATGGTACGAAAGGATACCAGGAAGCTCGTGGACAAAGAAAAGAGTTATCAGGTGAAAGCTTAGACGAAGTTAAAAACACCTCTGCTCCTTTTTCAGATGAAGCATACAGAAACGGGAAATTAGATAGAATTGAACCTATTGACGGGAAAAATGCTTACGTTATTAAATCTGGTAAGAGTGAAATATTTTATGATATGAAAACTGGTTTTAAACTTAAAGAGGTTAAAACTGTAAAAGGACCTCAAGGGGAAATGAAAGTCCCTGTACTTTACTCAGATTATAAAGAGGTAAATGGAATAAAATTCCCTCATAAAATGATTCAAACCATGGGACCTATGAAAATGGAATTCATTACCAAAGAAGTAAAAATAAATGAAGGTGTTTCTGACGCTGATTTTAAATAAAATTACTTAAATAAAAATAACATAAAGAGTCAAAGTAATACAATACTTTGGCTCTTTTATTTTTTCTTATTCACTAAATACACTCCAAATAAAATAACAATACCAGCTAAAAGCTGAATTAAACTTAACTCTTCATTATCAATAATACCCCAAACAACTGCAACTATTGGTATTAAGTACGTTACAGATGTTGAAAATATAGGAGATGAGATTTGAATAAGTCTATTAAATATTATTTTAGCTACACCTGTTCCAACTATTGCTAAAATAAAAATATACATTAAAGCGGGTTTCGTTTCAGTATTTAGTTCAAACGATGTAAAAAAACCAGAAAAAACGAGCACTAAAAATGCTGGAATAATTATTAAAATAAAATTCCCAGTAGTTATTGCCAAAGCATCTAAATCTTGTAAATACTTTTTTATAATATTTACATTAAAGGCATATCCAAATGAAGATAAAACTGGTAATAAAGCATACCAATAGTTTTGATCCGGATTTAAAGTTGCTCCTTTTACAATTAAAGTAACCGTACCTATAAGACCAATTAGGATACCTAATAATTGATTTTTCCTAAACGAAAAACTAAAAAAAACTGCTCCAACCCATAATGCATTAAATGGTGTTATTGAATTTAAAATCGATGCTATAGAACTGTCAATCCCAAAAATTGCATATGCATACAAAAACGAAGGAAAAAAAGTACCCAATAAAGCACTTAGCAAAACCCATTTCCACTGGTTCTTTTCAATAGTTTTTAATGTATTAAACCCTATTAAAATCAAAAAAAACGCAGTGATTACTATACGTAAAGCACCCAATTGAATGGGTGTTAGCCCTATTAATGCTTTTTTCATTAAAATAAATGAACTTCCCCATATAAGAGAAAGTAACAATAAATACAACCATTTTTGTTTTTGGCTCCCCATTTTGAATCAATTTATACACAAAAATCGACTTTTATACGCATAAAAATGAATTTATTAATAAATTTGCAGTATAATCCTATAATTAAAAACAATGAAAATTCAAAAAATAATATTTGTATTTGCTTTAATTAGTTTTTTAGCTGTTAGCTGTAAAAATGAAGCAAAAAAAGACAATTCTAATAAAAAAGAAGAAATAGCAAAAAAAGTTGAGGAAGCTAGTTTTAATATTTCTGGTATGACATGTGAAATTGGTTGCGCTAAAACAATCGCCTCTAAGTTATCAAAAAAAGAAGGTGTTATTAACGCTGAAGTTATTTTTAATGATAGTACCGCTGTTGTAAAGTATGATGCTGCTAAAACAAATAAAAAAGACTTAATTGCTTTTATTGATGGTATTGCTGATGGTAATACTTATAAAACATCTGAAGCAGGAGTTAAAGAAGCTTGCAAGAAAGATTGTAAAAAAGACTGTACTGAGAAAAACGAGACAGCAAAAAAAGCTTGTATGACTGATTGTAAAAAAGAATGTTGCGATAAAGCATAATTAACCTTTTTCAATTTAAAATAAAACCTCGAAAAATTAATTTTTCGAGGTTTTATTTTATCTAATATTATAAGAGTTGAATCTATAACTAAACTATTTTATTAGCGTTTTCAGTGGCTCTTCTTTCTAACTCAGCTTGAAATTCTTCCATTACTGGCTTTACAGTACTATCTGGAATATCAGCAACTTTAATATACATTAACCCATCTATTGCGTTGTTAAACTTAGGATCAACATTAAACGCTACCAAACGAGCATTTTGCTTCACATATTTCTTTATCAAAACAGGAATTCTAAGTGCACCTGGTTCAATTTCATCTATAATTTTATCAAATTTTTGCATATCTGCTTCAGTTGCATCAAATACAAAATCTTTATCAGCATCTTTTAACTTAACCTTAAATTCTTTTTTGGGGTGAATATATTGAGCCACATAAGGATCGTAGTAATGCGACTTCATAAATTCAATCATTAAAGATTTAGAGAATTCAGAAAATTGATTACTAATACTAACTCCACCCATTAAGTATTTATACTTAGGATAACGTAAAGTTACATGCACAATTCCTTTCCATAATAAAAACAAAGGCATTGGTTTTTGTTGGTATTTTTTTGAAATAAATGCTCTACCTAATTCAATAGTACTTTGCATCATAGAATGAAGCTCTGGTTCAATTCTAAACAATGTTTGAATATAAAAACCATTAATCCCATATTTTTTAAAAATATCTTTACCTAACCCCATTCTGTAGGCACCTACAAGTTCATTTTTTTCACTATCCCATAAGAAAAGGTGATAATAATACCTATCAAACTTATCTAAATCAATCGGTTTGTTCGTTCCTTCTCCTACATCTCTAAAAGTAATTTCTCTTAATCTTCCAACCTCATGTAAAATATTAGGTATTTCTTTAGCATTTGCAAAAAATACTTCATAATTTTTACTCGAAAGTAATCGTTTACCTTCATCTCTTAACTTATCAACTTCTTTTACAAATAAATCAGAAGATCTTTGAGATGTTATTTTTTTTGCTTTTTTAGGTATTTTTAAATTTTGTGTTGACAGTATTTTTTGCGGAGCCTTTTCAAAAGGGTTAGCAAGCATATAGGTTTTTTTCCTTATAAACTCATAAAAGGAAGGTGTATCCTTATATTGTTCTTGGTCTTTTACAGAAATAGGCTTTCCTATACGTACTTTTATAACTCTATTTTTTTGTGAAATCACCTCTGAAGGAAGCTTTGCACTTCGTAAAGTTCCACTAATTTTAGATAGAATGTAAAAGAATCTACTATTTTTGGCATGAAAATAAATAGGAATCACAGGAACTTTTGCCTTTTTTATTAAACGTACAGCTCCATCTTCCCATGGTTTATCAACCATTAATTTACCATCTTTATATGTAGAAACCTCTCCTGCAGGAAAAATCCCTAAAGGTTTCCCTTCTTTTAAATGAAGTAACGCACTTTTTATACCAGCTACACTTGACTTAGCATCCTTATGATTTTCAAAAGGATTTACTGGCATTACATACGGTTTTAATGGCTCAATTCTGTGTAATAAAAAATTAGCTATTATTTTGTAATCAGCTCTCTTTTCAATTAATAGTTTTAATAATAAAACACCATCTATACCTCCTAATGGATGATTAGATATTGTAATAAAAGAACCATCTTTAGGTATCCTTTTTAAATCTTCTTCTGGTATCTCAAACTCTATTTTACAATCGTCTAATACCCCATTTAAAAAGCTTAAATCGGATTTATCCTTATTATTATTATATATTTTGTTGATTGCTGAAATTCGTAAGATCCTGATTAATAACCAACCTATAAAAGTTCCTACAACACCAAGCTTCTCAACTCCTACAATTTTAGCAATTTCTTTAGATGTAACTAATCCCATTAATTTCTATTTGGCATAAATGCAAAGGTACGAAAAAATAGAACACAATTTTCAGCTATCTTATAACCAACTGAGCAGTTTCTGTATTTATTTGACGAATTATTGCTTCTCCTTTTTCTCTAATAGAATTGATTGCTTCATCATTAAAATGCCTAATCGTATATAATGTTACATTCTTATATGGTTTTATTAAATACATTTCTTGAAGCTCGTTGTAGAACTTCTCAAAGTTATTATATTTATCATCTACACATACAGAAAAGCTTAGAGCTGAATTCTGAATTAAGTTTACTTTCAGTTTATGTTCATGTAATTTTTTAAAAATATAGCTAATATTTTCTTCTACCATAAAAGAGAAATCTTTAGCAGAAACTGAAATCAGAATTTGATCCTTTTTAACTATAAAGCAAGAAGTTAAAGGGTTTAGTAAAACTCCTTTACTTACTTTGGTTCCTTTTTTATTTAAATCGTCAAAAGACCGTACATAAAGAGGAATATTTTTTTTCTCTAAAGGTTGAATCGTTTTAGGATGAATAACTGATGCCCCATAAAAAGCCATTTCTATAGCTTCGGTATAAGATATCTCTTCCAACAACCTTGTTTCATTAAATACTCTTGGATCAGCATTCAAAACCCCATCTACATCCTTCCATATAGTTACACTTTTAGCGTTTAAGCAATACGCAAAAATACCCGCAGTATAATCTGATCCTTCTCTTCCTAAAGTTGTAGTTTCATTATTACAACCTCCTAAAAAACCTTGAGTAATATTTAATGTATTAGTGTCTATATTTTTTTGAATTATGTCTTCTGTATTTTCCCAATTAACTTTAGCATCTCTATAATTAGAATCTGTTTTAATAAGGCTTCTAACATCAATCCATTTATTAAAAACCCCTATGCTTTTTAAATATTCGCTTACAATGGTTGTTGATAATAATTCACCATAGCCAACCATTTGATCGTAAACATAATTATAGTTTGCTGAGTTATTTTGTGCCATGAAACCGCTCAATTCACCAAACAAATTGATTACTTTACTATAAACATTTGCTTGTTTATTAGTAAACAATCCTTGCAACATATTATAATGAAAGTCTCTTACAAAAGTAAAAGCTTCATTTAAATCATCTTGTTTATAATAGTAAGCATTAATTAGGGCTTCAAAAGCATTAGTCATTTTGCCCATTGCTGATATTACTACCAATGTATTTTTTGTACCTTCATGTTGTAAAACTCTTGCTACATTTTTTACAGCATCTGCATCTTTAACCGATGCTCCTCCAAATTTAAATACTCTCATTACTATTATATATAAACTCTCTTAATTTGTTTTCTTTCATCTGTACAACTTGCCAACCATCTAATATTTTGGCCCCAGTGCTTTCGTAAAAGTTAATTGCATTCTTATTCCAGTCTAACACTTCCCATGCAACTCTTTTATATCCAAAATCATGTGCAAATCTTAAAACTTCAGTATACAAAGCTTTTCCTGCACCAACTCCTCTTTTTCTTTGAGTTACCATTAAATCTTCTAAATGTATTGTTTTCCCTTTCCATGTTGAATAGCGTTCATAAAAAAGTGCCATTCCTATAATACTACCATCTTTTTCTTCAGCCACAAATGTTTTAAACTTAGGATTACTTGAAAAACCATCATTTAATAACTCTTCTTCAGTTACCTCAACTTCATTTGGTAATTTCTCAAAAACAGCTAATTCAATAATCAACTCAAGAATTGCCTTAACATCTTTTGCTTCTCCTTTTCTAATAATAAAACTCATAATTAGTATTTTTTGTAAAGATACTTTGAAAAGTTATGCTTTAAAATAAACCTAAAAATTAAAACATATCAATTTTTTTTGTTGAAAATTTTAAAATACGAAATCGTTGTAAAAACGTAAAAAAGTGGCATCTTTGTAAAACACAATTACAACATTTAACATGAATAACAATCACATGACTCTCGGTGAGTTTATTATCAGTAACCAAAATCACTTTAAATATTCATCAGGAGAATTGTCTCGTTTAATTAATTCTATTCGCTTAGCTGCCAAAGTAGTTAATCATGAAATTAGAAAAGCTGGTTTAGTTGATATAACTGGTGCATCTGGCGATATAAATGTTCAAGGTGAAACTCAACAAAAATTAGATGTTTTAGCGAATGATTTATTTAAACAAACATTAATAAATCGTGAGATAGTTTGTGGAATAGCAAGTGAAGAAGAAGATGATTTTGTTGTTGTTGAAGGAAATAATAAAGAAAACAACAATAAGTATGTGTTATTAATGGATCCTTTAGATGGTTCATCAAACATTGATGTAAATGTTTCAGTTGGAACCATTTTTTCTATTTACAGAAGAGTTTCTCCAGATGGAACTCCTGTTACTAAAGAAGATTTTTTACAAAAAGGAAGCGAACAAGTTGCTGCTGGTTATGTAGCTTATGGTACTTCTACAATGTTAGTTTTCACAACAGGTAATGGCGTTAATGGATTTACATTAAACCCAGCAATCGGTACATTTTATTTATCTCATCCAAATATGCAATATTCTGAAATGGGAAGAATTTACTCAGTTAGCGAAGGGTATTTCACTCATTTTCAAGAAGGGATGAAACGTTTTTTAATTTACTGTAAAGAATTAAACAAAGAAGATAACAGACCTTATACAGCTCGCTACATTGGATCATTAGTTTCTGACTTTCATAGAAACATGATTAAAGGTGGTATTTATATTTATCCAGCTACTGCTATTGACCCAAATGGAAAACTACGTTTATTGTACGAGTGTAATCCTATGGCTTTTATTTGTGAACAAGCAGGCGGTAAAGCTTCAGATGGGTTTACAAGAATTTTAGACATTAATCCTTCAGAATTACACCAACGTGTTCCTTTTTACTGTGGTAGCAAAAAAATGGTAGAAAAAGCGGAAGAATTCATGACTGAGTTTTCTAAAAATGACAAACCAACTTATTAAATAATAGTTATTATTTATACTAAAATAAATTTTGAATAGGGCAAACCATTGTTTGCCTTATTTTTTTGCGTTAAATTTACCGTCGGAAAAATATATAATTAACCTTTTAAAAATAAATAACTATGGCTTTTGAATTACCAGAATTAGGATATGCTTACGATGCTTTAGAACCAAATATAGATGCTAGAACTATGGAAATACACCATAGCAAACATCATAATGGATATACTACTAAATTAAATGCAGCTATTGCAGGAACTGATTTAGAAGGAAAATCTATTGAAGATATTTTAGTAAATTTAGACATGAATAACATGGGAGTTCGTAATAACGGAGGTGGATTTTACAACCACTCATTATTCTGGACAGTAATGAACCCTGAAGATCGTGGGTATTTATCAGGAGAATTAAAAGATGCTATTGAAGCTGAATTTGGTTCAAAAGAAGCTTTTATTGATGCTTTTTCTAAAGCTGCTGCTACTCAATTTGGATCTGGATGGGCATGGTTATGTGTACATAAAGGTGGTAAAATTGAAGTATGCTCTACTCCAAACCAAGACAACCCATTAATGCCAGGTGTTACTTGTGGAGGAACTCCTATTTTAGGATTAGATGTATGGGAACACGCATACTACTTAAACTACCAAAACCGTCGTCCTGATTATATCGATGCTTTCTTTAAAGTAATCAACTGGAATGAAGTTGAAAGAAGATATGCTGAAGCTAAATAGTTTTACTTCTTTAATAAAATAAAAAAGCACCTGAATATTCAGGTGCTTTTTTATTTTATTAAAACAACGAATTAATTAACGTACGTTGTTGGTTTTTACAATTGCTCTTTCGTTTTTCCAATCAATCCATTTTTGACCACGTAACCTCCTCATTATATTATCTACTGTACGCATTATAAATACATTATACACAGCTTTTCCTAAATTTTTAGGATTACGAGCTATCGCTCTTAAACTCATGGAGAATCCAGGTGTTATATATCGCATATAATGCCAATAGCCTTCAGGCATATATAAAACATTACCGTGCTCAAGTTCAGCCACATGCCCTTTAGCTTTCTTTAAAGCAGGCCATTTTTCAAAATCTGGATCATTAAAATCTATATCTTCTCTTGTAATTAAAGAGTTCGGTATTTTATATAAATACTTATTTTGCTTTTGATCAAACAAAATACATTTCTTTTTACCTTCAAAATGAAAATGAAAAATATTAGCTAAATCAATATCATAATGCATAAAAGTATAAGAATCTCTTCCTCCAAAAAAAAGCATTGGCAATCCCTTCATTAACTTAAGACCAAAATCAGGAAATCTAAAATCTTTTTGTAATTGAGGTACTTCTTTTAAAACATTCCATAGAAATATCCTAAACTTAGTAGGCTCTTTTTTTAACAAATCAACATACTCCCTCATCTTCATTGTAGCATGAGGCTCGTTAAACCCATCTTTATAATTTACAGGCCTATCATCATATAAAGGTACTGTTTTATCACCAGCTATTTCTTTCATATACTCTAACGACCACTTAGAATATGCTGGCCAATCTTCAATAAAACGTTCAATTACCACAGGTTTTTGTGGTTTAAAATAATTTTTAATAAAGTCTTCTTTTGTTATAGTCTCAACTCTATCTATTTGCTGCAACTGTAATCCCATGCATCCACTTTTTTTGCAAAGCAAAGTTAATAAATAGTTATTAACTTTTTTCTAAATGATTTTGTTAAAAAAAAGCACTCATCTATAAGACAAGTGCTTGTATATTTTTGAGTTAATTATTTGTTACTGCTTACGTAACTCTAAAGCCTCTTTCTTTTTTGACTCGTTTCTCTCAATTTTATGCTCTGGTCTTGTCCATTTTGGCTTCTCTCCTAATCCTTTATATTCAGAATTATCAGCTTCTACCGTTTGAGGCTGTACTTTTTTAGTAAATGGTTTTTGAGGATTTAAACCTAACATTTCAAACATTTTCATGTCTTCACTTACATCAGGGTTAGGTGTCGTTAACAACTTATCTCCTGCAAAAATTGAATTTGCACCTGCAAAAAAGCACATTGCCTGACCTTCTCTACTCATTTGAGTTCTACCAGCACTTAAACGCACTTGTGTTTCTGGTAATACAATACGAGTTGCTGCAACCATACGAATCATCTCCCATATTTCAACTGGTTTTTCATCTTCTAATGGTGTACCTTCTACAGCTACCAAAGCATTAATTGGTGTTGATTCTGGCTGAGGATCTAATGTAGATAGTGCTACTAACATACCAGCTCTATCTTCAACAGATTCTCCCATACCAATAATTCCTCCTGAACAAACTGTTACATTTGTTTTACGAACGTTATCTATCGTTTCTAAACGATCTTCATAACCACGTGTTGAAATTACCTCTTTATAATATTCTTCTGAAGAATCTAAATTATGATTATAAGCATATAATCCCGCTTCAGCCAATCTTTTCGCCTGATTTTCAGTTACCATACCTAAAGTACAGCAAACTTCCATATCTAACTTATTAATTGTACGAACCATCTCTAATACTTGATCAAACTCAGGGCCATCTTTTACATTTCTCCATGCAGCTCCCATACAAACTCTTGAACTACCTCCAGATTTTGCTCTAAGTGCTTGCGCTTTTACTTGATTTACTGTCATTAAATCATTTCCATCAACATTTGTATGGTACCTAGCAGCTTGAGGGCAATACCCACAATCTTCTGAACACCCTCCTGTTTTTATTGATAGCAATGTAGATACTTGTACTACATTTGGATCATGATGTACTCTATGAATAGTTGCTGCTTCATACAACAGCTCCATTAATGGTTTATTATATATAGCTAAGATTTCTTCTTTCGTCCAATTATGTCTTACTTCGCTCATAAACTTAGGTTTATTGATAGTTGTTTGAATGACCAAAAATAACTTATTTTATTTTTATAAACTCATTGAAAAGCTTATAAAATTTTTGTGATTCTTCAAGATACGGGTTACGCCCACTTTTTTCAAACACTACAAATGTTACTTCTAGCTTAAAAAGATTTATAGTTTTCTACATATTCAAGTGTAGAAACATTTATTTTGTTATTAATATAGAAACGGCATTTCCTCCAAATCCTACAGAATTAACTAGTATTTTATTAATTTTTGCAGGACACTTTTGTTTCTCAATAAAAGGAACAGAAATACCTTCTTGATGTTGCAGCATTAAAATACCTAATTCTAAGCTTAACAATCCAGAAGTTGCAAACGTATGTCCTAATTTCCATTTGTTAGAAGTTAAAAAAGGCTCATGTTCTCCAAATATTTTTTCAATTGCTTTTAGCTCTGATAAATCTCCTTTTATAGTACCTGGTGCATGCATTACTATTGCATCAATTTCTTTTGGTGAAACATTTCCTAATGCCATTTTCATAGATTTCTGAAAACATTGAGCATCTGAAGATATTGAAATATTATGTTTTAATATTTCAGTTGCATATCCAACACCCTCAACATATGCAATTGCATTCTCTTTAATTCCTTCCTCCAAGCATATTACTGAAGCACCTTCACCAATAACCATGGTGTTGTTATTTTTTTCTAAATCTAATGTTTTACATGGATACTCATCCTCATTTTTAGCATACACTTTAAGTGCTTGCATTTGAGCAATAGTAAAATCAGTTAACGAAGCCTCACTTGCCCCAATTAAAAATTTACTTGCCATTCCAGATTGTATCCAAGCCACCCCATTTAATAATGAATGTAAGCCTGTTGAACAAGTTATTGAATGTGAAATTTCTGGTCCGCTTGTTTGTAAATCATGGGCTATCCAAGATGATATATTACCTAGTGTTGTTGTTGGCGAACTCAAAGTAGAAGACTTACCCGTTTGTAGAAATTCTTTATGGTACTTTTCAAATAAAATAGTCGCTCCTCTAGAAGAGCCAATATTTATTCCAAAATCATCATTAGCACTCCATCCTGCTTCTTTTATAGCTTTTCTAGAAACATATAAAGCATACAAAACAGATTCGTCTAAATCTTTGTATTTAGCATCTGATTTTCTTAACTTTTCTATTTGCAGCTTATCTTTCTCTTGAAGTTTAGCTACCCATGCATTAAAGTTATCAAACTCTTTAATACTTAAATGATGCTTATCATTTTTATAATTAGTCCAAATATCCTCTAACAAACTTCCTAATGCCGATACCGATGCTATAGAGGTAATTGATATACTATTTCTCAAACCTTAAAAATTTCAACAAAAATAAAACTTCTTATAGCTTTAAGCCCTATATACTATTAGAGTTTTTAGTTTTTGTAACAAATTAAACATATTTTAGTCTTATTATTAAAAATTAAGCATGGCACATCAAGAACAGAAAAGTTGGTTTAGTAGAAACTGGTTATGGTTTATACCTGTGAGCGGTTGTTTAGGCATCATTTTATTATTCATAGTTGGTATTGGCGCTGCTTTTTTTGGGGTATCTAATCTACTTAATAACGTTGCTCCTATAGAATATGGAATTGAAAAAGCTACAGAAAATAAAAAAGTGATTAACTTATTAGGTGAACCCATTGAAAAAACAGGGATTCCTAACGGAAATATTTCTTTAACTAATGATGATGGTACCGTTGACTTTTCTGTTCCAATAAAAGGATCAAAAGAGGAAGGCTTTTTAATTATAAAAGGTATTAAAACAAATGGTGAATGGACTTATGAAGAATTATACGTTCGTATAAAAAGCACACAAGAAAAGATTAACTTATTAGAAAAAGCTTTAGAGGATATCTAAAACTTTTTCTATTGTATTATATACCTTTTCAAGTAATACCATATCAATAACATAAGGAACTTGAATATAAATTGTATTTCCAAGTGGTCTTAAAAATACTCCTTCTTTCATAAACGATTTTAATAAAATATCTCTTAAAGCTCCATAACGCTCCATATTTGTATCAATATCTATAGCTAAAATAACGCCTATTTGTCGTGTTGAATTTACTTTAGAATGTTTTTTTATTCTTTCACTAAATAATTCGTGTGCATCACTAATTTTTTTAATGTTTTGCTGAATTTCCTTCGACTCTAACAATTCAATACTAGCAATGGAAGCTGCACATGCTATTGGATTAGCGGCATAAGTATGACAATGAAAAAAACCTTTAGAAATATCACTACTTAAAAAAGCTTCATAAATGTCTTGTGTGCATGAAGTAATCCCCATTGGAACCATTCCTCCTGTCAACGCCTTACTTAAGCATATAATATCTGGTTTTGTAACCATATAGTCTGAAGCAAAATTTCTTCCTGTTTTTCCAAACCCTGTCATTACCTCATCTGCAATAGTGATAATTGATTTTGATTTACAAAAACTTAAAATTTCATTCAACCCTTCAATACTATGGATTTTCATTCCTGCTGCTCCTTGAACTAAAGGCTCATATATAAATGCTGCTACTTTATTTTCTGCAGTAATTTTTTCTAATTGCTGTAAAATGTCAGTATGATTAACTCCATTTGGAGTAGGAATACGTTTTACATCCATTAAAAACTCTTCAAAAGGTCCATTGTAAACCGAAAGTCCTGATGTTGACATAGCTCCGAAAGTATCTCCATGAAAACCGTTTTCAAAAGCAACAAATACAGTTCGTTTATCTCCCCTATTAAAATAGTATTGTAAAACCATTTTTATTGCAGCTTCAACACTGGTTGACCCATTATCATTAAAAAAAATCTTTGCTTGATTTTCAGGTAAAATGTTTATCAACTTCTCTGATAACTCAACAGCAGGGGGGTGTGTAAAATCACTAAACATTATTTGATCTAACTGCTGCATTTGATGATGCACTTTGTTTATAATATAATCATTACAATGACCAAACATACAGGTATACCATGATGAAATAGCATCAATATATTCATTTCCATTTTCATCAGTTAATATACATCCTTTGGCTTTTACAATACCTAAACTATCTGGATGAGTTTGATGCTGTTTTAAGGGATGCCAAATATATTTTTTATCTCTTTCTGTTAAGCTCATAATTTATTTTTAAATTTTGCAGCGTATTCTTTAATTACATTTTCATCAAAATATGGCTCTTCATCAACTCTTCCTATTATAGGTATTCCCGTCATTTTTTTAATAATACTCTCCGTAGTTTTATGCTCAGAACCTGAAAAAACAATTGACACATCAAACCCTTTATCTTTTAACAAACCAACCGTTAATAAGGTATGATTAATACTTCCTAAATAGTGTCGAGAAACAACAACTACTTTATAAGTTGGTTTTATAATATCTAAAATTGTTTCTGAATCATTTAAAGGGACTAAAACACCGCCTGCACCTTCTATTACTAAATTATTTTTTGTTATTGGTTCTTTAATTTCATTAACATCAATAGCAACACCATCAATTTCAGCTGCTGCATGCGGGCTCATAGGCGTATGTAAAGCGTATGAATTTGGATGAAACTTAGAAATTTTATTAGATATCAATCTTTCTACCTTTAAAGTATCAGAATTATCTAATTCTCCTGCTTGAACAGGTTTCCAGTAATCGGCTTCGAGCGCTTCTGTAATAATTGCAGAAATAACCGTTTTACCTACTTCTGTTGAAATACCTGTGACAAAATATTTATGTTGCATTAAAAAATTGTTTTACATTCATTACATATTAATTTTCTCTTTTCAAAAAAAGGAAACAACATATAAAATATACTTTTTCTTTGAGCTGGTGCTACTAAAATTCTAGAAGAATTACATTTAGTACAATGAATTTCTTTTCCATCTTTATCTTTTTCATAATCTCTAATTTCATTATAAATACTCAACCCTCTTTCTAAATCTTCATTGTGTACTAATAATTTTACACCTCCTATTGCCTGACTTATTAAAGGATCAGAATCAACAGTTTTTTCATCCATTAACATAGTTCTAATACCTTCTGAATCTAATTTAGATTTTATAAGTTGTGCTTCTGTTGAATATTCAAATACAGTTAAAATTGTATAATCATCTCTCATGCTATTTATTTTACATTACAAAGGTACTAAGGTTCTCTAAAACTTGTGTTATTTCTTTTTTAGTGTTGTAACTATGTAAACAAAAACGAAGTCTTTCTTGCCCTTCAGCTACAGTAGGAGATAAAATAGGTTTAACATCAAAGCCATTATCCTGCATTCTTTTAGCTATCCGCTTTGTTTGCTCGTTTCCAGAAACAACACAACAGTGTATTGCTGACTTACTTTTTATAAAATTAAGCTGTAATCTTTCTATTTCTGTTTGAAAGTGATGTATATTTTCATGAAGTTGTTGTATGCTTTTAACCCCATTAATACTTTCAAGTAATTGATATACTTGTTTTATAGTTGCAATAGCATGAGGTGGTAATCCTGTGGTGTAAATAAAACTTCTTGAAAAATTCACTAAGTATTCTTTCAGTTTTTGACTTCCTAAAACTACAGCTCCATGGCTCCCAAGCGCTTTTCCAAAAGTTATTATTCTTGCAAAAATTTTATTTTCTAAACCTAATTCTTGTATCAAGCCACGCCCATTCATTCCAAAAACTCCAACAGAATGTGCTTCGTCAACAATAAAAAACACCTGATGACTCTCACATATTTCAACCATTTTTTTTAAATCAGGAATATCACCATCCATTGAAAAAACAGATTCTGTTACAACATATATAGCTGAATCATTATTTTTAAATTCTTTTTTTATTGATATAATTCGATCTTCTAAATGCTTTATATCATTATGGTTAAACTTATATTGTTTAGCATTAGATAATTGAATTCCATCTCTAATTGAGGCATGAATTAACTCATCATATAAGATATAGTCACCACGCTGAGGAACTGAAGAGAAAACACCAAGATTTGCATTATAGCCTGAATTAAACAACAATGCTCCTTCTATATTATGAAAAACAGACAGTTCTTTTTCAACTAAAGAGTACAAATCATAATTACCTGATAACAAACGGGAACCTGTTGCTCCATTTTGAATACTTTTATTAGTTACCAAAAACTGATGTGCTTTTTTAAATATCTCTTCAGACTTTGAAAACCCTAAATAATCATTAGATGAAAAATCAATTAAATTTCTATTTTCACCAAGAGACCTCAAAGAATTATTATGTATTCTTTTCTGAAGTTTTTTCTGAAGTTTTTCTGGAAAATTCATTCAACAAAAATACATGAGTTTTTTTACCTTCTTGATAATTTTTTTCTCATTATTGGTAAATACCTATTAGGTATTGAGCTTTCTTTTTTTGCGATAATTTCAAAACCCTGTTTTTTATAAAAAGAAACAGCATTCGGGTCTGCCAATAACGTCATTTCATCAACGTCAAATTTTCTTGCTTCATTAAAAGAATGTAATAACAACTGTTTCCCTATCGATTTCCCTATATAATTTGGTAACACAAACAACATTTCTAACTCAATAGATTGTTCAACTGGAGGATTTAGAGCATAAAAACCAACTACATTTGTTTCTTGAATAAATGTATAAATCATCATTTCTTCAATCATTTTAACACTAATAGTTAAATCTTTTCTCCAGCTTTCAACTTGTTCCTTAGAATACCCCCAATAAGCTTTAGAAACCAAAGCTATTTCGGTTAACAATGCTGATTCTTCTATTTTTGCTTCCTGTATCATAAAAAAGAAGCCCCACTAAAAGTGAGGCTATTAATTATTTTTTTACTATTTGTCTTATTTTTATTCTAAAAGCAGCGAATAATAATGTCATAAACGGACTCAACCAGTTAAACATTGCATAAAATGCGTAATCTACAACTGGCACACCTAAAACACCTGAATGATAAGCTCCACAAGTATTCCAAGGAATTAACACTGAGGTAACAGTACCTGAGTCTTCTAAAGTTCTACTTAAATTTTCTGGAGCCAGCCCTTTATCTGCATACGCTTTAGAATACATTTTACCTGGAACAACTATAGCCAAATACTGATCAGATGCAGTAAAGTTTAACCCTATACATGTTGCTACAGTACTTGCAAATAAACCAAACACAGAATCAAATAAACCTAACATGAAACTACTAATTCTAGCTAAAGCCCCAATAGCATCCATAATACCACCAAAAACCATAGCTAATAAAATTAACCAAACTGTCCCAAGCATTTTCTTCATTCCTCCTGCTGTAAACAAATCTTTCAAAACTTCATTATCTGTTGCCACAGAAGTTTCAACTGTAATAGCTTGCATCACTCCTTTATACGCTGAATTAAAATCCAAACTCTTAACGCCTGCTACTTGAGCAACTACCTGAGGCTGAAAAATCAAGGCAAAAACTCCACCTAAAATTGTTCCTGCTAATAAAGCTATTAAAGGAGGTGTCTTTTTTACTATTAAAATTATTACTAATACCGGTACTAAAAACAACCAAGGGCTAATATTAAATGCCTTATCAATATCCACTAACATACTTTGTGTATCAGCTTCTCCTGTCGCTGTTTGAGTAAACCCTAAAATTATAAAAAATACAATCGTCACAACAAAAGTAGGAACAGTTGTATAAGCCATATATTTTATATGTGTGAACAAATCAGTTCCAGCCATTGCTGGCGCTAAATTAGTTGTATCTGACATTGGTGACATTTTATCCCCAAAATAAGCTCCAGACAAAACTGCTCCAGCTGTCATACCTAAAGAAATCCCTAGAGCTTCACCTATACCTATTAATGCGATACCAACTGTGGCTGCTGTAGTCCAAGAACTCCCAGTAGCTATAGAAATAACTGCACAAATAACTAAACAGGCTACCAAAAATATTGTAGGATTTAGTAATTGTAAACCATAATATATCATCGAAGGAATAACACCACTTATTAACCAAGTTCCCGCCAATGCTCCAACCATTAACAATATTAAAATTGCACCAGCAGTTGATTTTATATTTTCAGCTACTTCTTCCATCATTCTCTCATAAGAAACTTTATTCCTGAACCCTACAATAGCAGCGACTGCCCCTCCTAGTAATAAAATAAATTGATTACTTCCACTTAAAGCATCATCTCCATATACAAAAACATTATATGCCAACATACCTATTAAAGCAAGCACAGGCACCAATGCTTCCCATATACTTAATTCTTTATTTTCTATAATCTTTTGATCTTCAATTTCTATTTCAGATAAGTTTTTATCATCTTGCATTACGTAGTATTTTTTGGATGTGTAATGTTACGATTTTGTAAAGAATTATACAAGTAGAATCAGTTTAGTACTTTTGCCTCTTATGGATTCATTAACACAAATTGTTTTAGGTGCCGCTTGTGGCGAAATTGCCTTAGGTAAAAAGATTGGAAATAAGGCTATGCTGTTCGGAGCTATTGGTGGAACTATTCCTGATTTAGACGTTTTTATTGGTAGATGGTTATATGGAAATGAAATAGATGCTATGGCTTTTCACCGTGGCTTTATGCATTCAATAGTATTTGCACTTATCGGTTCTTTTGTCTTTGGATGGATTACATACAAATTATACAACAAAGAAAAACGACTCGGAACTACAACTTTAAAAAACTGGATTTGGCTCTATTTCTTATCTATTTTTACTCATCCTATTTTAGATAGCTTTACACCCTATGGAACTCAACTATTTTTACCTTTTTCTGACTATAGAGTTGCTTTTAATAATATTTCAGTTGTAGACCCTTTATACACCCTACCTTTTCTCCTCTGTTTAGTAACAGCTATGTTTTATAACAGAAAAAGAACACGAAGAAATTGGTGGGTAAAAGCTGGAATTTATATTAGTTCTGCCTACATGCTTTTCACAATTGTAAACAAATTATACGTTAATACTGTTTTTAAAAACTCATTTGACAACTCAAGCATTAACTATAGCAGGTATTCTGTTCAACCAACTATTTTTAATAATATTTTATGGTATGGTATTGCTGAAACGGAAACTAGCTATAAAGTTGGTTTTTACTCTTTATTTGATTCTACATCTAAAGTTGACACCATTTTAACCATTCCTAAAAACAGGCATTTACTTAACATCTCTCATCCAGATATTAAAACGTTAACTTGGTTTAGTAATGAGTACTACAATTTAGTTCCTATGGATTCTTCTGCTAATGTTCAATACTTAGACTTACGGTACCCTTTATTAAACCCTAAAAATGCTCAAACATCAATGTTTAGGTTTGAATTAAAAAAAGATCGAGATCGTTGGAATATGGTTCCTTTTTCAGGAAAACCTCCATCAAGAGAAGATTTAAAAGAGTTTTTAAATCGCTTTTACGGAAAATAAAATCTATTACAAGTTTCTTATCCTATTAATTTATAAACTATTTTTGCAGCAAAATCATTTTTGATAAATGAAAACAATAATTAAAATTTTATTTATTATTTTTTTAGTGTGGATGGCCACAGGGGTGTACCTACTAAACACCAATCATGAAAAAGCACACATTGTAATGGGCTTAGGTATTTTTTATATGTCTTTTATTTTAATGCCAATATTTATATACCATCGATACAAAGATGGTAAGTATAAGAAATATGTTATAAACAATAACACTTCAATAAAACAAAAAGACTGAGATTAACCTCAGTCTTTTGTTTTTACATGTATATAATTTTAAGCTTACTTAACTATCTCGAAAGAAGATGCTATAAATTTATCATTCTCAAGTATCCCTGTTGCTTTTACTTTTCTAACTACATTACAAAAACCTATTTTTTCGTCATGAGCATCACCAAAATCATCAATATTTGCTCCTTCAACAAAATAAGCCTTATCATCTATTTTTATAGCTAAATCACAACCATTTTGACTTTTCAATTCAAATTTACATTGCCCACAAGAAGCTTCAGCAATTATTTCTTTTTTTTGTTTTGTTGAACAAGAAAGAAAAAAAAACATACTACTTAAAATAAATAAATATCTCATAATTTTATTGTTTAGGTTAATATCCTATTTTTTCACGAACTCTCTCTAAAACACTTTTAGCAACTGCTTTTGCCTTATCAGCACCCACAGCTAAAGCCTCATCAATTTCATGACGATTTTCCATATAGTGATTATACTTAGCACGTACATCAGCAAACTTTTCAACAATTAACTCATACAACGCTTGTTTTGCATGTCCATAACCATAATTACCACCTTCATAATTAGCTCGCATTTCATTAATTTGCTCTTCAGATCCTAATAATTTATAAATAGCAAAAACATTATCAGTATCCGGATCTTTAGGCTCCTCTAAAGGAGTACTATCCGTTTGAATACCCATTATTTGTTTACGTAACTTTTTATCTGGTAAAAAAATATTGATAATATTATTCCTAGATTTACTCATTTTTTCTCCATCAGTACCAGGAATCAACTGTGTGTTTTCACTAATTTCTGCCCTTGGCGGTACTAATGTATCTCCAACAATGTTATTAAATCTATTAGCCACATCACGTGTCATTTCTAAATGCTGTAACTGATCTTTACCTACAGGAATAATTTCTGCATCATATAATAAAATATCAGCAGCCATTAGCATAGGATACGTAAACAAACCACTATTTACATCGGCTAACCTATCAGCTTTATCTTTAAAACTATGAGCTAATGTTAAACGCTGATATGGAAAATAACAGCTTAAGTACCAAGACAATTCAGTTACTTCAGGAATATCACTTTGACGGTAAAATACAGTTTTGTTAATATCAATTCCACAAGCAAGCCAAGTTGCAGCAGTACTATAAGTATTTTCACGTAATTGCTCTCCTTCTTTAATTTGAGTTAAAGAGTGCATATCGGCAATAAACAAAAATGATTCATTTTCAGGATTATTTGCCATCTCTATTGCTGGCATAATAGCTCCTAATAAATTACCTAAATGTGGAGTTCCTGTACTTTGTACTCCTGTTAAAATTCTTGACATCTGTAGTTTTGTAAATAATTATGATTGTTTGATAAGCCATCAAAGCTTAACTAATATGAGCAAAAATAAGGTTAAAATTTATCAAACAAAAGAAATTACTACATTAGCAACCATGAAGTATTTTAAATTACCTTTCTTACTAGTTTGGAGAATTTGGTTTTACATTTTAATGTTTAGTACAATAATTATAATGCTGCCATTTTTATTAGTGTTAACTTCTGATGAAAAATACTACCCTACTTTTTGGAAAATGGTCAGAGCTTGGTCTTTTCTTTTAATTTATGGTATGGGCTTTCGCCTAAAAATAAAGAAAGAACAAAAGATAGAAAAAAACAAAAGCTATATGTTTATAGCTAATCATGCATCATTATTAGACCCATGGGTTATGATCGCTTTAAGCAAAAATCCAATTGTTTTTGTAGGAAAAAAAGAACTTGTTAAAATACCTGTTTTTGGTTTCTTTTATAGAAAAGTAGTTATCATGGTTGATAGAGGCTCAGAAAAAAGTAGAAAAAGAGTTTATGAAATGGCTAAAAAAAGACTTAAAAACGGAACTAGTGTTGGTATTTTTCCCGAAGGTTTAGTACCCGAAGAAGATATAATATTAGCACCTTTTAAAAACGGTGCTTTTAGCTTAGCAATTGAACATCAAATACCTATAGTTCCTCAAGTTTACTATGACTGTAAACGTTTTTTCTCTTGGAATATTTTTAAAGGAAGACCCGGTACTTTTAGAGTTAAACAATGTAACTTCATTGAAACAAAAGGATTAAAAATTGAAGAAAGAAAAAAGCTAAAACAAAAAGTATTTACTCTGACTTATAATGAATTAAAAAATGATAAGTTATATATGAAAGACACTAACAAATTAAATAATGAGTGAAAAATTAAATTACCGTTATAGTAAAAAAGAAGAGTGGTTAAATATAGCTACTCATGGTTTAGGATTATTATTAAGCATAATAGCATTTCCTATTTTAATTACTAAATCATTAAATTATACTAATTTTTGGGAATTAATAAGTTTCATCATTTATGGAGTTAGTTTAATCGTTTTATATAGCGCTTCTACCTTTTACCATGCTGCCAAAGATCCTAAAAAGAGAAGAAGGTTAAATATTTTTGATCATGCTGCCATATATATACTAATAGCAGGAAGTTATTCTCCTTTTTGCTTAATTACTCTTCCAAAAGAATTAGGTTGGTATATGTTTGGTTTTGTTTGGCTATTTGCTCTTACTGGAGTTATTTTAAAACTTTTTTTCACTGGTAAATATGATAAATTATCTACTGCACTATATTTATTAATGGGCTGGCAAGTAATTTTTTTCATAAAACCTCTGGCTGCAAGCTTACCAGAAAATGGATTACTCTTTTTAATTTTAGGTGGTGCTTTTTATACAATAGGTGCCATACTGTATTCTATAAAAAAAATAAAATACAATCACGCAATATTTCATGTTTTCGTTCTTTTTGGTAGCATCAGTCATTTTGTAACAATATTTTATTATATTTAAGAACTTTCTTTTCATAAACACCTTATTAGACAAGTTGATTTGTTTAGTTTTTAACGACTAAACAAATAATTAATTAACTATACATCAATTTCTTCCCCCATTCAGAAATTGATATAAGAAGGGCATTATGATGAAAATTATTTTAATTGATGATGAAAAAGATGCATTAGAAGCATTGGAGTGGAAAATTAAAAAATGTATAGTAAATGACGATTTAAATATTGTAAAATGTAGTTCTCCTATTATTGGCGTAAACCTAGTTAAAGAATTAAACCCTGATTTAGTTTTTTTAGATATTCATATGCCAGAAATGGATGGTTTTACTTTCCTTGAAAAATTTCCTGAAAGAAACTTTAGAGTTGTATTTACAACTGCTCATGATGAATATGGCATTAAGGCAGTAAAGGCAAATGCAATTGACTATCTTCTAAAACCTATAGACATTGATGAATTACAACTTACTTTTGTTAAAGTTAGTAAACAATTGCATGAAAAAGCGATTGGGAACAACCTCATCAATAGGATTAATGTTTCTGCTGACAGAAAAGTGTATTTAATAGCTAAAGAAAATGTTATCTATTTAAAATCCGATAAAAGCTACACAACAATTTTTCTAAATACAGGAAAAAAAATTATAGTAACAAAAACATTAAAAGAAGTACAAAAAAAGTTCGACTACCCTGACTTTTACAGAGTTCATAATTCTTATGTAATAAATCTTAATTATGTAACAGAGTACAACAAAGGGGGAAATGAAATAACTTTAAGTAATGGAGTAGTTGTTAGTGTTAGCAGAAGAAAAAAAAATCTTTTAATCGATAAGTTGAGGCTAGACAAATAATGCTGTTAGATATTTCTTCTACATTTTATCAATGGATACGAGGTGGCTTAATTGTTCTTTTTGTATATCATATAATATTCTATGCACAAAACAAGGATAAAATCCATAAGTTTTATAGTGGATATCTCTTTTGCTTAACAGTTTATCTTTTAAGAGATATTTTTGAACATCAATCTGTTCAATACTGCTACCAATACATAAGTTTTTCAATTCAATACATAGGCTATGTCTTTTTTATTTATTTCTGTAGAGAGTTAACAAAAAGCAAAAAAAGATTTCCTAAACTAGATTATGGGGTTTTATTACTATCCAGAACACTTATACTGTTTTCTATCGTACTAATTATAATTGAATTTTTCTACGGATACGAAGCTCAAAAAATGGCAGTTGCTTATTCGTTACCCATAGCCACGCTATTTGCATTTTATGTGTTTTATTTACTATCAAAAATTAAAACAGCTCAAGTTTTATACTTACTCTTAGGTTCTATTTTGTTTTTAGTCTTTGCTAATATTAGTTCTTTAAAGATGATAAAAGGTGATCAGTACTTAATAAATCTCCCTGTTCATAGAATGTTCTATTATTTTGTTGGAGCAATTATTCAAAGCACATTTTTTGCTATTTTAATAGGAACACATTTTAGAAAAATCTTAGAAAAGAAAAGAGAAGTTGAAATAAATCTTCTTAAACAAAGTAATCAAATATCTCAATTAAAAATAATTGCATTAAAAAACCAAATGAACCCTCATTTTTTATTCAACTCTTTAAACTCAATAAACAACTTTGTTATTCAAAATAAAATAGATGAAGCCTCAAATTTTATAACCAAGTTTTCTTTTTTAATAAGAAAAGTTCTTGATGTTACAAACGAAAACGCTATAAGCCTAACTAAAGAACTTGAGATTCTATCAATATATGTGAAACTAGAACAAATGAGATTAAAAAAAGGATTTGAATTTAATGTTTTAATTAATAAAAATATAGATAGCTCAAAACTAAAAGTAGTTCCTTTATTCTTACAACCTTTTATTGAAAACGCCATTTGGCATGGCTTACAATTAGAAGAGAAAGAAAAAAAAATATCACTTGAAATAACAGCTGTAAAAAACCACATAAAAGTATTAATTACTGATAATGGCATAGGAATTAAGAAAAGTAAGAGCATAAAAAACAAACAGATGCACATTAAAGAATCTTACGGAATAAACATTGTGAAAGAAAGAATGGAATTAATGTATGGAAACAAAATTCAAATTCAAATTAAAGATCTTTTAGATGAAGGAAAGAACGGAACTAAAGTTAGCTTAACTTTTCCTAAAACTGACTTATAAAACCAATCAATTTACCAGTTATTGTTAAATACACATGTTTTATTTACGTTTTTCTTCCAGTTGTTTAATAACGAAAAATAACACTATATACTTTTGTAAATTAGAAGTATGAAAAGAAAGGGATTGTGAATTTTTAAGGGGGGCTCACAATTTATTCATGAAAAGACCAAGTTATCTTGGTCTTTTTTTGTTAAAAAAATAAATTAAATATAATATTAAAGTTAATTTATTATTAATTGATAATTTATTACCTATTTTGGTTAGTATTGTATTAATTTAAAATATTTCATAAGTGTAATTTTGAGTAATCAATTAAACAACAACACATTATGAAACAAAAAACTATTTTTTTACCCTTCTTATGCTTATTATTTTTTTACACAACAAAGCTATCTGCACAAGATTGTAAGGTAACCCGAGAAAATCAAAAAGTATTCTTAAAATACCCAAAATCTAAAATAGAATACGACAACTTTAACGTTTTAACTCAAAAAATGGTTAAAGAAAAAAAACACCACAAACACAACAGAGCTGGCGAAACATATACCATACCAGTAGTTGTTCATGTATATGGAGCTGTACAAAATGGAAAAACAGTGACCTATGATAAGGTTAAAGTAGCATTAGATAAACTAAATGACGACTTTAATGGATTAAACGATGACTTTAATTCAATTGACCCAGTTTTTAACGGAAGAAAATCAACTTTAAGTATTCGTTTTGCATTAGCTAAAATAGACCCTAATGGAGGTAGTACTAACGGAGTTGTTTTTCATACAGAAAAATCTGGATACGGAAACGGAGGAGGATATGATGAACAAATAGCCGCTGACGCATGGGACAACTATAAATATATGAATGTATATATAATGGGCGACCTTTACGCTGATGGTAAAACAACTAACTCTGGAGTTGCATGGTATCCTAATACAACAATGTCAGACAACAACACAGCTAGAGTTGTTTACAATGGCCAATATATTCATGGAAATACTAATAAAGAGTTTGCTTCGGTTTTTACTCATGAATTTGGGCATTGGTTAAACTTAATTCACACATTTGAAGGTGGATGTAATGACCCTAATGGAGATTATGTAAGTGATACTCCTAAAGAAGATGAACAATCAGGTGATGATGGCTGTGTAGTTGGTGCAAGTGATTGTGGAAATTTAATAAACTACGAAAACTATATGGGATATGACGCTGCTGCTGGATGCGGAAAAATGTATACTCAAGGACAAGTAAATAGAATGCTTGCAGCATTAGAACACCCAGCTAGAAAACCTTTATGGCAGCCTGCAAATTTAACAGCAACTGGAGTAAATTTAAACGGAAACACTTTAGTTGTAGATACAGCAACTGTTGAAGAAGCTTTAGCAAATAATGGTTCAATAGCGAATGAATCAAGAACTATTACACTACAAGGAGGTACTTTTACTCAAAGTTCTGGAAACTTAAACTTAGGAACTCATTTTGACACAAACTTACCTCAAGGAATCTCAGCGCAAATAACAGTTACCAATAACAATACTCTAAGTGTTAGTTTTACTGGGCAAGCTTCATCACATTCAGTAGCCAACAATACTAACGGAGCAATTACATTTAAAAATGCTGCTATTTCAGGTGGAACCTCATCTTTAAATTCCGACAAAGTAACATTTAATTTTTCTTTCTACGACCCATATAAAGTTGTGTACACAGACAATCAAGACTACACTGCAAACTCAGGTAAAACATGGACATTTTTTAGAATTGAAGGAGCTTCTAATAATAGATTTGGGACCTTTTTTGAAAACAATTCACTTAAACTAGAAACCTATCAAAAAGCTTTAGTTTGCCAATCTGGAACTAGAAATGTAACTCCTATTCAGTCAAACGCAGTAATTGACCAACAAAGCTCATGGGTAGATGGAGGTGCTTATCCTGACTTGCATGTTATTAGAGACGCAAACCATACTACCTGGGACAATCAAACTGCTTATATAGGTTTTCAATTAGAACTTTATCCTGGAAAAACTAATTATGGCTGGTTCAGAGTTAGAGTTAACAACAACGGAACCTCTTATAGTTTGTTAGATTATGCATATAGTACAGAACCTTTTGGCGCTATTAAAGCTGGAAGCAAGGTGTGGGATGGAACCACTGGAGCAACTTGTTCAGACGGTATTCAAAATGGAGACGAAACCGGCATAGATTGTGGTGGTTCATGTGAACCTTGTGCAGTTGTAATAAACTATTGTAACTCTAATGGTAAAAGTGTAAATGATGAATTTATCAGCAAAGTTGAATTAAATACAATTAATAATAGTTCATCAGGATCAAATAACGGGTATGAAGATTATACTGGAAGTATATCAACCTCTCTATCCAAAGAAGGTAATTATTCAATTACCATAACTCCAAGCTGGAGAAGTACAGTATACTCAGAGGGGTATAGTGTTTGGATAGATTACAATCAAAATGGTGATTTTACTGATAGTGGCGAACAAGTTTGGAGTAAAGCTGCTTCAAAAGACACTTCTGTTACAGGTCAATTCACAATACCTACATCTGCTAAATTAGGAAACACAAGAATGAGAGTTTCTATGAAATACAATGGTACTCCAACATCATGTGAATCTTTTAGTTATGGTGAAGTTGAAGATTATAAAATAATTATTAATGGTGATGTAGCTCCAAGTTGTAGTGATGGAATCCAAAATGGTGATGAAACTGGTATTGATTGTGGAGGTAGTTGTGCACCTTGTAGCACAAATAACGATATTGTATATGTTGATATTCCAGATTTAACTGTGAATTCAAGTAATACATGGAAATTTTTCAGAATAGAGACTGGAGATGATACTGGATATGGAGCATGGTACAGTAGTAATTCAGTTAGACTTGTTACTTACAATAAAGACATTGTTTGCGAAGGGAATACCAAAAACGTATCTCTTTTAGCAGAAGGTGTAACCGTTGGCTCTTCTAGTAATTTTGTAGCAGAATCTAATAGTTACGTGGTAAGCTCTAATGATTATTCGACTTCTAATGGAAAAACTGGATTTATAGGTTTTACATTTAAAATAAATGGAAACACTCATTATGGATGGTTTCATATAAATGTAGCTAATGATGGAAAATCATATTCAATAACAGATTATGCATATAACAAAACTGCTAATGGAAATATCACTACAGAAACAAGAGGTAGTGTTGGGCCAAACTACAATGAAAACAGTTTTGATTCTAGCATAACATCTGTCGTACCAAACCCATTTAAAACAGAAGCTAAAATTAACATATCAAACTTCAAAAATCAAGGTGAAATAAAATTAGAGGTTTATGATTTACTAGGAAGATATATTTACGGGAAAGCAATTCCATCATCTTCTAATTCAATTATTATTGATGATACTGTAATTAAAGATAAAGGAATGTATTTATTAAAGATTTTTTCTAATAAACATTCAAAAACGATAAGTGTAATAAAAGAATAACGGGGATAGTTTCTTTTTATTTCAAAACCTGCTTGGCATTCAAGCAGGTTTTTTACCACTTATTAAAAGGTAATTTACTTATATTAGAATTATAGTACTTAACTATTCCTGTTACTTCTTTACCCAGCCAATTAGGCTTTTTAAAGTTTTCATCTTCACTTTTTAACTCAATTTCAGCAACAATAAGTCCTAAATTATCACCTAAAAACTCATCTATCTCATAAGTATGCGCATCTATATCAACTAAAAATCGATACTTTTCAATAATTCCTTCTTCACACAAACTCAATAAGTTTTCAGCTTCACTTTTAGTTATTTCTTTCTCCCATTCAAAACGAGTAGTGCCACTTTTATTTGAAGGTCCTTTTATTGTTAAAAACCCAAGATCATCTTTTATCCTAACTCTAACCACCCGGTGTTTATCAGAATTTAAAAATCCTTGTTTTATATAATTCTTCTTACGTGCTATAAATTTATAATCATCAGAAGCAACCAAAAACTTACGCTCTATTTCTAAAACCATAAAAATTGAAATCAAATTTGTACGAATGTACCTTTTTTTATCGTTAATAATAAATATCTTTGAGTTCTATTATGAAGAAAATAACACTGTTTTTTCTATTATTTATAAGCGTTAAGCTAATTTCTCAAACTGATTACAGTAATCAATGGGAGGATTTATTTTCATACACTAATGTAAAAGATTTTATAAAATCTGGAATATTAATTTATGCAGTAACTGACAATGCTGTATTTGTATATAATACTCAAACGAAAGAAATTAATAAAATATCTTCAGTTCAAGGATTATCAGGAGGAACTACCTCTACAATATATTATAATGAAACCTTTAAAAGATTAGTAGTAGGTTATGAAGATGGTTTACTACAAATAATTGACGAAAAAGGGAAAATCACAACATCTCCAGAAATAACAAATTTTAATCAAACAGGAGAAAAACGAATAAATCACATATACGAATACAACAACAAACTATACCTCTCTACTTCATTTGCTATTGTTGTATACGATATTGAAAACTTAGAATTTGGAGACACTTACTTTATTGGAGCTGGGTCATCTGATGAAAAAATAAATCAAATAGCCGTTTTTGACAATAGAATTTACGCTGCCACTTCAAGTGGAATTTACATTGCTAATGCCAATAACCCTAATTTAATTGACTTTAACAATTGGACATTAAGATTTCCTGGCAATTATACCAATATTACTGTATTTAACAACCAGCTATTGGCATCTAGAAATAATGAATTGATATTAGTACAAGGACCAACTATTTCTACCCTGAGAACTTTTAGTGAAGAAATTCAAGGTTTAAAAAGCTCAACAAGTAGTTTATCAGTAGCTCTAAAAACAAGTGCAGTAATTTTAGACAAAAGATTAACTCAAATTACACAAGTAAACCAAACTAGTAGTTTCAGTTTTAATTTACATGAAGCGTTAGAAGAAAATAATGATATTTATTTGGCAACTAATAAATATGGAATTTTAAAAACAACTACTACCTCGACAACTACCCTAGAAGAAATACATCCTAATGGACCATTATTAAATGATATTTTTTCAATTGAAGCCCACAACAATAATTTATGGGTTGTATACGGAGGATATGATGCTGCCTATACTCCATTACAAAAAAGAAATGGTTTTTCTCATTTTAATGGTAAAGACTGGCTAAATACGCCTTTCAACCCTAGTTTTCCTTTAGGTGATTTAACATCTATAAGCATTGACAAAACAAAAGATAACTCAGTATTTATTAGCTCTTATGGTGATATATCAGGAACTCAAATAAACACTCCTTTAACTGGAGGTTTGCTACATGTTGAGGATGACAATATAAAAACTTTCTTCAATCAACTAAATAGCCCTTTAGAAGACATAGAAAAAAGTTTACCAAATAGAGTTACCATAAGAATTGGTGGAACAGCATTTGACAATCAAGGAAATTTATGGGTTACTAACCTAGGAGCTTCAAAAAGATTAAAAAAACTATCCCAAACTGGGCAATGGACTAATTTTGATATTCAATCTATAGTTACCCTAAATAATAAGTTAGGAATGAATGAAGTTGTTATTGATAAAACCAATACCGTTTGGATAGGTACGCGTAGAAATGGTGTTTATGCTTTTAATGAAACTGGAGATAGAAAAAAAGCGCTAACTACTGAAGCTACTAAAGGAAGTTTACCAAATTTAAATGTACGTACAGTTGCTGTAGATAGAAATAACAGAATTTGGCTAGGAACTTTAACAGGCTTAGTTGTATTCACAAATGCTTCTGGAATTTTTGATAGCACTATAAATGATGCAGCTCCAATCATTATTTTAGATGAAGGTATTCCTAAAAAATTACTAGGTGATCAAACCATTAATTCTATTAAAGTTGATGGAGCAGATAATAAATGGTTTGGAACTGAAGCTGGAGGTGTTTTATACACAAACCCTAGTGGACAAAAAACTTTAGCCAAATTTAATAAAGACAACTCTCCTTTACCTTCAAATAAAATTATAAAAATTAGTGTAGATAACACTACAGGGAAAGTATATTTTGCTACAAACAAAGGTATGGTTGCTTATAACAGTAAGGTATCTCCTTTTGGTGAAGAATTAGGAGAAGTATATGCCTATCCTAATCCTGTATTAAAAAACCATGACATCGTAACCATTGATGGCCGTAACGGATCTCATTTACCTAAAGGTACTAATGTAAAAATCTTAGATGTTGCTGGAAATTTAGTATATGAAACAAATGTGATAGAAGGACAACAATTAAAAGGAGGTAAAGTAACCTGGAATAAACGAAATTTAGCTGGAGTTAGAGTAGCCTCTGGAGTATATATTGTATTACTATCTACAGATGATAATTCAGAAACGTCTTCTACAAAAATTGCAATTATAAACTAATGTCAGTTATATCCACAAGAGCAATAGTTTTCAATACTATTAAATATGGAGATACCAGTTTAATTGTTAAATGTTTTACCCTTGAAGAAGGAGTCAAATCTTATATGATTAAAGGGGTTCTAAAATCTAAAAAAGGAAAATTAAAAACTGCCTATTTCCAGCCATTAACCCAATTACAAATAGTAGCCAATCACAATAATAAAAACACCCTCAACTCAATTAAAGAAGCACAAGTTGTGTTTCCATATAATACTATACATACTTCTATCATAAAACAATCTATCATTTTATTCTTATCAGAAGTATTATCAAATATCGTACAAGAAGAAGAAAAAAACGACGCTTTATATACCTATATAGAAACTGCTATAATTTGGCTTGATACACATACTGATGTAGCTAATTTCCATTTACTTTTTTTACTTAACTTATCTAAATTTTTAGGATTTTACCCAGAAACATCTCAATCTAATAAAGAGGCCTTTAGCTTAACTGAAGGTAGTTTTACAGATAGTACTTATGAAAAATTAACACTTACTGGCAAAGAATTAACACTCTTTAAAAAACTATTAGGCATAAATTTTGATGCAATTAATAGTATATCTTTCAATAAAAACGAAAGACAAGCTATCCTTCGAATTATAATTCAATATTTTGAACTACATTTGGAAGGATTTAGAAAACCAAAATCGTTAGATATTTTAGAAACTGTGTTTAGTTGATCATGAAGCAAGTAATAGTAGTACTTTTCTTAATAATAATCACCCCTATATTTTCACAAACATTAACCGTTATTGATGCCGAAACTGGTAAACCAATCGACGCTGTTGCTGTTTTTAATAAAGAAAAAACTAAATCGTCAATTAGTAATGAAGACGGTGTTCTAAATATTTCAAATTTTTCCACAAATGAAATACTTGTTTTTTCACACGTAGCCTATGCTGAATATCAAGTAAAAAAAGCTACTTTAAAATTAAATAACTATCAAGTATATCTATCTAAAGAATCTGAACAGTTAGATGAAGTTGTTTTATCCGTTTTTAAAAACAGTGAAAAAACAAATAGAATTGCTGAGCAAATAGCAGTTATAACCTCTAAAGATATAGCTAAAGTTTCTCCTCAAACATCAGCTGATTTATTAGCCAATGTTCCTGGTATAAAAGTGCAAAAATCTCAATTCGGTGGTGGTAGCCCAGTATTAAGAGGAATGGAGAGTAATCGTGTATTATTAGTTGTAGATGGAGTACGAATGAATAATGCAATTTATAGAAAAGGACATTTACAAAACGCTATTACTGTTTCTCCTAATTTATTAGACAGAACCGAAGTTGTTTTTGGACCTTCATCAGTAATTTATGGTTCAGATGCCTTAGGTGGAGTTATTCATTACTATACCAAAACACCTAAACTATCAGACAAAAACCAAGTTAAAAACTCTTTATTTTCACGTTACAGCACAGTAAATCACGAAACAACGAATACTATATCTACTGAATTACAATTCAAAAATTGGGCATCTTTTACTAGTGTTTCACATAGTAATTTTGATGATTTGACCATGGGGAAAAATCGTTCTCACGGATTTGAAGACTGGGGGAAAGTTCCATTTTATTCTGATAACTTAAATGGAAATTACAATGAGAATCCAATTGCAAACACTAATCAAAACTTACAAAAAAATACAGGATATAATCAAACAGATATCCTTCAAAAATTTTATGTTCCGTTATCAAAAAAAACTGATTTAAAATTAAACTTACAATATTCTACCTCATCTGATGTACCTCGCTTTGATAAGTTAATGGAATTAAAATCTGGAAACTTAAAATTTGCTGAATGGTATTATGGACCTCAACAACGTTTATTAATTTCTCCTCAACTAGAGATTAACCCAAATAAAAAATGGCTTAACAAAGGAGTTTTTACTCTTGCTTATCAAAATATAAAAGAAAGTAGAATCCTACGAAAATTTGGAAGTCTTGACAGATCTTATAGAGAAGAAACTGTAAATGTTTATAGTTTTAATGGAGACTTTACTGTTCCTTTGGCAAAACAACGCAATTTAGGATATGGGTTTGAGGTTGCCTATAACGATGTTGGATCTAACTCTTATGGTAAAACTTTAAATATAGTAAATGGAGAAATTAATGGCTTCAACGGTTATTTTGGTGTACAATCTCGCTACGCTGATGGAGGAAGTAGCTATTTAAGTTCAGCTTTATATATTGATTATCGACAAGATGTTACAAGTAAATCTACCTTAAACACAGGAATTCGTTTAACAAACACTAATTTAACTGCCAAATGGGTAGACGAACAATTTATCAAATTACCTGATAATGATATTAGTGTAAATAATACAGCTTTAACTGCTACCATAGGTTATGTATATAAACCTAGCAAAACATGGCAATTAAACACTGTAATATCTTCTGGTTTTCGTTCACCAAACATTGATGATGTAGGAAAAGTAAGAGAAAAAAGCGGAAAAATAACTGTTCCTAATATTAATTTGAAACCTGAACACGCTTATAATGCAGAAATTGGTGTTCAAAAGTATTTTAACAATCGTAAATTTAGAATAGGTGCAAATGTGTATTATACCTTATTACGTAACTATATATACAGAGAAGCTTTTCAACTAAATGGAAAATCAACAATTCAGTTTGATGGAGAAGACGGTGATATTGTAGCCAATGTAAATAAAGGCAATGCTTATATAACTGGATTTACTGTAAGCTATCAAGGAAAACTTCACAACAACTGGAAAACTTCTGGATTTATAACGTATACAAAAGGAGAAAGCTACGACTTTAACGAGCCTATGTCTTCAATACCTCCTCTTTTTGGTAATTTCGAAATAAACTACACCAATAAGAAGTTTGAAGGTGGTGCTAACTTACGATTCAATGCTAAAAAAGACATTAAAGATTATAACATTAATGAAGGTATTGATAACCATAATCAAACACCTATAATAAATGCAAGCGCTCAAGAAGATATTGATAAATATTATGGTACACCAAGCTGGATGACTATTGGCTTATATGGTAAATACACATTAAATTCAATTGCATCTATACAAGCAAGCATTAGCAACTTGTTTGATGAACATTATAAAGAATTCGCATCTGGTGTTTCTTCTCCTGGAAGAAACCTTTCAATAGCATTACAATTAAACTTATAAATTAAAAATGATAAACATATTTAAAATAGTTAGTTTTTTAGAAGGAATATCTTACATATTATTACTAGGGCTAGGAATGTATTATAAATATTTTTTAGACGACCCAACGTATGTTAAAATGTTTGGTATGCCACATGGAGTATTGTTTATAGCATATATAATTTTAGCTATTCTATTGAAATACAAATTAAAATGGAGCGGAGTAACTTTTGGTATTGTTTGCTTACTTTCTTTACTTCCTTTTGGAACTTTTTTTGTTGGTAAATATTTGAAAAACTAATTACCCTCCACTTACTGGAGGAATAATAGCTACCACATCATTCTCTTTTAAAACAAGAGAGTCATTTGCGTATTCTTCATTAACAGCTATTGCATAAGAACTTACACTAGCGATTTTTGGAAACTGCTTTAATATTATTTTTTTAAAGCTTTCAATAGAGGTTTCGTTAGGAATTTCTATCTCTATAGAAGAACTGCCCAATAAATCTCTAGCTATACCAAAACTAAGTAATTGAATTTTCATAAAACAAAAATACAAAATATCAATAGCGGAGTATTTTTATAACTAGTATTTTTTCAAAATGCTTAACTCATTTTTAAAAAAGCAACCATTTTATCAGGAAAATCGGTAAAAGCACCATCAATATTTGCTTCATAAAACAATAATTGCATCATTTCTTCAAAAGAAGAGAATTCACTTAATTGATCGGCTCTAAAAGTATAAGGATGTACTTTTAACCCAAACTCATGTGCATCATTAACCAATGATGTAAATTTCCATTTTTCATTTTCTTTTACATCTAAGATCTGTTTATACCAAGGCCCAATTCCATCTGCATACTTTGCATAAGAATATAGTTTTTCTACCTCCTCATCATTTTCTATAAGTTGTACTAAAAACAAATTAGACTGCAAGTCTATTCTAATACGCTCAAGTTCTCTAGCGTCAAAACATTGAAGAATGCACTTATCTTCCTTAGTTTTATACCCATACTCAAAAAGAATATCTACTACTATTCTAGCAATATCTTTTTGATTTTCATAGTGAAATTCAGGGTTTTTAATTTCAGGATAAATCCCAATACTATTTCCTGTACTGTAATTCAACCCTTGAATTAATTCAATTTCTTGCTGAAAAGAATGAAGTTTAAAATTACTTTTCCCTTTTGGAAAACGTTTCGGGTAAAACTGCTTTCCACTTTTTGGATTAAAACGTTCTGTTACTTTTAAACATTGAAGCTCATCAAAAGTAAAATCAACAACATAATATCTGCCATCTTTCCGTTTTCTATTTGAATAAACAGAGGCTACATTAGTAACATCGTCTAAATAAATATCATGAATTACAATTGGAACATCATCTTTACTAAGTACTAAATCTTGCTCAATAAAATCAGGTTTCATAGCATAGGCCATAGCCTTAGCTTCCATGGTATGTTCTGGTAAATACCCTGAGGCTCCTCTATGCGCAATAACAAGTTTTGAATTCACTATTATAATTTATTAAAATTGCTGTGAAAAGATAAAAAGGAATACTGAAAAGTAAAACCTTTTTCATAATAAAATCCAAAAAAGTTAGCTTACTTTTTTTAGGTCTACTATTCATAAAAATCAGTAAATTTGTAGGTACAAAAACTAACAAAACAAGCTGTAATTTTACTATAGCTTTATTAAATTCATACATCATGATGAAAACTATTCATTCTTATTGGGCATATATTGTATTAGCAGTATTAATTTATACAGTAGTAAACGCTATTATAGGAATAATCCAGAAAAAAGAATTTACACACAAAGAATTCCGTTTAGGTTTATTCACATTAATAACAACTCATATCCAATTAATTATAGGATTAGGCTGGTATTTTATGTCACCTTGGTTTAAAGCATTAAAATCTAACGGAGGAGAAGTTATGAAAGATTCTGGAGCAAGATTATTAGCAATTGAACATCCACTTACTATGATTATCGCTATTGTTTTAATTACAATGGGATGGTCAAAACATAAGAAACGCGTTAAAAGTGAAGCTAAATTTAAAAGTTTTGCTATCTTTTATGGTATCGCACTTTTACTTATATTATCAAGAATTCCATGGAGTAATTGGTTTTAAAACAAATAAATAGTCCCGCTTTCGCGGGATTTTTTATTTTTGCACTTTATAAAAATAAAACAATGAAATTTTTAAGCTACATACTATCATCTATTTTTGGGCTAGTATTCTTTTCTTTATTATTAATATTTCATCCTTTACAATGGTTAGGACTTAAACTTTTTGGTCAAAACGGTCACCAAAAAGTAGTTGATATTATGAATTGGTTTTTAATAAAATCACTTTTATTACTAGGAATCAGAACTAAAGTTGAAAACAAACATGAACTACCTGAAAACACAAGTTTAATTTTTGTAGCGAATCATCAAAGTACTTTTGACATACCACCAATTATATGGCATTTTAGAAAACACTGGCCTAAATTTGTTGCAAAAAAAGAACTTGGAAAAGGAATACCAAGTATCTCTTTTAACTTAAAGCATGGAGGTGCGGCATTGATTGACAGAAAAGACGGAAAACAGGCTATTGTTGAATTAGCTAAATTTGCAAAACAAATAAATAAAAATAAATGGTCGGCAGTAATATTTCCAGAAGGTACAAGAAGTAAAACCGGGAAACCAAAAAGCTTTGCGCCTAACGGGCTAAAAATGCTTACTAAATACAACAAAGAGTCGTACGTTGTACCTTTAACAATTAACAACTCGTGGAAGGTTTTTAAATATGGGAAATTCCCTTTAGGAATTGGAAGTCCTATTAAAATAACCACTCACAAACCAATAAAAGTAAGTAGCCTTCCGTTTGATGAATTATTAGAAAGTGTAGAAACGACTATTAAAGCATCAATTCAATAAGAACAAACAACAATAAAATAAATATAATGTCAATACAAAACATACGAAAAGAAGTAATGCAAACGCTGGAAAAAAACATTGACAGTTTTGTAGACAAATTTTTAGTACCTATAGAAAAGATTTGGCAGCCAACCGATTTTTTACCTAATTCACAAAAAGATACTTTTATTGATGAGGTTAAAGAAATTCAAGAGATTTCAAAAGAATTAGATGATGATTTTTGGGTTGTATTAGTAGGAGATACTATTACAGAAGAAGCTTTACCTACTTATGAATCTTGGTTACTTGATTTAGATGGTATAACGCAACAACCTGACAATGGATGGGCTAAATGGATACGTGCATGGACAGCTGAAGAAAATCGCCATGGAGATGTACTTAATAAATACCTATATTTATCAGGACGTGTAAATATGCGTGAAGTTGAAATCACGACACAGCACCTAATTTCTGACGGATTTGATATTGGTACAGCTACTGATCCTTATAAAAACTTTGTGTATACAAGTTTTCAAGAATTAGCTACCTACATTTCTCATTTAAACGTAGCTAAAATAGCTAAGAAAAAAGGGCATAAAGCTTTAGCTAAAATGTCAAAAATTATTGCTGGTGATGAAATGCGTCATCACTTAGCCTATTCTGAATTTGTAAAAGAAATTTTTAAAATAGATCCTAGTGAAATGATGTTAGCATTTCAACAAATGATGAAACATAAAATAGTAATGCCTGCTATGCACTTACGTGAATCATTTGGCTCAAAAGGTAGTTTATTTGATGATTTCTCAACAGTAGCTCAACGTGTAGGAGTATACACAGGTTTTGACTATGTTGATATTTTAAAGAAGTTAAACACTACGTGGGAAATTGATAAAATAACCAACCTAACTCCTGAAGCAGAAAAAGCAAGAGATTATTTAATGAAGTTACCAGACAGAATGTATAGAATCACGGAACGTATTGTAGTTCCGGATACTAAATTCAATTTTAAATGGATGATTCCATCATAAAAACAAAAAGGTCAGAAGAAATTCTGACCTTTTTTATGTTTTGTTTTTAAGTACTAATTATCTTTAAAATATAACGAACAAAACTATACTCAAGTTTTTAATCATGATGCAAACGTAAGGATTTGATAGAACTATAAACCGCAAACAATGCAACTAAAAATATAAAAAGACCTCCTCCAAATTCACTAGATTCATACTCTTCTAAAAATATTATTTTATTTCTATCTTCACTTATTAGCATTTCAACGTTTTCTCTACCAGAAACCAATGAGCAAAACTTTTTACCTGCTCTTACCACATAATATTTATCTTTATACTCAAGCCTACAATAACCATCCCAATTTGAATTAATAATAGAACAATTTTCTGGCGCTTGTTTAACTTTAACAATTACAATCTCACCTTTTGCTTTAATTTTCATTTTTTCATATGTACCATAAAGAACTATGATTGAAACAACTAAGAAGACTATACTTAAAAACAATAATAATTTGTCTCCTGGTATTTTCTTTTTTATCATTTATTTCTGATTTAATTAAGTTTTTTTCTACAACAAGAGAAAATTAAATTAAAAAAGCCATAACTCCTAACCGTTATGACTTTTTATTTTATTATCCTTATCATATACTCGTAACGAATTATAAAACAGAATAAACGAATATAAAACGTATACTTCTTATTATAAAACAAGTTTTTTCTTATACAGAAACCATATTGTTTTCTTCCAATACTCCAACCTCCAACATACATGCTTTCATTATTTTATAAGTACGCTCAATATCGTTATCTAACCCAATAGAAAAACGAATTAAGCCATCAGTTAACCCCATTTCTTCCTGTTCATCTTCAGGTATCTCTGATGAAGTTGATGTTCCTGGAGCAGAAAATAATGTTTTATAAAAACCTAAACTCACTGCTAAATACCCTAAATTACGCTCTTGCATTAATTCCATTAAAGCATTTGCTTTTTCTAACGATCCTGCATCAATAGTTAACATTCCACCAAAACCATATTCTTCATTCATCATTGACTTAAAAATCTCATGAGAAGGATGAGATTTTAATCCTGGATAAACAGTTTTTACTCCATCAGCTTCAAATTTGTCAGCTAAAAAACTAGCATTTTTACTATGCTGTTTCATACGAATATGTAACGTTCTCATATTTTTTAAAATAGAAGCAGAGCGCAAAGAATCCATTGAAGCCCCTAATAACATACTTGCTCCATCTATTACACTTTTTTGCGAGTTTACAAAATCAGAAGTACCGCAAACGACACCACCCATAGTATCTGAAGAACCGTTAATGAATTTTGTTAAACTATGAATTACAACATCAGCTCCCAGTTGAACAGGTGAAATAGACAATGGTGAAAAAGTATTATCCACGACTAATTTTAAATTATATTTTTTAGCTAATTCTGACAACGCTTTAAGATCTGCCACCTCCAATAATGGGTTACTTACTGTTTCACAATAAATCACCTTGGTTTTATCATTTATAGATGCCTCAACAACATCTAACTTAGTGATATCAACAAAAGATGTTGAAATATTCATTCGAGGGGTGAAATTCTTTAAAAAAGCATACGTACCTCCATAAATAGTTCTACTAGATACTACATGATCACCAGCGCCACAAATCTGTAATATTGTCGCCGTAATTGCTCCCATTCCTGAACCTGCTACATTTGCAGTTTCTGTTCCTTCCATAGCTGCTAAAGCCTCGCCTAAATATAAATTTGAAGGTGAAGTATGTCGTGAATATAAATAACATCCATCGGTATTACCTTCAAAAGTATCAAACATTGTTTTTGCTTCTAAAAAAGTATACGTAGAAGAATCAGAAATAGAAGGGTTCACCCCTCCGAATTCTCCAAAATACTGTAGGTCTTGTATATTATTTGCTGGTTTAAAATTCATGTATAATTGTATTTAGTTGTTTTATTACCAAGCTAAATACCAGTTTTTTTGATAAAAAATCAATACTTTAGTAGTTATATAGATTTTTTTTCTGTTTTAATGTTTATTTTTAAATACCAGATTAAAAAAACACCTCTTTTAATATTAAAATTTAGATTTTTTTTCAGATGAAATTAGATATTATTGACAAAAAACTTTTAGCCCTACTACAAAAAGACAGCAAACAAACTAACAAAAGCTTATCATTACAACTTGGGCTATCAGTTACTGCTGTTTATGAACGAATAAAAAAACTTGAACGAGAAGACGTTATTACACAGTATGTAGCTATTGTTGACAAAAATAAAATAGACAAATCTTTATTAGTATTTTGTCATATAAAACTTGAAAAACACACTAAAGAATATATTGCCGAATTCGAAAAAGAAATCAATAAATTACAAGAAGTAACAGAATGCTTTCATTTAAGTGGAGAGTATGACTACCTTTTAAAAATTTACATTAAAAACATGGACTCTTACAGAGAATTTATGGTAAACAAAGTAACTGGCTTAAAACACATAGGGAGTACTCATAGTGTTTTTACAATAGGAGAAGTTAAAAACACCATTGCTATTGCTTTATAGTTTTTAAAAAGGAAGCTTTATTACCTTTTTCTTTTTTGGCTTTTTTAAATATAAATATTTTTTATCATAATCTATAAAAGCCTTTCCACTTTCTAAAATATCAGCTCCTATAATACCATGCACCTCTTCAGCATCATGCTGAGTTAAAGCTGCGTTTACATGTGACAAATCAAAAAGTACTAGATCACACTTTTTAGTTTTCCAATCACCAATTTTAAGTAAATTATTTTCTGATTTTTGAGTTTCCATATCAGTAGCACCCGCACCGGCTGCTTTAATTTCACTTTCTTCAGAAATCAATTTAAAAAAGCTAATTAAATCAAGTCCAACACATGAATTTGACGCACCAGTATCTAAAATAAAACGACCTTTAACTCCATTTATCGAAGCTTTTAACTCCAAATGGTTTGTAACCATCTTCTTAAGCTTTATTTTAATATATTTCTTTTTCTTTAATACTTTTTTCAAACTTGCCATTTCTTGTACTTTTGCCTACGAATACAAAAATACGTCATTACAAGTAAATGTAATAATCTCATTTAAAATATTGATTTTTTCATGCTACTTGAGTACAACTAAAGAAAATAACAATAATGATTACTGATACTCACACCCATTTATATTCTGATCAATTTGATGAAGATAGAGACGAAATGATATTACGAGCAAAAGAAGCAGGAGTTTCTCGTTTTTTCATCCCAGCAATTGATAGCACTTACACTGAAAGAATGCTTGATTTAGAAAAAAAATATTCTGAAGATGTTTTTTTAATGATGGGATTACATCCTACATCTGTTAAAGAAAACTACAAAGACGAATTAGCACATGTAAAAGAATGGATTGACACTCGAGATTTTTGTGCAATTGGTGAAATAGGTATTGATTTATATTGGGACAAAACATTTTTAAAAGAGCAACAAGAGTCTTTTAAAACACAAATACAATGGGCTAAAGAAAAAAAACTTCCTATTGTAATACACTGTAGAGAAGCTTTCGATGAAATTTTCGAAGTATTAGAAAGCGAGAAAGGAGAGGAATTATTTGGAATTTTTCATTGCTTTACAGGAAATCTAGAGCAAGCAAAAAAAGCTATTTCTTACAATATGAAATTAGGTATTGGAGGAGTTGCTACGTTTAAAAATGGAAAAATTGATAAGTTTTTAAATCAAATAGACATAAAACATATAGTATTAGAAACTGATTCTCCATACTTAGCCCCAACTCCATATAGAGGTAAAAGAAATGAAAGTTCATTCATAACACAGGTAATTGATAAATTAGTTGATATTTACGGACTAACTTTCAACGAAATTTCCGAAATTACAACTCAGAATTCTAAAGATATTTTTAGCATTTAATTTATTCTTGTATGAAGAAAACATTCCTTTTTTATTTCTTTTCACTAACCACTCTATTAAGTTTTGGGCAACAAAAACAATTTAGTTTACAAGATTTTTATACTTATAATATTGCTTTAAACAATAAGGTAGATACTATATTTAAATCTCTGACCGATTCTGAAAGAGTCGTTCAAATGATTATTACATCAGCAGGAGAACTTGGCAACTCTAACAAGGTTGTTAAAAGGCTAGTAAAACAAAATAAAGTTGGTGGAGTTATTTACCTAAAAGGAACGAAAAAGAATCATAAAAAATTAATCTCTGAACTAAATCAAATAGCTATTAAAAACAAGCAACTCCCTCTTTTACATAGTATGGATGCTGAACCTGGCTTATTGAAAGGGAGAATTAAAGGATCACAAAAACTTCCAAATGCTATCAAAATTAAAAACCCAAAACAATGTGATAGTGTTGTAAAAATTATTAACAAAGAATTACTTAATATTGGAGTTCGTCAAAATTTTGCTCCTGTTGTAGATATTAGCCCTAACAACGAAGCAATAAAAAGTAGAAGTTTTGGAAACGATAAAAATAAAGTTATTCAATTGAGTAAAACTTTTATTGAAACCTCACAAAAAGAACAAATAATTGCCACTGCTAAACATTTTCCTGGGCATGGATTAGTGAAAGGAGACACTCACAAACAGTCAGTTTATATTGATGGAGAATTAAAAGAATTAGACATATACAAACCACTTATAAACGCTGGTGTTTTATCAATTATGGTAGCTCACATTACAGTAAAAAACAATACCAAACACACAACGAATGGTTTACCCGCTAGTTGCTCTAGGAATATTGTTACTGATTTACTGAAAAAGGAATTAAACTTTAAAGGCTTGATTGTTACCGATGCCATGAATATAATGAAAGCGGTAACCATTATAAAAGATGCTCCTTTACAAGCTGCTAAAGCTGGATGTGATATGATTTTAATGCCCATTAATGAAACTTCAACTAGAAATCAGATATTAAAAGAAATGCAAATTAATAAAGATTTCAAGCAACAAGTATATCAATCTATAAAGAAAATTATTCGATTAAAAGTTTGTCTTGGCTTACTTTAAACAAGTGACTATTTTGAATTTAGAAACAATACATTATAAAACTCCTATAGGAATTGCAGAAATTATTGGAAATAAAGATGGCATACAGTCAGTTTCTGTAATAAACAACGACTTATTAACTTCACTAATTGCTGTTAGCTCTAACACATCGAAAACTCTACAAAATTGTGCTATTCAATTAGATGAATTTTTTAAAGGAGAACGCACTAAATTTGACTTAAAACTAAACCCACAAGGAACAATATTTCAACAAAAAGTTTGGAAAGAGTTATTAGAAATTCCTTTTGGAAAAACTAGATCTTACCTACAACAAACAAAACAAATTGGAGATGTAAAAGCTATTAGAGCGGTAGCTTCAGCAAATGGGAAAAACCCCATTTGGATTATTATTCCCTGCCATAGAGTTATAGGTTCTGACGGTTCTTTAACAGGATATGCTGGTGGTGTATGGCGAAAAAAATGGTTATTAGAACACGAAAGTGGTTGCAAGCAACAAACTCTTTTTTAAAACTACCTAACAAAAAAATTAATTTAAATTACGCTTTTCTATAAAAAATTTCTTTAATAAAAAACTACATTCTTCCTCTAATACTCCTGATATTACTTTTGTTTTTGGATGTATTTTAGTACCTAAAACACTAAACCCAAGTTTAGGTTCATTAGCTCCATAAACTATTTTCCCTATTTGCGTCCAATAACTAGCTCCTGCGCACATTTGACAAGGTTCTAACGTAACATACAATACACAATCTTTTAAATACTTACCACCTAAAAAATCTGCAGCAGCAGTAAAAGCTTGCATTTCTGCATGAGCAGTAACATCGTTTAATGTTTCTGTTAAATTATGACCTCTAGCTATTATTTGCTCTTTAAATACCACAACCGCACCAACTGGCACTTCTCCTTTATCAAAAGCAAATTCTGCCTCCTGCAAGGCTTTTCTCATAAAATAAACATCATCAAACGAATTCATTACAGCAGTTTTAAAACAGTATTAAACAAAAGTAACCAAAAATTAAATGAGCTAGCTCTATTCAAATTACTTATTTTTGTGAAAATTCTTAAGTTTGATATCTATTCATATTCCTGAAAATAAAAAAGTTTACTTTGCTTCTGATCAACATTTAGGAGCCCCAACACAAGAGGCAAGTTTTCCTCGTGAACAGAAATTTGTTAACTGGTTAAATCAAATTAAAGATGATGCTGAAGCTATTTTCTTATTAGGTGATTTATTTGACTTTTGGTTTGAATACAAAACTGTAGTACCTAAAGGGTTTGTTCGTGTTTTAGGTAAACTTGCAGAAATACGAGATAGCGGAATTCCTATTTATTTTTTTGTAGGAAACCATGACTTATGGATGCATGATTATTTTGAAAAAGAATTAAATATTCCTGTATATCACTCTCCTCAAAAGTTTATATTAAATAATAAAACTCTTTTAATTGGTCATGGAGATGGTTTAGGCCCGCATGACAAGGGATATAAAAGAATGAAGAAAGTATTTACTTTTCCTTTGTTTAAATGGATGTTTAAATGGTTACACCCTGATTTAGGGGTTCGATTAGGCCAATATATGTCTGTAAAAAACAAACTTATTTCTGGTGATGAAGATGCTAAATTTTTAGGAGAAGAAAATGAATGGTTAGTTCAATATTGTAAAAGAAAATTAGAAACTGCTCACTACGATTATTTTGTTTTTGGACATCGTCATCTTCCACTTCACATACAACTACAAGAAGACAGTAAATATATTAATCTTGGTGATTGGATACAATATTACACCTATGGTTCTTTTGAAAAAGACAAGCTCACTCTTAAAAAGTATTAAACAAAAAAAACTGCCATTTCTGACAGCCTTTTCATAGTTTAATTCAAAAAAAATATTAAAACTTAAATGTTAGTCCCGCTTTAAAAGAGGTACCGTTAAAACCAAACTGGTTAACTTCCCATGGATATCTAAATCTTCCTCCTAAATCGGTAACTGGATCCCCTTTCGGATCAATTTCATCTGGAAAAACATCAAATAAATTATTTACTTGTGCTCTGAAAGAAATCTTATCAGTAAAGTCATATGCTACTGATAAATCAGTAACTACCTTACCACCAAACGTCTGATCTTTAAAAGAATCAGAAGCATGCCTCCAAGTAACTTCTCCAAAATATGTATTATTTAAATTTGCTGTAAAATCTCCAATTTTATAATCTGCTCCAAATAAAAATTTCATATTTGGTCTAGCACTTGTAATTCTAGACTGCTCTTTTCTATTGAAAATTTTATTTTTATAGTTATTCAGTTTAGTTGGTGTTTTTACTTCTCCCTCTAAATTAGTTTTATTTACATTTAAACCTGCATTTAATCCTAATTTACCAGAAGCAAAATTTATATTTTTATGGCGCAATGTAAAGTCGTACCCTTGAGTTATTGTACTAGCTGCATTAATAAAGAACTTAATACTTGTTACATTATTCGCAGTTAATATTTGCTGAACATCAGCATTTGGATTTCCATTATCGTCTGTACCGTTAATTTCACCAGTAAATAATACTCTATCATCAACTCTAACATTATAATAATCAAATGATATGGTAAAATCTCTTGATGCTTTAACTGTTAAACCTGCAGATATATTTTTTGAAGTTTCTGCAAATAATGAAGCAACTCCTAAATCTTTAATTACTGGACTCACATTGTTAAATGTACCTTGATTAGAAATAGTACCTCCAGAAACTAAAGTTTGAACATTACTCAAATACACTTGGTGTAAAGACGGTGCCCTAAAACCTGTACTATAAGACGCTCTTAAAACTCCAGCCTCACCTATTTTGTATCTTGAGTTTATTTTCCAAGAAGTATTTCCTCCAAAATCAGAATAGTTTTCATAACGTGCTGCTCCACCAATTAAAAAATTATCGTTAACATCCCAATCAAGCGTAGCATAAGCACCTACATTTACTCTTGTTTCATTCAAAGCATTCCCTGGCTGTAACCCTGGAAAAGACTGTGCTCCTCCATTTACATATGATTCTTGTTGTCCAGCAGTAACTTCAAAGCGTTCTTGACGACCTTCAACCCCTAAACCAATACTTACTTCTCCAAAAGATCTATTTACATCAAAATTACCAATTATATTACTAAATGCATAAGCACCAGCATCAAAGCTAGTAGGACTATTTCCTCCTAAACTAGGGTTTATTGTGTTCCCTATTGTATAATCAACAGAATTACCTCCATAGGTAGCACTCAAATCTGCATTAAAACCACCAAGTTTAAATCTACTACCTGCAGTAAATAAGATATCTTTTATATTAGTTTCAAAAGTAGGCTGAAAACCATTATAAGTTTGACCTGAAGGTGTTAACAACCCAAAATCATCAGTAATCCAATAAGGTGGTCTGTACAAAGCAAAACTTTTTCCTTTTCTTAAATTACCACCACCAAAAGCATATATAACTGTATCATCATTTAACGGATACTCTGCATTTATATACAAATCTCCTTTTTTCATCTCTGGTTGTCCAACAATCATTCCTAAACCAGGATTATCTTTAGTCCATTGATTATTTACACCAAATAAATCATCTTTCCCGGGTTGTCCTGCTCTATTAGTATAATCTTGATAACCAAAACCAAGAGTTGCATTTAAAAACCCTCCATTACCAAATGTAAGTGTATGATTTACATCTGCATCCATATTAAATCCATCTCCTCTTGAAGTAACTCCTGAATTAATATTTACTTGTGTAAAATCTACATTTTTCTTTAATATTATATTTACAACACCCGCAACCGCATCAGATCCATACTGAGCAGAAGCTCCATCACGTAAAATTTCAACTCTTTCAATAGCTGCAGTTGGAATACTTTTCATATCTGTTCCAACCTCACCTTTTCCTGGTGTATCATTTACATATACTAAGGCACTTTGATTTTTTCGCTTACCATTAACCAAAACTAACGTTCTACTTGGCCCTAACCCTCTTAAATCTGCAGGGTCAAAATGCGCAGTTGCATCTGAAATTGTTTGGTTAGTTGAGTTGTATGATGGTACAGTATAGGTTAACATTTGATCGATATTTGTTTGACCAGTAGCTTGTAATTCCCCTACAGAAATATTATCAATTGGCACAGCAGAATCTAGAATTGTTCTAGGCTTTGCTCTATTACCAGTTAAAACCACCTCGTCTAACACACCACTATCTTCTTTCATTACTATAGAAAGATTAGCAGCTCCATTTACATTTTTCTCAATAGTAGCATATCCCAATGAAGAAAACACAAGTACTGAAGGCACTTTATTTAATTGAATTGTGAATTCACCATTATCATTAGTACTAACTCCATTTGTAGTACCTTTTTCTATAACATCTATAAAAGGAATACCTTGTCCAGTTTCATCTGTTACCTTACCTTTTACAGTTTGTGCAATCATAGAAGAAAAGCACAATAATGTAAAAATAGTAATCAGTTTAGTTATTTGTCTCATAATCAACAGTTATTAAGTAATAATATTTTTAAGATAATTTTTTAACAAAATTAACCACTCATTAACAAAAGACTTAAATTTTAATTATATACTCTCTAAAAATCATAAAATTTTATTTTTTTACAATTTTTATCACTTTTTTAGGTTTAACCATACTTTAACAATTGTTAAATTCATAATATTGTAGTTTTGTTTCACAGAAAAGCTAATATAATTCAAACACATATGGATGTAGATGTACGAGTAATTAATGAAAAAATAGAGCAAGAGAGTGCTTTTGTAGATTTATTAACTACAGAAATGAATAAAGTAATTGTTGGTCAAAAAGACATGATTGAACGATTACTTATTGGTCTTTTAGGTAATGGACACATTTTATTAGAAGGTGTTCCTGGTTTAGCTAAAACACTTGCTATTAACACTCTTTCTAAAGCTGTTCAAGGTAGTTTTAGTCGTGTTCAGTTTACTCCTGACTTGCTTCCTGCTGATGTTGTAGGAACTATGATATACAATGTAAAAGAAAATGATTTCTCTATAAAGAAAGGACCAATTTTCGCCAACTTTGTATTAGCAGATGAAATTAACCGTGCTCCTGCAAAGGTGCAGTCTGCATTACTTGAAGCAATGCAAGAACGTCAAATTACAATTGGTGATGAGACTTTTAAACTTGACGAACCTTTTTTAGTAATGGCTACACAAAATCCAGTTGAGCAAGAAGGAACGTACCCTTTACCTGAAGCTCAAGTTGACCGTTTTATGCTTAAAACTGTAATTGATTATCCGAAATTACAAGACGAGCAATTAATTTTACGTCAAAACTTAAGCGGTAATTACGAAAAAGTAAATCCAGTTGTATCAATTGATCAAATAATTAAAGCTCGTAAAGTAGTAAACGAGGTTTATATGGATGAAAAGATTGAAAAATATATTTTAGATATAGTTTTTGCAACTAGATACCCAGAAAAATACAATTTAGAAAAAATACAACCATTAATTAGTTTTGGTTCTTCCCCTAGAGGTAGTATTGCACTAGCAAAAGCTGCCAAATGTTATGCTTTTATAAAAAGAAGAGGTTATGTTATACCTGAAGACGTTAGAGCTATTGCTTATGATGTGTTAAGACATAGAATAGGAATAACATACGAAGCTGAAGCTGAAAACGTTTCATCTATAGATATTATTAACACAATTATTAACGAAATTCAAGTTCCATAATTTCCCAATTATATTTTAGCTAACCATACTCTAGTAAGAAAAAATATTAACCCCCTTAAATTATAGCTAGAAATGACTTACAAATTAACAACGTACAAAACATTAACAGGAACAAAAGAAATTTTAGAATTAAAAAAGAGAAAAAGAACTGAAGCCATTGTTTACAAAGACAACAAACCTGCTTTTCATATAGACTGTTTTGATTTACAAACTGAATCAAATGTTATAATGAACAGTTTGGTACTTTGTCAGAAAAGAACCATTGGTGAGGTAGTTAAAGAAATTGCCAAAAAGAACAATGTAGATTTATCAATAAAAGAGGCTCCATTATTTTCAATTGAAAAATCATTTGAATTTAAAGAAGTAGAATTGCCTCCTTTACCTGAAAATTGGTTAAACTAATTAATGGATACAAAAGAGTTACTTAAAAAAGTTCGTAAAATAGAAATTAAGACACGTAGATTGTCTAATCATATTTTTGGAGGAGAATACCACTCAACCTTTAAGGGGCGTGGTATGACCTTCTCTGAAGTTAGACAATACCAATATGGTGATGATATTCGTGCTATTGATTGGAATGTTACTGCAAGGTACAACGAACCTTATATTAAAGTATTTGAAGAAGAACGAGAATTAACCATGATGTTAATGGTTGATATTTCTGGTTCTGAATTTTTTGGTACTAACCAACAATTTAAAAAAGATACAATTACTGAGATAGCAGCTACTCTTGCTTTCTCAGCTATTCAAAATAATGATAAAGTAGGCTTAATTTTATTTTCTGATCAAGTAGAATTATTTATTCCTCCTAAAAAAGGAAAAACTCATGTATTACGAATCATTAGAGAACTAATAGAGTTTGAACCCAAAAGCAAAGAAACTAGTATTGACGAGGCATTAAAGTTCTTATCGAACATTATGAAGAAAAAAGCTATTGTTTTTATGCTTTCTGACTTTTTAGATGAAGGGTACGAACGTACTCTTAAAATAGCTAGTAATAAACACGATGTTACTGGTATTAAAGTATATGACAAACATGATCAAGAAATTCCAAATCTTGGAATGGTACCAATGATGGATGCTGAAACTGGCAACATACAACTTGTTAATACAAGTTCTTCATCAGTTAGGTCTCAATACAAAGCTAATGCATTACGATTAGCTGATTATTTTAAAACTACATTTAGAAAAAGTGGCGCAGGTATTATAAATATTAGAGCTGATGAAAGCTATGTTAAAAAACTATTAGCCTATTTTAAACAAAAGGGATAATTGTCAAAAAATGACACTGAACAATGAAGCATAAATTATTTTACATATTTTTCTTACTTACGCTACCTATTAGTTATGCTCAATCTTCAATGGTTAAAATTGAAGCAGATACTACTAACATACGAATTGGAGAACAATTTGAATATAAAATAACTATTAGTGAAACAGAAAATGTTATTATTCCTAAGCTAGGAAATTTAAAAGGCCTAGAGGTAATTGACTCCTTAAAGATAGATACGATTAATAGTAAACTTATTAAAAAATATAAGTTAACTGGTTTTGATAGTGGTGCATTTTACATTCCAAGACAACAAATATTTATCAAAAATCAAGCTTATTTAACAGATAGTTTATTAATAAATATTACTACAGTAGCTATTGATACTACAAAAATTAAAAAGTTTCCTATAAAAGGTATTAAAGGAGAACCTTATCAATTTGATGATTTTAAAATTTATGTTTATTGGGCTTTAGCTATATTATTAATAGCTATTTCAACTTTATATTTTGCTTTAAAAAGATCAGACAATAGTACATCAAAAACATTCATTCCTAAACTAGCACCTTATCAGGAAGCCCTAAGAAACTTAAAACTACTTGATGAAAAGTTACTATGGCAAAACAACAAAACAAAAGCTTATTATAGTGAGTTAACTGATATTGTTAGAAACTATATTGAGAGAGAATTAAATGTACCTGCATTAGAACAAACAACAAATGAACTGGTAGATAGTTTAATAGATTTCAGTAACTCAAAATCTATTGTAACAGATAAAGAAACTATAAAAAAGTTAAAGAATCTTTTACAACAATCAGACCTTGTAAAATTTGCAAAGTCGAAACCAATGGCTCATGAAATTGAAGCCGACAGAAACACAACTACACATATTATTAACAATCTGAAACCTTCTACTACAGAAGAAAACACAGAAACTAGTTATAGCAAACCTGTAGTTATTGTTCAAAAACCCGAAATCAAGAATCCTAACACAATTACCAAACTATTATTAATTACAATAACACTTCTTATTGTTACATTAATTTCATTTGGAATTTATAAAGCAATCTCATTGTCTAACTCTATAAAACAACCAGTAGAAAATGTTCAATAATTTTGAATTTCATAGTCCAGAATTTTTATGGCTACTGTTGTTAATTCCATTATTAGCTCTATGGAATTTTTTTACAAGAAAAAAAGACAGTGCTAAATTAAAAATAGCAAGTATAAAAGGGTTTAATGTAAAAAGTTCTTTTTTACCTAAATTAAAACCAATAGTATATGCATTAAGACTTTTTGCATTAGCATCTATTATTATAGCTTTAGCTAGACCCAGAAATGTTTCCATAAGTAAGAAAACAAAATCAAATAGAGGTATTGATATTGTTATGGCGATTGATGTTTCTGCTAGTATGCTAGCCAAGGATTTAAAGCCAAACCGTTTGGAAGCTTTAAAAAGAGTTGCTACTGATTTTGTAAACAGAAGACCAAATGATCGAATAGGAATTGTTGTTTATGCAGGTGAAAGTTTCACTCAAACTCCAATAACAAGTGATAAATCGATAGTTAAAAGAACTATTTCAGAAATTAAATGGGGACAACTAGAAGGAGGAACTGCTATTGGAATGGGACTTGGATCAGCCGTGAATAGGTTAAAAGAAAGTAAAGCTAAAAGTAAAGTTATTATTTTACTTACCGACGGAGTAAATAATGCTGGCTTTGTAGATCCAAAAACTGCTACAGAACTAGCGAAAGGAAATAATATTAAAGTATACACCATAGGTATTGGAACTAATGGAATGGCTGCTTTTCCTTGGGCTAAAGACCCAAGAACTGGTCAAATAACTTTTAAAAATCAGCAAGTAGAAATTGACGAAACACTACTAAAGCACATAGCCAAAGAAACAGAAGGGAAATACTTTAGAGCAACTAACAACACAAAATTAAAAGCAATCTATGATGAAATAGATAAACTTGAAAAGACAAAAATAGAAGAATTTAAATACTATAATTACACTGAGAAATATCGCTTTTGGGTATTCTTAGGAGGATTATTACTAGTATTCGAATTTCTATTAAAAAACACAATTTTTAAAAGCTTTATATAATTATGTATAAAATAGAAGAACCTATATATTTTTACTTTTTTGCAATTATTCCAATAATAATTGTCTTTTTTCTACTGGTTTTATGGTGGAAAAAAAGAACGCAAAAAAAATTTTCTTCTCCTGAATTACTTGCAAAGCTTGCTCCAAACTCTTCACGTTTTAAATCTATATTAAAACTAATATTTTTTTTAATAGGTATTTCTTTATTAATTATCTCTTTAACAAACCCAAAAATGGGTACTAAACTTAAAACAGTTAAGAGAGAAGGAGTTGATGTGGTATTTGCATTAGATGTTTCTAAAAGTATGCTTGCTGAAGATATAGCTCCTAATCGACTAGAAAAATCAAAACAAATAATATCAAAAATAATAGATAAGTTAGGAAGTGATAGAGTGGGTATAATAATTTATGCGGGAAATTCTTACCCTCTTTTACCCATCACTACTGATCATGCTGCTGGTAAAATGTTTTTACAAAACGCAAACCCAGATATGGTTTCAAGCCAAGGAACAGCAATTAATGAAGCCTTGAACCTAGCCAAAACATACTATAATAACGACGAGCAAACTAATCGTTTTTTAATTATTATTTCTGATGGTGAAGATCATCAGGAAGAAACTAAGCAAATAGCTCAGAATATAGCCAATGAAGGTGTAAAAGTTTACACCGTTGGTGTTGGTACTGAAAAAGGTGGACCAATTCCAATAAAATTAAATGGCTCTCTTATTGGTTATAAGAAGGATAGAAAAGGGGAAACCGTTATTACACAAAGAAAAGCAACGATTTTACAAGAAATTGCTGATATAGCTAATGGAAGTTATATTGATGGTAACAAAACCGATAAACCTGTAAATTCTATTGCAGACATTATTGCAAATGCACAAAAAAGTGAATTTGAAACTAAACAGTTTTCTGATTACAAAGATCAATTTCAATGGTTTTTAGGTATTGGTTTATTATTTTTAATTCTTGACATCTTTTTATTTGATAGAAAGACAAAATGGTTAAAGAAAATAGATTTATTTAATGAAGAAGTTAAAAAATAAAAAGGTGAACAATTTAATAAAAATACTATTCAGCTTGTTTTTTATAACTATTTCAACAATAGTTAATGCACAACAAGACACTTTACAACTTCAAAGAGAAGCTCGTTCTTTAGTTCGTCAAGGAAACAAACTTTATAACAAACAAAAATTTGACGAGGCTTCGATTGCCTATAGAAAATCTTTAAGCAAAAACAGTAAGTACGATAAAGCTAGTTATAACTTTGGCAATACTTTATATCAAAATAAAAAATATAAAGAGGCAGTTTCACAATTTGAATTAACAGCAAAAACTACAAAAAATAAAATTTCAAAAGCAGAGGCTTACCATAACATTGGTAACTCTATGATGGAACAAAAGCAATATCAACAAGCAGTAGATGCTTACAAAAATTCTTTAAGAAATAACCCTAACGATGATGAAACACGTTATAATTTAGCTGTTGCTCAAAAAAAATTAAAAAAAGAGCAACAAAATAAAAAGAACGATAAGGATAAGAATAAAAAAAATAAAAAGGACAAGAAGGACAAGAAGGACAAAGACAAGAAGGATAAAAACAAAGACAAGAAAGAAGGAGACGATAAGGATAAAAAAGATGACAAAAAAGATCCTAAAAAGGATCAAAATAAAGATCAGCAAAACAAAAAAAATAAAGATAAAAAAGATAAGCAAAAGCAAAAACCCCAACAAGGTAAAATGACTCCTCAGCAAATGAAACAATTGCTAGAAAGTTTAAACAATGAGGAGAAGAAGACACAGAAAAAAATGAATGTAAAAAAATCAAAAGGAAGAAAGGTTAAGCAAGAAAAGGACTGGTAATCAAATGATAAGATTTTTTGTATTAAATAGTTAAAATATTATTTTTACGCACATTAAAAATGAACAGGGATTTGAAATTTTACATATTAATACTTATAAGTGTTTTTTCACTTACTATTAACGCTCAAGATAGTGTTTTAAAGGTAAGTGTCAGTAAAAATAAACTAGGCGTAAATCAACGATTTAGAGTCCAGTATATAATAAATAAGCAAGGAGCTGATAACTTTAAAGCTCCAAACTTCCGAAATTTTAAAATAGTTGGCGGCCCTAGTCAATCTGTTAGCCAATCATACATAAATGGTAAGAGATCCTTTTCTCAATCTTATACCTATATCTTACAACCAAAAAGAAAAGGAGAATTTGACTTACCTCCAGCTTCAATAGAAATCGACGATAAAACTATTAAATCCGAGACTGCAAAAATTATAGTTTTAGCTGCTGTTGACATTCCTAAAAACCCAAATGACCCTGATTATATAGCTTCTCAAAACATTCATTTAGTCGCTGAAATATCAAAATCAAAACCCTATGTAGGTGAAGGTATTTATGTAGAATATCGTTTATATTTTAGTGAAAATGTTGGTATTTATGACAATGCAATAACACAATCTCCTCAATATAATGGCTTTTGGAACCAAGAAATCAAAAGAAATGGAACTCCTGTAAAAGAAGGTACATATAATGGTGAAAAATATAGGTATGCCGTTTTACATAAAGCTTTATTAATTCCAACTAAAGCTGGAAAGCTAACTATTGACCCCATGAAAATGGATATTATAGTTGCTGTTCCTACAGGGCGTGCTGACTTTTTTGGTAATGTAATTACACGTCAGGTGCGAAAAGAATTTTCTTCTGCTAAAAAAACAATTCAAACAAAAGCATTACCTACTTTAAATAAACCAGAAAACTTTACTGGTGCTGTTGGGGAATTTTCTTTTGATGTATCATTAAGCAAAGAAATTTTAAAAGCCAATGAATCATCACAAATAAAAATATCAGTTAAAGGAAAAGGAAACTTAAAACTCTTTGAACTTCCAAAAATCGAAACTCCAAAAGAATTAGAAGTATACCAACCTGAAAGAAAAGAAAAAGTAAGTGTTGCTTCAAGTGGATTAAGAGGAAATGTTTCAGACAGCTATACTGTTGTACCACAATATAAAGGTAAGTATAAAATTCCTTCAACTAGCTTCTCTTATTTCAACCCTAAAGAAAAAGTTTACCAAACAATTACCTCTGAAGATTTATATGTAGATGTTTTAGAAGGAAAAGAGTTAGTAACAAATTCAGACAATAGAAATAATGTTGAAAAACAAGATGTGAAAATGACTGATACCAGCTTTAGATATATTCAAACTTCATCAAGTTTTCATTCAAAACAACAATCAGATTTTTTCAAGTCCATTTTGTTTTATATTCTGTTATTATGTCCAGCTATAGCAATTCCTTTAATTATTTTAATTTACAAAAAGAAAGAAGAAAGAGATGGTGATGTATTAGGCAACAAACAACGAAAAGCTGATAGATTAGCAAAAAAATATTTATCAGAGGCATCTAAGCAATTAGGAAATAAAGAAGCGTTTTATGAAGCCTTAGAAAGAGCTTTACATAATTATTTGAAAGCAAAATTAAAAGTAGAAACTTCAGATATAAGTAGAGAAAAAATAACACAATTGCTAGAAGGTAAAAATGTTAACTCAACTTCAATAAAAGAATTCATTGAAGTATTGAATGATTGTGATTTTGCACGCTATACACCAATAGATAATACGCAAATGAATCAAGAGTATGAAAAAGCAAAACAAGTAATTACTCAATTAGATAAACAGTTATAATGAAGAATATTATTATACTATTAGTATTCATTACAAACATTGTATCTGCACAAAATGCTGATGCTTTATTTTCTGATGCTAATACTTTATACAAAACAGGGAAATACCAAAAAGCAATTGAGGTTTATAAAAAAATTGAAGCCTCAGAAGAAACCTCTTCAGAACTATACTTCAATATAGGGAACTGTTATTATAAATTAAATCAAGTTGCGCCAAGTATCTATAATTATGAAAAAGCATTATTAATAAACCCTTCCAATGAAGATGCAAAAAATAATTTAATCATAGCAAAAAGATTAACGCTAGATAGAATTGAAGAATTACCTAAATCTTTATTTCAAAAACTAAATATAAACTATCTTCAAAAACTACATTATAACTCATGGGCATTAGTTGTAATAGTATTTTCAATAATCGCTAGTGTTCTTTTTTTATTATTTTACTTCTCAACAAATTCAGTAAAAAAACGTTTTTATTTTGTAACAAGTATTCTTTCTTTTTTATTATTGTTAAGTTCTTTAATAATAACATACCAACAATATGATACAGCTAAAAAGACTATAGAAGCAATTGTTTTTACTAAAGAAGTTTCTATAAAAAATTCTCCTACACAAGATTCAGAAGAAATTTTCACTTTACATGAAGGAACCAAAATTAAAGTTTTAGACACTGTTGATGATTGGAAAAAAATTAAGTTAATTGATGGAAAAATTGGCTGGTTATTATCAAAAGATATTAAAATAATAACTATTTTTTAATTTTATTAACAAAAACACATAGTTATAAATACTATCTTTGTTAGTTGTTAAAATTATGAGCAAACAATTATTAATTTATTTTCTAACAATTAGTTTAATTACTTCTGTGGTAGTTCCCACATATATAACGTTGTCTGAAAAAAAATGTGAGAGCTCTTTAGTTAATGACACCTCTGATAATGATGAAAACATTGAAGAGTTTAAAATAAAACTATATTATAGCAATGACATACTTGCTTCTTATCAAGTTACAGAAATAGTTAGAAAGGTATTATATCTTTCTAAAA
>NZ_CAZELG010000017.1:0-110542 GCF_964512825.1 Tenacibaculum halocynthiae | reverse complement strand
AAAAAAAAAAAAAAAAAACAAAACACTCATTTAAAGTGACTTATTCTTGGTTTTAGCTAGGAAATGCTAATAAATAAAACTGAGTAAAAATCTTTTGATTGAATTAATTTATCTTAAATAATTTATAATTCGTCAATTCTTAAAATATAAAAAGAGTTGACTAAAAAAATATTTCATGTTCAAAACAATTAAAAATGATTTGCCCGCTAGTGTAGTGGTGTTTTTTGTCGCTTTACCTTTATGTTTAGGTATAGCATTAGCTAGTGGAGCTCCTTTATTTGCTGGTCTTATAGCAGGAATAATTGGAGGTACTATTGTAGGAGGCTTAAGTGGGTCTAAAATTGGGGTAAGTGGTCCTGCTGCAGGATTGGCTGCTATTGTATTATCTGCCATTGGTACATTAGGTGGTTACGAAAACTTTCTTGTAGCCGTAGTATTAGGAGGTGTAATACAAGTTTTACTAGGTGTTCTTAAAGCTGGGGTAATTGGTTATTATTTTCCTTCTTCAGTTATTAAAGGAATGCTAACTGGTATAGGAATTATAATTATAATAAAACAAATACCTTTCTTTTTTGGGTATGATAAATCTGCAGAAAGCATATCTCTAGATGCTATCAATTTAGGATCTACATTAATTGGTGTTCTAGGTTTAGCTATATTATTACTTTGGGATAAAGTATTATCAAAAAAAGGAAAAATATTTCAAATAATTCAAGGACCTCTAGTTGCTGTTGTTGTAGGTATTATTTTTTACGTAATCACTCAAGGTAATGATCAAATTGGTATCAATGCTGCTCAATTAGTAAGTGTACCTGTACCTGATAGTTTTGATACTTTTTTAGGTCAATTTAGTTTTCCTAATTTTGATGCAATTACAAATAAAGATGTTTGGGTTATAGCATTTACCATTGCTTTGGTTGCAAGTTTAGAAACCTTATTATGTGTTGAGGCAACTGATAAATTAGATCCAGATAAAAATGTTACTCCTACTAATAGAGAATTACTTGCACAAGGTACTGGAAATATCATTTCTGGTTTAATTGGAGGTTTACCAATTACTCAAGTAATTGTTAGAAGTTCTGCTAATATTCAATCTGGAGGTAAAAGTAAATTATCTGCCATTATTCATGGTTTCCTTTTACTTATTTCAGTAATATTAATCCCTACTCTTTTAAATAAAATACCATTATCAGTTTTAGCTGCAGTTTTATTAATTGTTGGTTTTAAATTAGCAAAACCAGCGTTATTCTTTAAAATCTACAAACAAGGACTAAAACAATTTTTACCTTTTATTGTAACGGTTTTAGGTATTGTTTTTGCTGATTTACTTATTGGAATTGGATTAGGTTTATCGGTTGGTATTGTTGTTATTTTATATAAAAGTTACCAAAACTCTCATTTCTTACATATTGAAGATAAAAGTAATGGTTTACATAAAATAAAAATGTCATTTGCTGAAGAAGTTACTTTCTTTAATAAAGGTGCAATATTAAAAGAATTAGATAGCTTGCCAGAAGACACTTATTTAGAGTTAGATGTAAGAAAAACAAGGTATTTAGATAATGATATTATTGAAATTTTAGAAGACTTTGCTTTTAAAGCTAAAGAGAAAAATATTGATATTAAATTAATTTCTGAACGAGGTGTTGTTGAAAATCCTTCAAGTTTTATTGAATTTTTTAAGTTAAGACCAAAAGCCTCATAAGTATGAATACATCAAAACATAAGATTGTCGTACTATCTAATTTAAAAGATAGTACGGCAACATCTTTGAATACAGCTATTAGCTTAGCAAAGAAAACTAATGCTAGCATTCATTTATTTCACGTAAAAAAACCTAGTGATATAGTAAGTACTGATAATCAATTATCAGCAAACAGAGCTATTAACACTAACTTTACTAAAATTAACAAGGATATAAATGAGTTAGTTTCTACTTATTCAAAAAAGTATAATATCGATATCACTTCTTCCTTTACTTTTGGTAATATTAAAAATGAAATTGATACTTTTTTAGAAAACTCGAATCCAAACATTATTGTAATTGGAAAACGTAGAAATAAAAGTATAGTTGCTTTAGGTGATAAGATTAGTAGACATCTATTAAAGAAAAAAGGCAAAACAATTATTATAGCCTCTTCAGAAAATAATCTTACACCTGAAAATGAAATTTCTTTAGGTATTTATAATGAGTTAGAACAAAGAAGCAATGATTTTATTACTGAAATCATTGAAAATTCTAATAAACCTTTAAAAAACCTTAAAGTAGATAAAAAAGACATTAAATCTTTAGAAACAAAAGACATTAACTTATTACTAGTAGATAGAGAAAATGTAAAACCTAAATCTACAAAATCATTTAATAAACTACTTAGAAAAATAGACATTTCTTTAGTAGTGGCTAATTAAAAATGTTAATTTCAAAATAACCCAAATTAATAAATCGGTTTTGAACACGAGTATTAATAAATTACAGTTTTTTTAGTATATTTATTCCTACTCAACTCGAGAAATATGAAAAAACTATTTTCAAATCTTAAAGGAGATCTCTTTGGAGGGATTACAGCAGGAATTGTAGCATTACCACTAGCCTTAGCTTTTGGTGTTTCTTCAGGACTAGGACCAAGTGCTGGTTTATATGGAGCTATTTTTATTTCCTTTTTTGCAGCTCTGTTTGGAGGAACAGACACACAAATATCTGGACCAACTGCTCCTATGACAGCTGTAAGTATGGTTGTTATTGCTAGTATTCTTGCATCAAATGATGGTGATATAAATAAAGCTTTACCAACTATCTTGATTGTTTTTCTACTTGCAGGTTTCTTCCAAATTGGTTTAGGAATATTAGGTTTGGGTAAATACATCCGCTATATTCCTTATCCCGTTGTGTCTGGTTTTATGACTGCAATTGGAGTTATCATTTTAGTAACACAAGTATTACCTTCTGTAGGGTATTATGCAAAAGAAGATACTCAATTTGTTGAGAAATTTAAACCTTTAGCTGAAGAAATAATATTAGAAAATATTTTAAAAGATGAAGCAGGTGAAGGAGTATTAGTGTTAGAAAATTTTAAAGAAACAATAAATAGAGCTCAGAAAACTACACAAGCTGACATTTTAAAAGAAAGTAAAACATTAGCAGGTAAAGAGGCTTCTGGCGTTTTAGGAACCTTAAAAGTATTACCAAGAGCCTTAAAAAATATTAATTGGTTAGAATTAATTTTAGCTTTAGGTACTATTTTCATTATTTATGGTTTTAAACGAATTACAACTGCAGTTCCTAGTACGTTGGTTGCATTAGTAGTTATGACCTCTATAGCTTTAGGTTTTAGTTTAAACTACAGGCCTATTGAAGAAATACCTGGAGGATTTCCTTTACCAAATCTAGAAATATTTACTAACTTTAATTTAGGTAGCATAACTCCATATATATTTACGGCATTAACACTTTCTTTATTAGGTGCAATTGATTCTTTGTTAACATCAGTTGTAGCTGATAATATGACCAAAACTAAACATAAACCTAATAAAGAATTAATCGGTCAAGGAATTGGTAATACAATTGCTGCTGTTTTTGGAGGAATTCCTGGAGCTGGTGCAACTATTCGTACCGTTGTTAATATTAACTCAGGTGGTAAAACCAAACTATCTGGTATGATAGCAGGTATAATGCTTCTTGTAATTTTATTAGGCTTAGGGCCTATAGCTTCAAAAATACCAGCTGCTGTTTTAGCCGGTATTTTAATAACAGTAGGTATTGGAGTTATGGATTATAAAGGATTGAAAGCAATTCCAAACCTTCCTAAAGATGCTAAAATTGGTCCTTTTAAGGTGAGCTCGGAAGTAATTATTATGATCGTAGTATTACTTTTATCTACCTTTTGGAATTTAGTTTATGCCGTTGGTATTGGTTTAGTAATTGCTTCTTTAATGTTTATGAAAAAAATAGGAGATTTAACGGGTAAATATTCTGATGTTAAACCTTTAAAAGAAGAATCGTGGGCAGATGAAAAAGATTTTCCAAAAAACTTATCTGAAGAAGTATTTATTAAACATATAAAAGGTCCTTTGTTTTTTGGGTCAACTAGTGATTTTCAACAATTAGTTAAGCAAATTCCTAATACAGCATCTACCATTATTATAAGGATGGAAAAAATGCAGTATATAGATCAATCTGGACTTTACGCACTTGAAGATATTTTGGTTGATTTGAAAAAAGATGAGAAAAATGTACTTTTAGTTGATCTACTTGATCAACCCCGCTATATGATGGAACGTATTGATATTATTCCTGATTTAATATCAGAAGAATCAATATTTACAACATTTGAAGATTGTTTAACATGGGTAAAACAAAACGTAAAAGATAAATTTTAAAAAATATTTAAAAATGAGAAATACAGCTATTACAAAAAGCAAACAAGATACGTTAACTCCAAATGGAGTATTACAAGATTTATTAGAAGGAAATAAAAGATATACTGAAAATAACTTAACAGCATCTAATGTAACTGAATTAGTTAAGCAAACAACAAGTGGACAATTTCCTAAAGCAGTTATTTTATCATGCATCGATTCAAGAGTGCCAGTAGAGATGGCTTTTGATCAAACTATAGGTGACGTTTTTGTTGCTCGTGTTGCAGGTAATTTTGAAAATACTGATATTTTAGGTAGTATGGAATACTCATGCGCTGTTGCTGGAAGCAAGTTAGTTTTAGTATTAGGTCATGAAAGCTGTGGAGCTGTTAAAGCTGCTTGTGATGGAGTAGAACTTGGAAATATTACTGCAATGCTTGATAATATTGCTCCAGCTGCTAAAATGGCTTCGGATCAAGTTGAAGGTGTTACTAACTCATCAAATGATGAATTTGTAGCAAAAACTGTAGAAAATAATGTAAAATTAACCATTGAAAGAATCCGTGAAAAAAGTAAGATTTTACAAGAAATGGAAGATAATGGTGAAATTGCAATTGTTGGTGGAGTATACTCTTTAAAAACAGGAGCTGTTACAATGCTTTAAACAATAAATACATATTTCTTTTTATAGAGATTTTAAATTCGAATGGTTTTTCAAATAAAAACCATTCGAATTTTATTTTAAACTAATTATTAGTAAAGAATGACTTTCTTTCAAAGAAAAAGCGACTTCAGTATATTTTACAGAAGTCGCTCTTTTTATTTATGTTAACTTAAAATTATTTAAGTTTCTTTTTAACTGCTATTTCAGTATATGCTTCAATAGTGTCACCTTCTTTGATATCATTATATCCTTTAATTTGAAGACCACAGTCATAACCTTTCTTAACTTCTTTCACATCGTCTTTAAAACGTTTTAATGAAGTTAATAAACCATCATGAACAACTATTCCTTCTCTAATGATACGTATTTTAGCATCTCTTGTTATTTTACCAGACATCACCATACATCCAGCAATATTTCCAACTTTAGAAATTTTATAAACCTCTCTTATTTCAATATTACCAAGAACTTCTTCTTTCATTTCCGGAGATAACATTCCTTCCATTGCGTCTTTCAAGTCATTAATAGCATCATAGATGATAGAATAAGTTCTAATATCTACCTCTTCTCTATCAGCAACTAAACGAGCATTACCTTGAGGACGTACATTAAACCCAACAATAATTGCATCTGAAGCAGTTGCTAATAATACATCAGATTCAGTAATTGCACCTACTCCTTTATGTAAAATATTAACTTGAATTTCTTCAGTTGATAATTTTTGGAATGAATCTGTTAAGGCTTCAACAGAACCATCAACATCACCTTTTAAGATTATATTTAACTCTTTAAAGTCACCTAATGCAATACGACGTCCAATCTCAGCTAACGTTAATGTTTTTTGAGTTCTTACAGATTGCTCACGTTGTAATTGAGATCTCTTAGCAGCAATTTGTTTTGCTTCACGTTCATCATCAAATACATTAAACTTATCACCAGCTTGTGGTGCACCATCAAGACCTAATATTGATATTGGTGTAGATGGTCCAGCTACTTTAACTTTATTTCCTTTATCATCAAACATAGCTCTTACTTTACCACTATGCTTACCTGCTAATAAATAATCTCCAATTTTAAGTGTTCCTGCTTGTACTAAAATAGTAGATACATATCCTCTACCTTTATCTAATAGAGCTTCTACTACAGCACCGTTTGCATTTTTATCAGGGTTAGCTTTTAACTCTAATACTTCAGCTTCTAACAATACCTTTTCTAATAACTCATCAACTCCTTGACCAGTTTTTGCAGAAATTTCTTGTGATTGAATATTACCACCCCAATCCTCAACTAATAAATTCATCGCAGATAATTGCGTTTTAATATTATCAGGATTAGCGTTCTGTTTATCTATTTTATTTATTGCAAAAATGATAGGTACTCCAGCTGCTTGCGCATGCGAGATTGCTTCTTTTGTTTGCGGCATTACATCATCATCAGCTGCTACAACAATAATAACTAAATCGGTAACTTGAGCCCCACGAGCACGCATCGCTGTAAAAGCCTCGTGACCAGGTGTATCTAAAAATGCTATTTTTTGATCTCCAACATTTACTGAATAAGCACCAATATGTTGTGTAATTCCTCCAGATTCTCCATCAATAACATTCGCTTTACGAATATAATCTAATAATGAAGTTTTACCATGATCTACGTGACCCATAACAGTAATGATTGGTGCACGCGTTATTAAATCTTCTGGTTTATCCTCAATTTCTTCAATTGATTCTTCTACCTCAGCTCCAACAAACTCAACTGTATAATTAAATTCTTCTGCTACTATAGATAGTGTTTCTGCATCTAAACGTTGATTCATTGTAACCATCATACCAAGCATCATACAAGATGATATAATGTTTGTTACTGGAACATCCATCATTGTAGCTACTTCACTAACTGTAACAAACTCTGTTACTTTTAGTATTTTACTATCTGCTTGTGCAGCTTCTAACTCTGCTTCACTTTGTTGACGGTGAGCATCTCTTTTATCTCTACGATATTTAGCTCCTTTTCCTTTTTTAGATTTACCTTGAAGTTTTTCAAGAGTTTCTCTAACTTGTTTTTGAATTTGAGCTTCAGTAAGTTCTTCTTTTTGAACAACAGGGCGTCTTCCTCTTTGGCCTCCTCTGTTAGGACCTCCGGTTCTTGCTCCACCTCTATTAGGACCTCCAGTTCTATTTGGTGTTCCTGGTCTGTTAGGACCTCCTCCACGGTTGTTTCCTTGTCCTTGCGTTCTAGTATTTCCAGTTCCAGTACCTCCAGCGTTAGGTTTACTTATCCTCTTACGCTTTTTCTTATCTCCATCTTTAGCTTTAGGATCTGGTTTTTTCTTTTTAGGTCTTTCAAATTGCTTTAAATCAATTTTTTGACCAGTTATTTTAGGACCATCAAGTTTTTTATACTGAGTTTTAATTTTTTCAGCATTTTCAGTATTAACCTCTACTGGTTGTTCAGTTGATTTTGGTTTATCTGCTTTTCTTGCTCGGTCTGTTTTAATTTGCTCAACAGCTTTATCAATACCTTTTTTAGTAAAAGTAGTTGTACTTTTAGGTTCTTCTACTTTCTTAACAGGTTGTGCAACCTTAACAGGTTCTTCTACCTTTTTCTCTACAACAGGTTTCTCTTCTTTTTTAGGCTCTTCAACTTTTATTTCTTTAGGTTGAACAACTTCTTTTTTTGGAGTTTCAATAACTTCTTCAACTTTATTCTCTGTTGATTCAGCAACTGGCTTTGGTTCTTCTTTTTGAACTTTAGGTTCTAAACTTTTACCAGTTTCAATATTTATTTTACCAACAGTTTTAAGTTCTAATTTTGCTGCCTTGGCTTTTAAAACTTCTTGTTTTTTAGCTTCGTCTTCTATACGTTTCTTCTCTTGCTCTACTTCTACTTGTTGACGAATTGCTTCCTTTTCTTTTCTCTTTTCTTCGCTTACCTCTTTAGAAGCAACCTTTTTAGATTTATCTGTTTGAAAACCATCAAGTAATATTTGATACTCTGCATCAGAAATCTTTGTCGTAGGACGCCCCTCAACCTCATAACCTTTTTTAGCTAAGTGTTCTACAGCTCTATCTAAAGAAATGTTTAATTCCCTTAAAACCTTGTTTAGTCTTAATTTGTTGCCTTCAGCCATAAATTATTTTATACTTTTTATTAAAGAACACACTTTATAATATTGCAATAGTTACGCTCTCTTTCTTAATTTTGCTAGTTTTAAACTTAAAAGTAAGGTAACTAACATCCTTATAATATTTTACTCTTCGAATTCTTCTCTTAAAACTCGTTGAACATCTAAAATTGTTTCTTCTTCAAGGTCTGTTCTTTGAACTAACATTGAAACATCTTTCTCAAGAACACTCTTAGCAGTATCTAAACCAATTTTCTTGAATTCAGCTATTACCCATGCTTCTATTTCATCAGAGAATTCTGTTAACTCAACATCTTCTTCTTCAATACCTTCTCTTTGAACATCTATTTCATAACCAGTTAATTCACTAGCTAAACGAATATTTACACCAGATCGTCCAATTGCTTTTGACACTTCCTCTGGTTTTAATAATACATTTACTCGACCTTTTTTACCTCCTTTTTCTTCTTCATAAGCTTCTATAGTAACAGAAAGAACTTTCGCAGGACTTAGCGCTCTAGAAATGAATAATTGCTCATTTTTAGTATAATTAATAACGTCAATATTTTCATTACCTAATTCACGAACAATACCGTGAATACGTGATCCTTTAACACCAACACAAGCTCCTACAGGATCAATACGATCATCGTAAGAATCTACAGCGATTTTTGCCTTATCACCAGGTATTCTTGCAACTCTTTCAATAGTAATTAAACCATCAAAAACCTCAGGTATTTCTTGTTCGAATAATTTAACTAAGAATTGAGGTGCAGTTCTTGACAAAATAATTACTGGTTTATTTCCTCTTAATTCAACCGTTTTAATTACTCCTCTAACAGTATCTCCTTTTCTAAAAAAATCAGAACGTATTTGTTCACTTTTAGGTAATACAATTTCATTACCTTCATCATCAAGCAAAATTACCGCATTATGACGAATATGGTGCACTTCAGCACTATAAATATCTCCTTCTAACTCTTTAAATTGTTTAAAGATATTAGTACTATCATGCTCATGGATTTTAGATATTAAATTTTGACGTAAAGCTAAAATAGCTCTTCTTCCTAGGTCAACTAATTTAACTTCTTCAGATACATCTTCTCCTATCTCAAAATCAGGTTCTATTTTTCTTGCTTCAGTTAATTCAATCTCTTCATTATCATCTTCCGACATTTCATCTGCAACAACAACTCTGTTTCTCCAAATTTCTAAATCACCTTTATCAGGGTTTATAATAATATCAAAGTTTTCATCAGACCCAAATCTACGTTTTAAAGCAGCTCTAAAAACTTCTTCTAAAATAGACATTAGTGTTACTCTGTCAATACTTTTATTATCTTTAAATTCTGAAAACGACTCAATTAACGCAATATTTTCCATCTCATTATCTTAATTAAAATATAATCTTCACTTTTGCACTTTTAATATCTTCATAAAGTAGAGTTTTTACCTTTTCTACTGTATGCTTACCTTTACCTATAGGTTTTGGCTCTCTAACTTTCCAATGTAACGTTATTTCTTCATCTGTTACATTTGTTAATGTACCTTCAAACTCTTCGGTTTCAGTTTTTACTTTTAATATTCTATTAATATTTTTCTTATACTGTCTTTTAACCAATAAAGGGTGTGCTATATCTGGTGTTGTTACTTCTAAAGAAAAATCTTCTTCTTCTCTATCAAGGTTATGCTCAATATTTCTACTAATACGAACACATTCACTCAACGGCACTCCTTCATCTCCATCAACTATTACTTTTATTTTACTATTAGCAAGAAATTCTAACTCTATTAAAAATAGCGATTCATTCTCACTTAATGCTTCCTGTAATAATTCTTTAACTCTCTCTTTATTCATTCTAGGTATAAAAAGAGGGGACAAACGTCCCCTACATCACTTAACTCTTTTAAATTCCCTGCAAATATACTAACTTATTAGTTAATACACAAGTAGCTTTTATCTAAAAAAATTGGTATATTTAAAGAGTATTTGTTTCTCTTAAATCCCCAAGAAAATTATGAAAAAAATATTAATACCCATTGATTTCTCTAAACACTCAGAATACGCATGTGTACTTGCTTCTAAAATAGCAAAAAAATCTAATAGCGAAGTTCACTTACTTCACATGGTCGAACTCCCCTCAGGTATAGTTGACATGGGAGCTGGTAATAATTTCAGTATTCCTGAAAGCATGCTTTATATTAGAAAAGTTAAAGACAAATTAATGAATCTAAAAAGTGCTTTCTTTTCAAAAATACCAAATGTTCACCACGCTATACGATTTCAAAATCCTTATGAAGGGATTAGAGATTATTCAAAAAAAATAGATGCCGATTTAGTTATCATGGGTTCAAAGGGACATACTGCTTTAGAAGAGATTTTGATTGGATCTAACACGGAAAAAACAGTTAGAAGCCTTGATATACCTGTTTTAATAACCAAAAAGGAAAGTGATAATTTTAAATTTAAAAAATTAGTTTTCGCATCAACTTTTGAGAAAGATGAAGCTAGAGCTTTTGAAGGGTTTCTTGATTTCTCCACTAATTTTAAAGCCAAAATACACTTACTTAAAATAAACACTCCTCAAAAGTTCGAAAACACTTCTAGCTCTAAGAAAAAAGTTGAAACATTCATAGAAAAATACAATCTCGACAATTATTCAATTCACATATACAACGACAATTCTGTTGAAGAAGGAATTTTAAATTTTTCAGACGAAAAGGACGTAGATTTAATCTCTTTAGCAACTCACGGAAGAAGTGGACTTTCCAGGTTTTTTAACGGTAGTGTTTCTTTAAACCTATCTAAGAATGTATTAAAACCTGTCTTAACTTTTAAAGTATAAAAAAACAAAAGCGCAACTTAAATGTTACGCTTTTTGTACGGGCGGAGAGACTCGAACTCTCACACCTCGCGGCACTAGATCCTAAGTCTAGCGTGTCTACCAATTCCACCACGCCCGCTTATTTTTAATTTGTGCCTGCAAATATACACAAAGTATTCAATATACAAGCTCAAATTTTTATTTTTTCATTTTTTTAATTAACTAAATTTATCATTTAAAATTTATGAAAAAATATTACTATATAGATTAAGAGCTCTCCGAAGAGAGCTCACAATTAATCATCCTATGTTAAAACCCTTCTAAAAATTCTAAATAGAACACAAATGAGCGGCAAAAATCAACATTTTTTACCAATTTTTAAGTTAATAAATTATTAATTATTATTAAAAATAAACAACTGTTTGATTTTAAACAGAAACCGTTATTTTATAGATAAATCTAAACAATTAAAAAACATAATTTACCCATTATAAAAAAACATATTCTTATTAAGGTTAATTAACAAACAATCAATAATACTTAACAACACTCTTAGTTTGTGTTAAAAAAAATAAATTTTACGAAAAATAGTTAACTTAGCGTACTTAATTATTTTTCAATGCAAACTATTCAAGAATATATAGCTCAACACAAAGAGCGTTTTTTAAATGAACTTATTGATTTATTAAAAATACCATCAGTTAGCGCTGATCCAGCATACAATCAAGATGTATTAAATACAGCTGACATGGTAAAACTACAGCTAGAAAAAGCTGGGTGTGATAAAATAGAAATTTGTGAAACTCCTGGGTATCCAATTGTTTATGGTGAAAAGATCATTGACCCAAAATTACCTACAGTTTTAGTATATGGACACTACGATGTGCAACCAGCTGACCCAATTGATTTATGGGATTCTCCACCATTTGAACCAATTATTAAAAAAACAGAGACTCATCCAGAAGGAGCTATTTTTGCTCGGGGTGCTTGTGACGATAAAGGTCAAATGTATATGCACGTAAAAGCATTAGAATACATGACTAACACTGGTAATTTACCTTGTAATGTAAAATTCATGATAGAAGGTGAAGAAGAAGTTGGCTCAGAAAGTTTAGCCTGGTTTGTACCTAGAAACAAAGAAAAATTAGCTAATGATGTTATTTTAATTTCTGATACTGGTATGATAGCTAACTCTATTCCTTCTATAACAACGGGACTAAGAGGATTGAGCTATGTAGAAGTTGAAGTAACTGGACCAAACAGAGATTTACATTCTGGTTTGTATGGTGGAGCTGTTGCAAATCCTATTAATGTATTAACAAAAATGATTGCTTCTTTACATGATGAAAACAATCATATAACCATTCCAGGTTTTTATGATAAGGTAGAAAACCTTTCTAGAGAAGAACGTGATGAAATGGCAAAGGCTCCGTTTTCTTTAGAAAATTATAAAAAATCTCTAGAAATCGATGCTATTTACGGTGAAAAAGGATACACTACTAACGAACGAAACTCTATTCGTCCAACTTTAGATGTAAATGGTATTTGGGGAGGATATACTGGAGAAGGTGCTAAAACAGTGATCGCAAGTAAAGCTTATGCTAAGATATCAATGCGACTGGTACCAAACCAAGAATGGAGAGAAATTACTGAATTATTTAAAAAACATTTCGAAAGCATTGCTCCTAAAGGAGTTCAAGTAAAAGTTACACCTCATCATGGTGGACAAGGATATGTTACACCTATTGATAATATTGGATACCAAGCAGCAAGCAAAGCATATCAAGAAACATTTGGTGTTACTCCAATACCTCAACGAAGTGGAGGAAGTATACCTATTGTAGCTTTGTTTGAGGAAGAACTGAAAAGTAAAACTATTTTAATGGGATTTGGGTTAGATAGCGATGCTATTCATTCACCAAACGAACATTTTGGTGTATGGAATTATTTAAAAGGTATTGAAACTATACCATTTTTTTACAAATATTTTACTGAATTATCAAAATAAGATAAACCATGCAAGCATATTCAAGTAAAATAGCTTTGGCCATAATAATACTGTTTATTAGTTGTTCAAAAAACCAAAAACCAAAACAACGAACCGCTGAAGAATATAAACAAGCCTCTAAACTTATGAATAGAGGTTTGTCTAATTTAGTTTATAATCAAGTTTTTGGAAGTACTTTTGTTAATCAAGACTATTTAGTATACGCTACTAAAACTAAAAATGGTAAAAAATTTATTTTAGTTGACATAACTACTAAAACTAAAAAAGAAGCTTTTAATCATATTAAACTTGCTAAAAGTTTAGCAAAAGAACTTGGTCGAGAAATAGAACAAAACAACTTGCCTATTTCTAAAGTCTCTCTATCTGATGATTTAAAAACTATTCAATTTATTATAAATAAACAAAGATATTCTTGCAATTTAGAAAACTATTCTATTTCTAAAGTTACTTCACAAAATGCAGAAGTTACTAGAAACGAACATGTTTCTCCAAATAGAAAATTAGCGGCTTACATAGATAATCACAACCTTTGGGTAAGAGATTTAATAACTAACAAAAAAACACAACTTACATTTGATGGTAAAAAAAACTATGGATACGCAACAAACAATGCTGGTTGGACTAAAAGCAATGGAGCTGTTTTAAAATGGTCTCCTAATTCTGATAAAATTGCTACTTTTCAACAAGACTCACGTGAAGTAGGAATGATGTACTTAACCCCAACTAATGTTGGACATCCTAAACTTGAAGCTTGGAAACACCCATTACCTGGAGACAAAACCATTTTTACAATTGAACGTGTAATTATTCATCTAGGAACAAAACCTAAAACTGTTCGTCTAAAAATGGATAAGGATTATCAAAGAGGGACTACTACCGATCACATAGCTGACCGGAATAATGAACTACTAGATGCGCAGTGGAAAAAGGATGGCTCTCAATTTGCTTTTGTTTCAGGCTCTAGAGATCATAAAATAGCTCATTTACAAATTGCTGACACGAATACTGGTGAAGTAAAATCTATTTATAAAGAAGAAGTTGACACCTATTATGAATCTGGTGTAAATGTTGAAAACTGGAAAGTTTTATTTGATTCAAACGAGTTTATATGGTACTCTGAAAAAACAAACTGGGGACATATTTACTTATATGATTTATCTACAAAACAATTAAAAAGTCAAATCACTTCAGGAAACTGGATTGTAAAACAAGTAAAAAAAGTAGATGAAATTAATAAGAAGGTTTATTTTACTGCTGGAGGAAAAGAAACAGGAAACCCGTATCACAATTATTATTATAGTGTTAATTTTGATGGATCAAACCTAAAAAACTTAACTCCTAGTAAAGGAACTCATTCAGCTACCTTCTCAAGTGATTACTCATATTTAGTAGACACATATTCAACAACCACATCTCCGCCTGTTTCTGTTTTAAGAAATAATAAAGGAGAAAGTATATTAGAATTAGAAACTGCAGACATTACTGCTTTAAAAGAAAAAAATTGGAAAGAGCCTATTGAATTTTCAGTAAAAGCTCGTGACGGGAAAACTGATATTTACGGAATCATGTGCACACCAAGCCATTATGATGAACATAAAAAATACCCTGTATTAAACTACATATATCCTGGACCTCAATCTGGAAGTATTGGTAATTATAAATTCAGGCCTGTTTGGAGAGATTTTCAAGCAGTAGCAGAATTAGGTTTCGTAGTGGTTGCTGTTGATGCAATGGGAACACCAATGAGATCTAAATCTTTTCATGATGCCTATTACGGAAACATGGGAGATAATGGTTTACCAGATAATATTGCAGCTATTAAACAGTTAGCTAAAAAATATAAAGGTATGGATATTGAGCGCGTAGGTATTTGGGGTCATTCTGGAGGTGGATTTGCCTCAACTCGTGCTGTATTTGCTTATCCTGATTTTTATGATGTAGCAGTTTCAGGTGCCGGAAACCATGACAATAGGAATTATGAAGCTGATTGGGGTGAAAAATGGCAAGGCCTTTTAAAGAAAGGAAAAATAGAAGAAAAGGGAGATGGAACTACAAATTATGACAACCAAGCAAATCAATTAATTGCTCATAATTTAAAAGGTAAACTATTAATAACTCATGGAAGCATGGATAATAATGTTTCTCCTTCAAACACAATGTTAGTTGTTGAAGCCTTAATTAATGCTAATAAAGACTTTGATATGATTATATTTCCAAACAAAAGACATGGTTACGGAAATATGACGAAGTATATGACTCGAAAAAGGTGGGATTATTTTGTAACTCATTTACGAAAAGAAATCCCTCCAAAAGAATTTGATCTATCTAATTTCTAAAAAAAACGCTCGTTATGAGCGTTTTTTTAGTTTAAAACACAAAAAAAACACTTCTACATTTGTAGAATTAAAAAAACACCTCTACATTTGTAGAGTTAATTATAATTAAAAGATTATGCAATTATCAAAAACCGAAGAACAAGTAATGCAATATTTATGGAAGTTAGAAAAAGCTTTTATGAAAGATATATTAGCTGAATTTCCAGAACCTAAACCAGCCAATACGACAGTTGCAACACTATTGAAAAGAATGTATGATAAAGGTTTTGTTAATTACAAATTACATGGAAAATCGAGAGAATATTTTCCTTTAGTTAAAAAATCAGATTATTTCTCGAAACATGTAAATGGGCTAATCAAAAACTTTTTTAACAACTCTGCAAGTCAATTTGCTTCATTTTTTACTTCCGAAACAAATCTTTCTGTTTCTGAATTAGAAAATTTAAAAAAACTGATAGACAACCAAATTAAAGAGCAGAAAAAATGATAAGCTATTTACTAAAATCTACAAGCTGTTTAGCATTATTACTTTTCTTTTATCATATTATATTAGAAAGAGAGAAAATGCATAATTTCAATCGTTTTTACCTGTTAGGAAGTATCTTATTTTCTTTTCTTGTTCCACTAACAACGATAACTGTAGCTAACACAGCAAAAATTATAGAAGCTACACAGAATTTTCATCAATTAACAATAGCACAAAATAATACACCAATATTAGTTGAAAACAGCTTTAGCTATACTCAATTACTTGTTGTAGTATATCTCATTATATCAACTCTATTTCTGTTTAGGTTTTGTATAAACTTATACAAGATTACTCAAAAAATAAGCTCTAATAATAAAATAAAATATCAAAAAGCAATATTAGTTTTAGTAAATGATGAAATTCTTCCTCATACTTTTTGGAACTATATATTCATCAACAAAAAAGAATATTTAAATGGTAAAATTGAAGAAGAACTATTTACTCATGAACTAACACATGTAACACAAAGACACACACTTGATGTTATTATAATTGAACTACTACAAATTTTATTTTGGGTAAACCCATTATTTATTTTCTTAAAAAAAGCAATACAATTAAACCATGAATTTTTAGCTGATGAAAAGGTTATTAATCAACATAAAAATACATTCCAATACCAGCATTTATTACTAAATAAAGCTGCATGGAGAAACGAATATTACTTGGCCAGTAATTTGAATTACTCACTTACAAAAAAAAGATTAAAAATGATGACAACAAAAAGTTCGTACACAAAAATCTTGTTAAAAAAACTGGCGGTAATTCCGCTAATAACAGGATTCGTTCTTCTCTTTGCAGAAAGAATTGAAGCACAAGAAAATGATCCTAAAAAAAAATCGACTGTAACTATTACAAAAAATGATGGCGAACAGTATCGAGATTTCACCTATCAGAATGCTAAACTTACTTACACCAACGAAAATGGAAAGAAAATAACAAAAAAGTTTTCAGAATTAACACGTGAAGAAAAACAAAAATTTTTACCACCACCTCCTCCTCCAATGGTTGCTAAAAGAAATACTCCTTCAAAAAAACTGATTGAAGACTTAAAGAATTCAAAAAAATATGCACTTTGGATTGATGGAAAGGTTGTAAACAATAAAGTTCTCAATAATTACAAAAACTCTGACTTTTCAAACTTCTTTGTAAGCTTAGTTCACAAAAATGCAAGAAGCAAACGATTCCCTCAAAAGTACCAAGCTACTTTAAACACACGTGAATATTTTGATTATTTACAAAAAAAGAAAATAGCTAGGTTTAACAAATGGAAGAAAGGTAAAAATATGTTACCACCACCTCCTCCAACTAGTAAAGTTATTAAAAAAGGTGAAAAATCGGTTATTCCACCTCCTCCACCTAAAAAAACAATAGCTGAAAATGTTATAATTGAAGAAGTTAATGAAATTGAAACAATTAGAGAAATTGAAAAAGTTCATGAATCTAGCAATAACGCTTTAATAGAAGTAATTGAAGAAACTCCTAATATTCATTCTGCTCCAGGAGAAATCGAAATCATAGAAGAGATTTCTAACATTGAAAGAGTAGCACAAAAAAACGAAGAAAAACCAAAAACTGGATGGATTAACATTAAAGGAAAAACTTACTATTTTGTTAAATACAAAACCAAAACAAACTATTACAATCGATGGGGGCAAAGAGTCAATAAAGATGGGAAAATAATTAATGGTGAGAGAACAAAATCTAATAACGTCATAAAAGGACAAAATATTAGCAAGGTTTATAAAGATGATAAAGTTGTTGTTGAATTTCAAAACACTAATTTATCAAACATTCCACCACCTCCACCACCAATGTCTCCTTTAGAATTTATAAAAAAACATAAAGGAAAAAATGTAAGTTACTTATATAATAATAAAAAAATTAACTATAGAAAGGCTATTAAATTACTGAAGAAAAATCAATCATTAAACATTGATGCTAGAAAGATTGATGGAAAACACGTGATTAAAATTTCACAAGAGCCAATTACAATTGATAAAATCAGTTCATTAACTAATGAGCAAATAATTAAGCTTTCTAAAAACAAAGATGTAAAGGCCACCTATTATTTGGATGGTAAAGTCATAACCAAAAATAAATTTGATAAAATTAACCAAGAAAATGTCAAAACAATATATGTAAAGAAAAATAAAGATGGTTCAAACTCAATATACATTACCAGTAAATAAAAAATAATTTATTTTTTCTGTTAAAAGCCTCATAAATGAGGCTTTTTTTGTAACATTTTATAAAAAAAATCGTTTTACTAATATGTTAAAGCAATTTTTCCTCATTTGCTCTGGTGTAGACTTACATTTAATAGATAATTGTTCTAATGGAGAACAAAATAAATATGTAGGCATTGGTGCAACAGTTTTTTTTACAGCACTTATGGCAACCATAGCTTCTAGCTATGCACTTTTCACTGTTTTTGACAATATATTTACCGCTATCTTTTTTGGTTGTGTATGGGGATTGTTAATTTTTAACCTAGACAGGTTTATTGTTTCGACCATCAGAAAAAAAGAAAAGTTTAGTTCTGAATTTTTACAAGCCTTACCTCGCTTAATTTTAGCTATGATTATTGCTATTGTTATCTCAAAACCCTTAGAATTAAAAATTTTTGAAAAGGAAATCAACCAAGTGCTATTAGAAGAAAAAAATCAAATGACACTTAACAATAAACAACAAATAGCTCAACAATTTACTCCTGAAATAGAAAAAACTCAATCAGAAATTAATAAATTAAAAGAAGAAATTAATACTAAAGAGAATGAAGTAAACAACCTATATAACACTTATATAGCTGAAGCAGAAGGACGAAAAGGTACTAAACGTGTAGGTAAAGGCCCTGTATATAAAGAAAAAAGAAAGAAACACGATAAAGCACTTGCTGATTTAAATTCACTTAAAGAAGAAAATTCAAAAAAAATAACTCAAAAAGAAGAAGCAATAAGCACTCTTTTAAACCAACAAAAGAACATTGAAACATCAACTCAACCCATAATTAATAATGTTGACGGTTTAATGGCAAGAATAAATGCACTGAATAAATTACCTTGGCTTCCTTCATTTTTTATTTTTCTATTATTTTTAGCTATAGAAACCTCTCCAATTTTCTCAAAGTTAATTAGTTCTAAAGGAGAATATGATTACAAGTTTGAAAACCAAGAATCTATTGTTAAAACGTGGATACAACAACAAACACATCAAAGAAATATTCTTCTAAAAACTGACACAGATCTAAACGACAAGGTGTATTCAGATATAAAAGACGAAGAAGAATTGTATAAATACAAACAAAAAATAGCTCGTGACTTATTAAAGCTTCAAGCAGACACTTTTTATAAAAATCAACAAAAAATATTATAAATTTACTCACTAATATCTAATACTTATATTTTTATAAGCCATTTTTTTTATAAATTTGCAGTCTATTTAAATTTAAAAATTGCATGAAAAATTTAAGTCGTACATTTGCTATAGTTGCACTTTTTTTTTCACTAAGTACTTTTTCACAAGAATTAACAGATTTCTCTTCTCTTCTAATTTCTAAAGAGTTGAAGGAGAATGCTAATGCTATTGTGAGGCTAAGTGAAAAAACAATTGAAATTAAAAACGTTGATAAACTCATTGTAAAAGAAAAAAGAATAGTTACTGTTTTTAATGAATTAGGAAAAAAACACATTAAAGCATATCAACACTACAACAACGACACTCGAATCACCAAATTAACTGCTACTATTTTTGATCTTTTTGGTAAAAAAATAAAAAAATATACTAAAAGTGATTTTGAAGATGTAAGTGCTGTTGCTGGTGGAACATTATATTCTGATGCTAGGTTAGTATACCTTGAACACACTCCATCTTCATACCCTTATACAGTTGTTTTTGAATCTGAATACAAGAATAATACTACTGCTTTTATTCCACAATGGTTCCCTATGGAAGGTTATAATGTATCCGTTGAAAAAAGCACCTATACCTTAGTTAACCCCTTGAATATTGAGTTTAGAAAAAGGGAGCTAAATTTTGAAGGGTATTTAATTGAACAATCTACAATTAACTCAGATTTGATTTATCAGTTAACAAATCAACCAGCAATTAAATACGAAAGTAATACCATACGTTTTAATGAATTTACTCCTAACTTATCAATTGCTTTAAATTTATTTGCTTTAAAAGGTGTTAAAGGAGCAGCAAAAGATTGGAATGAATTTGGTAAATGGATGTACAATAGCCTACTTCGTAACAGAAATGAGTTATCTCCTTCAACTAAAGCAAAAGCTAATGATTTAGTTAAAGGAATAGAAACACAAGAAGAAAAAATAAAAAAAATTTATGAGTTTGTTCAAAATAAGACTCGGTATATCAGTGTACAAGTTGACATAGGTGGATGGGAACCAATTGATGCTAACAAAGTTGATGCTGTTGGTTATGGAGATTGCAAAGGATTAACCAACTATACAAAAGCTCTTTTAGATGCAATTGGAATTAAATCACATCATGTAATTGTGTTTGCTCAAGGCAAAAGAGATATAGATAAAGATTTCACATCGATGCAAGGAAATCACATGATTTTAAACATCCCTAATAATGGAAATGATATCTGGTTAGAATGTACAAGCCAAACAAATCCTTTTGGTTTTTTAGGTGACTTTACAGATGATAGAGATGCACTAGTTGTTACCCCTGACGGTGGTATTATTAAAAGAACTCCTAGTTTTAAAGAAAAAAGCCTACAACTAATTAATGCTAATATTGACCTAAAAGTAAATGGATCACTGAATGCATCTTTAACAAGAAAATCATACGGAATTCAGTATGATAATAAATTTCATATTGAAAAACACAGTCAAAAAGAGCTAGAAAAACACTACAAATCTTATGTATGGGATTATAACAACAACTTAGAACTTAATAAAATATCAATAACCAATAATAAAGATGACCTAGAGTTTACTGAAAAAATAGAGTTATCTGTAAATGAGTTTGCTACTATTAGTAATACCAATTATTTATTTAGAGTAAATTTATTAAACCGAACAACACATATTCCTAAGCGTTATAGAAAAAGGAAAAGACCTTTAAAAATTCATCGTAGTTTTATAGATAAAGATGAATACAACATAAAATTACCAACTGATTATAACATAAGTACCCTACCTAATAAAAAAGAAATCAAAACTAAATTTGGAACCTATAAAGTAACTATTGAAAAAATAAATGATAGGTCTATTATTTACAAAAGAGAGTTTTCTTTACAAGAAGGTGTTTACCCAAAAGAAGACTATAAACCTTATAGAAAATTTATAAAATCAATTGCTAAATACGACAACCTAAGAATTGAACTAATCAAACAATAAAAACTAATTATGAAAAAGTTAATCATCATCCCTTTTTTATTTCTAAGTATCGTTTTAAACTCTCAAGAAATAAAATTTGGTAAAGTATCAAAAGAAGAATTAACAGAAAAAACACATCCTATTGATTCAACAGCTGACGCCGCTTATTTATTTAAGAAAAGAAGGACTTTTTTTGAATATAATACAGATAAAGGTTTCATCGTTGTTTCTGAATATCATGAAAGAATAAAAATTTATACTAAAAAAGGATTTGAATATGCTACAAAAAAGATAAGGTATTACAATCCTAAATCTGGAAAAAAAGAAAAAATAACTGCTTTAAAAGCTTATACCTTCAATATTCAAGAAGGAAAAGTAGAGAAAAGAAAAGTGTCAAGTAAAAATATTTTTGATGAAAAATTAAATAAATATAGAAGTCAGAAAAAAATTACTTTTCCTGAAATTAAAATTGGCTCTGTAATTGAACTAAAATATAAATATGTTTCTCCATTTTGGGATATTGAAACTCTAAATTTCCAATACGGTATCCCCGTTAATAAATTAGATTATAAAGTTGAAACCCCTGAGTATTTTTATTTCACTACTAAACCTAAAGGGTATTATCATGTTCCTTTTAAAGAAAGTACTGGTAATAGTTCCATTAATTTTAAAATAAAAAATACAACAGGGTTTTATGTTAGAAAAACTAGGTATGAATTTAAAAAAGTTAACTATAAGACTAAAATATTTAAATTTGGTACTAATAATATTCCTGCTTTAAGTAAAAGAGAACCATATACTGGAAATATAAACAATTACAGAGGAGGTATGAGTTTTGAATTATCAGGAACAAGATTTCCACAATCTATTTATAAAAACTATGCAACCACATGGAAGGATGTTAGTAAACAAATCTTTAAATCATCTAGTTTTGGAGGAGAACTTAGTAAATCTAGTTATTTTGAAGATGACTTAACAGAGATAATAAAGAGTGCTGAAAATGACATTCAGAAAACTCTTTTAATATTTCAATATGTTAAAAGTAAAATCAAATGGACCGGTTACTTTGGTAAGTATATCGATAAAGGAGTAAGAAAAACCTATAAGGAAGGAGCAGGAAATGTAGCAGACATTAATTTAATATTAACAGCAATGTTACGTAAAGCCGGAGTAAGTGCAAACCCAGTTTTAGTAAGCACAAAAAGCCATGGAGTATCTATTTTCCCTACAATTGATGGTTTTAATTATGTAATTACTAAAGTTTTATTTAAAGATAATAAATACATATTATTAGACGCCACTGAAAAATATACTATCCCCAATATATTACCAGCAAGATGTTTAAATTGGAATGGTAGAGAAATATTTGAAAACGGCTCCTCTAATTGGGTTAGTCTTCTTCCTAAAAAACATGCAAAAAAAACGAATACATTATATATAAAAGTAAATGACAATTTCTCAGTAAACGGAATGTTAAGAACTACTTATTCTGATCATGTTGCAATGTTTTACCGACAAAAAAATAATGTTAAAAAGGAAGAAGACGTAATTATAAACCTTGAAGAAAAAAATAATATTGAAATTAATGATTTCAAAGTCATTAATGAAACTGATCTTTCAAAAAACATTGTTCAATCTTTTAAATTTGATGGAGATGATTTTATAGAAGGAATTAATGGTAAATTATACTTTAACCCTCTGTTTTTCTTAGCTATAAAAGAAAACCCTTTCAAATCAAATGAACGTAACTTCCCAATTGATTTTGTCTTGCCATGGCAAGACAAACATACAGTATCTATAAATGTGCCTAAAGGATATATTATGCAATCTATTCCAGAACCTTTAGCTATAGGTTTACCTGAAAACTTAGGTGTTTTCAAATTCCACATAACACATAAAGGCAACAAAATTAAAGTAATGTCAGTATTGCAGATTAATTCAAATATAATCTCACCTCAATATTATTCAATTTTAAAAGATTTTTATAAGCAACTTGTTTCGAAACAAAACGAAAAAATTGTTCTCATAAAAAAATAAAACATAGTAAAAACAATGTTTGCATTAATCTTCGAAAGCTATAGCTTTCGAAGATTTTTTGTGTAATTTCATTTGATTTGAAGCTTCTTATAGAACACAAATAGAATATTTTAACATTTCATATTATAAAAATTCTATATTTACATTTCTTATGAAATCTATAACTAACAAATATTCAACACTTTATTTCATAGCTTCGCTATTATCCCTATTTTTTATAGATAATGACGCTATGATAGAATTAGTTTTAAAACTACTTTCTTTGATTTTCTTATCTTTTTTATACTTAAGCACTTCTAAAGAAATAAACTATTGGTATGTATTAGTGCTTCTTTGTTCAATAGCTTCAGATGCTTCTTTAATATTTGACAGTGATTTATTAATGCTTGGCACTGGACTTTTAATAGCAAATAGAGTTTTATATATCATTATATCAAGAAGGGCTCTATTTAGAACTAACCTAAAAACACTTGTTTTTTACTTTACGGTTTGCTTACTTGTTTTTGTAGTTATTTATGTTATTTTAAAACCTTATTTACAAGAAATTTCATACATATTTATATCGCTAGGAATAACATCAGCTATTATGATATTATTCGCTTTTCTTAACTACTTAAATAAAATGAATACCCAAAACAAACTCTTTCTTTTTGGGTTGTTCTTAATAATTACAGGAGATATATTAATGGCTTTTAATAAGTTTTTAGATTATAACATGGCTTATGTACTAATTTATACGATAATTTATTACATAGCTCGTTACCTTATTTGTGAATCTATGATTGTTAATAAATTAAAAAAATAGCCAATATCAATAAACAATCCTTTATTTTCTCATAGGCCTCATTAACCCTTCTTGAGCCACAGAAGCAACCAAAACACCATCTCTTGTGTAAATATTACCACAGGCAAAACCACGAGCTCCAAAAGAATTTGGGCTTTCAACAGAAAACAGCATCCAATCGCTAAAATCAAAATCACGATAAAACCACATTGAATGATCTAAACTAGCCATTTGTGTATTTCCAAAATGAGCTTTACTCGCATTTGGATACAAACAAGCTGTTAAAATATTATAATCTGAGATATAGGTTAAAATTTGTTGCTTTACTGCTAATTCTAAATCTTCGACCTCTCCTTTTAGCTTAAACCAAACATCAACAATAGGAGGTAAATCTTTTTGATCTAACGGATTTACAATTTGTACAGGCTTAAAGTCTATAGGCCGTTCAATACTTAAAAAAGATCTCATTTTCTTAGGTAAGAATGCTCCAAACTGATCTAACATATCATTCCAACTTAACAATTCTTCTGGTTGTTTTATGTCTTTCTTAATTGGCATTTGATGCTCATGCCCCTCTTCTACCTTATGAAAAGAACAAGCTAATATAAAAATAGTTTTATCATTTTGATGAGCAGTCACACGCCTAGTAGAAAAACTTCCTCCATCACGAATTGTTTGTACATTATAGGTAATTGGAACTTCTAAATTTCCCGCTTCTAAAAAATAAGAATGCAACGAATGTAAAATACGTTCTTTAGGAGTAGTTCTATAAGCTGCATTTAATGCCTGAGCTAATACTTGCCCTCCAAAAACATTAGGGCTTCCAATATCTTTACTTATTCCATTAAAGTTTCCTTCTCCTACATCTTCTAATATTAATATATTTAATAACTCCTGAGTATCTTTCATCTTTTTATTCTACTTTTCTATCAACGTTTTATCTTTGAACGGGTACTTTTGTTTAAATTCTGTTGGTTTTATTTTATTTAAAAACAAACTTAATATTTTATTAGGTATTGTTTTTTTATGACGCAAATAAATTGTCATTTCTTGAGGAACGGCACCTACTGAACTTTTAATTTCACTTGCAGTTCTACCAAAGTTTAAAGTAGTTAGTTTTTTAGTAATTGCCATAGAAACATAATCATACAACATTCTTTGATAAACAGCATATTGTCTATTCAAACTATAATCTATACCCACAAAATGAGCATCTAATGAATTTTGATTAACAATTCCTGATAAAAATCCAACTAATTTATTTTCTAACCAATATCCTTTTAAAATGTAATTATCTCCTAAATTTTCTTTGAGAACTTTATATGTATTTAAATTAAAATCTCCCAAATTAAAACTAGCACTACTTGACACTTTTTTATATAATTTCGTCATCTCAGGTAGTAAGCTATCTATATTACTTTCAGAAATATCTTTCACTTTTAAAGCATTACTTTGCTTTAATGCTTTCTTCGCCTTAACCCTAAACTTTGTTCTCATTGAAGCTAAATAGTCTTCAAAAAGTACCCAGTCTTTATCTAGTTCCAATACCATATTGGGTTCTACTTTAAAAGAATAATAGCCTTCATTGTGTAAATCATCAGTAATAACAAGTGACTCTTTAATGAAATCTTTTATCATAAAAGCGTCAATATCATTTTTTAATGATGTGTTTTGGTTTACAAAATGTAATAATGCTTTCACAAACTGTTGTAAAACATCCTTTTTATTTTGATTTGGGTGAATAAAAATACCATGCTCTCCAGTTACAAATGTATTTCCACAAGTAAGTATTTTAAATGGTTTTTCAGAAGATAAAACTTTTAATTTTCTACCCATACATTTTACCCACTCAACAATTGACTGCATTTCATTTTGAACACTATCTAAATAAAAATCTATAATTTGTATGGTAGAAAACCCTATTGCTTTTTTATCATCATCCAATAAAACAATATAAAAAAACTGAATTTGTGTATTGCTTTTCTCTAAAGCTTCTAAATATTTGGGATTAAAATATAAGTTATCTAAGCACTGTAACTCTTTATAAATTTCATCTGGGATTTTATTTATTGATGAAAAATAACGAGCATTAGGGGCATTATTATTACAAGATAAAATGTTCACTAATATTTTATAATTTGAGTGTAAAATACTAAAAGTTTAGCATATATACCATCTTTAATGTATTATACAACTCCTGCATTCCAAACAGGAACATTTAACAATTTACTTATTTTAATCATATCACTCAATAAGTATTGTTTATCCCCATGATTTAACAAATTAAACCTATCTCCTTTATTCGTTACTAAATTTAACTCATAAGAAAAGTAACTTCCTGAAGAACTGCTGCCTTCTGTGAATTTCTGCAGCACTTGCAAGGCATACACTTGCTGGAAAGGCAGAATTTCGCCACCTACAATAATTTTTCTTTTACGCGTATGAATATGCACTTTAGGTGAAAAAAGTAATGCTAAAAAACAGCCTATCAATAAAAATGGCCCTCCAGAAGTAAAAAAAAGCTTACCACCCTTCATAAAGGTAAGTGGACTAGTATTAAACTGATAATATTCATAAAAAGAAAACACTACATAATTTAAACCTATTAATAAAAAGCTCCATGCAAAAATCTTTGTAAAAGAACTAGACGTTATTTTATACCCTTTTGGAGTTTTCTTAAATGTTTCACTTGCAAAATTACTACCAGAACTTTCTACAGCTTCCCATGAAATTTGCTCGCCTATAACATCATTTGTATAATCATCAAAAGTAAAGTTTACTTGCTTGTTTTTAGAGGAAGTTTTATTTCTATTAGAAATATAACTTGTTGTAACCATCCCAATACCCATAAATGCTAAAACAAGTAACATTCCACCAGTTTTAAAATAGAGAAACTTTTCTTTCCCATATACTTTTGTGTGTATTGGAACCGTAATTTCTAGCTTTTTTAGCAGATGTTTATCTTTAGAAGTAGGATGTTGCAACTGCCTTAAAGAGTCTAACTTATAAATATCTTTTTGAAGTGTTAATTGTTTTTCTGCATACTTTTTATATTTACCTTCAAACTCAGGTACAAGTACAAAAAAAACAATACCTAAAGGTATTAATAAAAACAACCAAGAGCTTTTATAGGACAACTTTTTCATAGAATATTTTTTGTGCAAATTTGAGAATATTTTTAGTTTTAATCACAAAAAAACACCTTAGTTTAATTAAATAAACCAAGGTGTTTTACTACTTTGTAGTTCAGTGTTTTACTATCCTACTATATTAATAATTTTTCCAGGCACAATAATTACTTTCTTAGGAGTACGTCCTTGCAATTGAGCTTTCGTTTTTTCATATGCCATTACAGTTTTCTCTATCTCTTCTTTAGACATATCTAAAGGTAACTCTAACGTAAAACGCATTTTTCCATTAAATGAAACTGGGTAATTTTTAGAACTCTCAACTAAATGAGAAGCTTCAAATTTTGGAAAGTTAACTGTTGAAATAGATTCAGCATGTCCTAATTTACTCCATAATTCTTCTGAAATATGAGGTGCATACGGAGAAATTAATGTTAGTAACGGCTCTAAAATAGCACGTTTATTACATTTTAATGCAGTTAATTCATTCACAGCAATCATAAAGGTAGAAACTGAAGTATTAAATGAGAAATTCTCAATATCTTCTTCTACTTTTTTAATTGTTTTATGTAACGTTTTTAACTCATCTTTTGTTGGTTCATCATCAGAAATAGTAATTCCATTTTCACCAACATATAATTTCCATAATTTTTTTAAGAAAGAATACACTCCTGAAATACCAGAAGTTTTCCAAGGTTTAGTTTGCTCTAACGGCCCTAAAAACATTTCGAATAAACGCAATGCATCTGCTCCGTATTCTTCACAAATTAAATCTGGATTTACTACATTGTATTTCGATTTCGACATCTTCTCAACCTCTCGATGTGTAATATACTCACTATTTTCATCTAAAATAAAAACAGCATCTTTAACAAAGCTGAATAAACTATCCTTCTTTAAACTTTCTACATCCAAAACATCTGTAGTGCCTTTCAAATGATTTAAACTAACTCTAAAAGGGGTGAAAGTTCCACTAAACTCATCTCCTACATACTTAATATTAAATCCTTTTGATTTATAATCTTCAATTATCTCATCAACAATACCTTTAGTTACTTCATCTAATTCACCTTTAACTCCTTTGTCATAGGAACTTTTAGGAATTACATACTTTTTATTTACAATTCCTGCTTTGACTGCTTCGATCATGTCTTGTGGTTTCTCATAAGATAAACCTGGACCAAAACCATAAGCAAAAGCACTCGTTCCTAAGATCATTCCTTGGTTAATTAGTTTTTTAGCAAACTCATCAACTGGTAGAAGTCCTTTATCAAACAAGAATTTTTGCCAAAAACGTGCGTATAATAAATGTCCTGTTGCATGTTCAGAACCACCAATATATAAATCAACCTCTTTCCAATAATCAACCGCTTCTTTACTTACAAACTCTCCATTATTATTCGAATCCATATAACGGTTAAAATACCAAGAACTTCCTGCCCAACCTGGCATAGTATTTAGTTCTAATGGAAACACAGTTTCGTTATTAATTAAATCATTACTAACAACCTTTGCGTTTTCGCAGTCCCATGCCCAAACCTCAGCATTTCCTAAAGGTGGTTTTCCATCTTCAGTAGGTAAATATTTTTCAACTTCTGGTAAAACAATTGGCAAATGTTTTGCTTCAATCATTTGAGGCATTCCATTTTTATAATATACTGGAAATGGTTCTCCCCAATAACGTTGACGGCTAAATACAGCATCACGTAAACGGTAATTTATTTTTCCATACCCAAAACCGCGTTTCTCTAGCTCATAGATTACGGTTTTCATTCCTTTTTTATAATTTAAACCATCTAAGAAATCAGAATTCGCTAACTTAATTCCGTCTTTAGCATCGTTTGCTTTTTCAGAAATATCAACGTTTGCAAAAATATTTGGAATTTCTAATCCAAAATGATTTGCAAAATCATAATCACGCTGATCACCACATGGAACAGCCATAACAGCACCAGTTCCATAACTTGCCAATACATAATCACCAATCCAAATAGGCACTTGTTTACCAGTAAATGGATGCAAAGCATATGCACCAGTAAATACCCCAGATATTGTTTTAACATCTGCCATACGATCACGTTCAGAACGTTTAGCTGTTGCTTCTATATAAGTATCAACTGCCTTTTTTTGTTCAGCTGTTGTAATTTTTGCTACTAAATCATGTTCAGGAGCCAATGTCATAAAAGACACTCCAAAGATTGTATCAGGTCGTGTTGTAAATACATCAATTTTAGCATCGTACCCATCTACATCAAAAGAAACCATTGCACCTTGACTTCTACCAATCCAATTTGTTTGGCTATCTTTTAAAGGTTGTGGCCAATCTATATTTTGAAGTCCATCTAATAAACGTTGTGCATATGCAGAAATTCGCATAGACCATTGCGTCATTTTTTTACGAACCACTTCATGTCCTCCACGTTCTGAAACTCCATTTACAATTTCATCATTTGCCAAAACAGTTCCTAAAGCAGGACACCAGTTTACCTCGGTATCAGATAAAAAGGTTAAACGATATTGTAATAGTATTTCTTGTTGTTTTTCTGATGAGAAACTTTTCCATTCATCCACAGAAAAAACATCAATATCTTCATCTGAAACTGCATTAATATTTGCATTTCCTTCTGCTTCAAATTTTAAAATTAAGGTTGAAACATCTTCTGCTTTATCGGTATCTTTATTATACCAAGAATTAAATAATTGAGTAAAAATCCACTGAGTCCATTTATAATACTCTGGACTAGAGGTACGCACTTCACGAGACCAATCAAAAGAAAAACCGATATTATCTAATTGACGACGGTATGTTTTTATGTTTGTTTCTGTAGTAATTGCAGGGTGTTGTCCTGTTTGAATTGCATACTGCTCAGCTGGTAACCCAAACGAATCATATCCTTGTGGATGCAATACATTAAATCCTTTATGACGTTTATAACGTGCATAAATATCACTTGCAATATACCCTAAAGGATGTCCAACATGCAGTCCTGCTCCTGAAGGATAAGGAAACATATCGAGTACGTAATATTTTGGTTTATCAGAAGTGTTACTGGCTTTAAAAGTTTGGTTGTTTGCCCAAAATTGTTGCCATTTTTTTTCTATTTCTTGATGATTGTATTGCATTCTTCTTATTTATTCCTATCGTTATAATTAACAAAAGAATGCAGTAATCTATTAATTAGATTTTAACAACAAACTCGTTACTATTACTACGATATTTATTTAAAGGTGCAAATTTACGTTTATTTGAGGATTATAAAAGTTTTATGATATTCAATTCTAAGTAAGTACTGAATTTTATAACAGTATTAAATCTATATTTTCTTTTTTATCCTAAAAAGGTTGACAAAAGTAGACGTCTCTACTATTGTCAACCTTACTCATGAAAGACAATCACATTGAATTAAAAATATTTTCCCTTAAAATTATTTTTACTCTATACATGTTTTATAATTAGACCCTTCCTTATATAATACTTGTAAAACCTCTTTATTAATAAAAAAAGATACAATCGTATTCTCACAACTAAACTCAACCTCATAACTCTTAATATTACTACCTCCATAATTGATTGTTAATTTTTCATTTGTTTTATAGTAATCGAATGTTCTTGGAATCGGAGTTGTAAACACTCCATCAATTCCATAAAATGTTGATCGTTTACCACTTTTAAAAGTATGCTTAACATTTTTCTCAAGCCCTTTCAACAACCAATCACCTTTTTCTAACAATTCAATTTTATCTTCTATTGTTAGTTCTTTGGATAATTCATCTTCATTAGAACTACAGCTTGAAAACCCAAGGAGTATTATAATTCCTATAAAAACAATTAGATTATATAAACTTTTCATAATTTCTGTATTTTGGATTAGTGATTTAAGACACTTCGAAATACGTATTATTTATTAAGTTATACAGCCTAAAACTTAGCTAAGAGGGTTAAAAAAGAATTAAAGAGGAAAAAAAAGAGTTAAACTTTTAAGTAATTACTAATAAAGTAATACTATTATATGTTAAGCCATTGTTTAAATTCAGCTGCTTTATTTTTACTAATAATAATTGCTTCAGGAGTTTCTGATTGTAAAACAATTTTTAATTGACTCTTTCCATATTTAATTATTTTATCAATAGAAGCAATATTTATAATAAACTGCCTATTCGCTCTAAAAAACAAGGATTCATCAAAATTAGTATACATATCATCTAAACTTGCATTAGATGTAGATTTTTTTCCATCAAAACAAACTACATAAGTAATTGTGTTTTCTGTATAAACGTAAGCAATGTCTTTAATTAGCACAGGTACTAACTCATTTCTCATGTACGTTAAAATTCTATTTTTATTTTTTTCTGAATTTCCTTCTGTTTTATCTTGCTTAGTTACTTTTATTACTTTTTCCTTATAAGATACAAGATCAGTATTTAGCTTTGATAAATTCATTACTTCAGAAGTCAAATTAGAGTTTTTTAGTTCTAACTGTTTTTCATAACGACTACCAATTATCCTTACTGCAAATGAAGATAAAACAATAACTAAAATACCCATAATTAAAAAAATTAGGTAAAAATTTCGTCTTAGCTTTTTCATTTGAATTTTAATGCTATTCACATTAACATTTGCCGCTACAATAAGATCGGACGTTTTAGTTGGTGCAATATGAATTACTTCCGAAGTTAATTGAGCTGTATTTGATGAATTTGTAACAAGCAGTTCATACAAATCATCAGAATTATTCTTTCCTTTTAAAGATGATAACAAGTTTGAATTAGAGTTAATACTTTGTCCGATTTTAGTTATATCTGGATGACATACCTTTTGCCCAGACCAATTAAATACACTAATAAACCAACTATCTGAGCTAGTTTCAGTAATTGTTTCTTGAAGATTGTTAATAGCTTTATTCTTATCTAAGTTGTTAGATAATTGAAAATCTAACATCCTAGCTATTTCATTTGCTTCTCTTTTACTAGATTCAACTTGAACCTCTATAAGTTGATTAGCACTAGCTTTTATAAAATAATTAGAGGCAACAGTTGCCACTATTAAAAAGACAAATGCTATTGACAAAATCGTTAAAAAATACAATCTATCTTTTCTCATGTTTTACTTTTCAAAAAACGAAATATACTACTATTATTGGTTTTTTAGTGTTTATTTTTTCTTCTTCAACTTTTAATATTACCTTTTCACGTAGATTTGTTCTGTAATTTTGAAATAATTCTTTTTCTTTGAAAAAGAATTAACTTTTGAAAATGTGATTACCAAAAAGACTTTCTTTTTCGCTATTATTTTCTTATTCCTATTATTGATTGGAATAATTACATATCAGTTTTTGATTGTTAATAAAAAGCATTCAAGTACTTCAAAAGTTGAAATCAGTATTCAGTCAACTAAATTAGTAGAGGCTTTTATACATAATGAAACTAAAGCTGATGATTTATACATCAATAAACTAATACAAGTTACTGGAATTATTAAAGAAATAAATTTTTTAAACGATAAAACTACCCTCATTTTAGAAGGTAACAACTCTAATAATTCTGGAATTATTTGTGACATTCATAAAAGTCAAACAAAAAAACTAACCAACATAAAAAAACATCAAAAAGTAACTTTAAAAGGAATTTGCAAAGGTTTTTTAAAAGATGTAATACTTTTAGATTGTTATATAGATTTTAAAATTAATGAATAAATTACTTGTTTTCTTCTTATTCAGTGCTCTTTTTTTTACTCAAATAAGTGCACAAAATCAATTTATTGCTCGGCAGGGGCAAGTTTCATTTTTCTCATATGCTTCTGTTGAAAATATAGAAGCTAAAAACAATCAAGCTTTAAGTATTTTAGATATTGAAAAAAAAGAAATAGCTGTAAGTATGTTAATGCGTGCTTTTGTTTTTAAGAAAAACTTGATGCATGAACATTTTAATGAAAGTTATATTGAATCGGATGTTTTCCCAAAAGCAACTTTTGAAGGACAGATCATTGATTTTGATCCATTAGCTTCTGGAGTTCAAACTAAATTAATAAAAGGTACCATTACCATTCGTGGTATCTCTAAAGAGATTTCTATAAAAACATCAATTAGTAAAACTCCAAAAGGATTTTATCTAGATGGTGAATTTAGTTTAGTTGTTAAAGATTTCGAAATTAAAATACCTCCAATTTTATCTAATAATATTGCCAAAATTGTTTCAGTTAAAATCAAAATCCAATACCTTCCTTATGAAGAAATCAATCGTTAAATATTTATTCTCTTTTTCTTTTATAGCAGGTTTGTTTTCCATGAATGCTCAAAGTTTATTAACTAAACTAGAAAAAGAATACCAAACAAAGCCAGTAAACGAAATAGCCACTTTTAAAACTACAAGAATTGGTTTAGGTCATTCTATTGAAACTAGAAAAAAGGGAGCTTTAGAAATCTCTCTTTATAGTAGATATTGGAATCATAAAGAGGGGAACACGCAACGTTTTTTAGCAGATGAAGTCAGTGTACGCTTTGGTTTAGACTATGCTATTACTGATGATTTTACAATTGGTGCTGGCTATACAAATTTTAATAAGGTTACGGATGGTTTTCTAAAGTATAAAATTATTAAACAAAAAAGAAACACTAACAAATCCCCATTTAGCATTGTTCTATTTCAAGGAGCTTCTATTAGAAAGAATAAAAATGCTACATCTGGATTATACGGAAGTAGTACTTTAGGTTCAAACATCTATAGTTTTACAAGTCAAGTTTTAATTGCCAGAAAATTTAACAGAAAGTTTTCTATGCAGTTAACGCCAACTTTAATTAATCGTACTAATAGTGTTTTTGAAGGTCAACCCAAAAGCCAATTTGCTTTAGGGCTTGGAGCAAGGTATAAAGTAGGAGGACATGTTTCTATTGTTTCTGAATACTATCATGTAACCAACCCTGTAAAATCACCTATAAAAATTTACAACCCTTTTATGGTTGGAGTTAACTGGGAGCTAAGTCATTTACTTTTACAATTTCAAATTACAAATGCTCGAAGTTTTTCTGAGGATGCTTTTATTACACAAACTCAAAATAATTTCAACTTTCATGATGGTAATTTCCATTTTGGTTTTAATGCAACATTTGTATTACATTTAAGTAAAAACAAACTTTAAATTAAGTTTTCAATACTATAAAAAATCGTCTAAAAGTAAATTCTAGACGATTTTAAATAAAAGTAGTTAGTTGATTTTGATAAATCATAAAAGGTAGTACTATGTTTAAATTTAATATTACCTATAAAATATTTCCCCTTCCAGTTATACTGGCTCATCAAATATCTATTTAATTATTAATTGTTTTTCACAAAATTCCTTAAGCGTATTATTTTTAGTCATAAACGAAAGTAATAGAATAGAAATATTTTATCTATTCTTTCTTACATTATAGTAACAGGGAGTAAACTAAAAGGTTTAATGCTCAATGGCGATTCCCATTGAGCATCAAGGGGTAAAATTGTAAGTTAAGTAGTTCTTATAAATGTTTCTTTTTAGTGACCTCTTTCTTATATGGTGAGATTTACTTTATGTTTCATTTATCTAGTAAATGTATTTGTTACTACTTACACTATTATGACACGTTTTAAAACAATAAGTCACTGATTATCAAAATATTTTAACAATTTTTATTTTTATAATCCATAAGCTTTATATTAGCTAAAAAACTGTTATGAAATACTTTTATCTATCATTTTTACTTTTTATTCTATTAAGTTGTTTTTCAACTCATAAAATAGTGTTTGAAAAATTTAATTTTATCCATAAAAGTGATACAACTTCTTATAACGAAATACGCTTTACAGGAGGTTCACCACTTGATAATCATAAAGTAATGTATGATAAGTTTGGAAAATGGAGTAAAAAAACATATTCAAATAATATAAAGCACCCCATTTTAATATGGGAAAATATAGACTTATTTTCAAATGGAAAAAAGTATACAATTATAACTAATGGTTATGAAGCGTTTAAATATTCTTACTCTTCGATTATAATATTAGATAAAAACGAAACAGATTTACTATCTGAATCATCATCTGAAAAAAAAGTCTTAGCTAATTTATTTTCACGTCTTATAAATAAAAACAATCTGAAAAAAAGAGATTTTTATGAACCCTACTGGAAAGAAGTAGATCCTGAAAAATATAAACGCATAAAAAAAAGGGGTTAAAATAAATTTTAACCCTTTTTTTTTCTACAAAAATTATCCTTTAACAGGAACTGTAACTATCGTTTTTCCCCAACCTAAATTCATGGTAAAGTTATCGCCTTCACCACTAAAAGCTATTGAAAAAACTTCTAATTTTTCTTTTGCTGTTGAAACCTTTCCGGTTACACGAACTACATCTTCACTTTCTTTATAAAAATATGATCCCCAAACATTTTTAGCTGTACTTAAAATTACAGTCCATTTAGTTGCTCCTGGAATTGTAAATAAAGTGTATGTACCTGCCTTTACTTCTTTACCACCAAAATTCACATTTTTATAAAAAGTAATTTCTGCTGCTTCATTAGCTCCCGTTCTCCATACTTTACCTGCTGGCGCTAATTTATCTAAACCTCTTCCTTTTAACTGAGGGCGACTATATATTACTTTTACCTTCTTATTAGAAACTCTATAGCTTGAAGGGTATGACGCTGCATCCATAGGACTTTTATCTAATCCTGGAAATTCTTGCGCATTTATTTCATTTGAAAACACTAGCGCTATTGTAAATACAATAATTGATAAAATTGATTTTTTCATTATTCTGTGTATATGTGATTATTTCGTATTCGTCTACAAATCTAAATATCCTTACGTTAAACTTTTATTAATTTTAAAAAAATATTTTTACTTTTTAGCTACTAAAAATCTTCTTTGCTTCATTAACTCATATATAAACAATAACAATACACTTAGTCCAAAAAGAGGTAATAAAACTGCTAAGAACACTATAAATAATATAACTACTGCCCCCACTTTAAAATCTTTTTTTACTTTAGGTATTCCCCAGTTTCCTTTTTGCTTTCTTAATAAATATGAAAAAACAGCTCCAATACTCATTAATGTTAGTGCAATGGCTACCCCAAACATTAGCCACCAATTCCATACTCCAAACTGTCCTTGATGAAATACCATAACCCACATTCTTCCTCTCATTAAAATACCTACATCACTCCAGTTGTGCGCCTTTAGTAATTGACCAGAATATTGATCAAAATGTAACATTTTTTGAGCTTCTAAGTTACTTGTTTTATTAGATACACTAAATGTGCTTTTGGACGATTTTGGTAGTCCTATACTTATTGTACCCTCTAAATTTTGCTGTTTTGCTATAAAAACCATTTTATCTAATGTTAATGATTTATTAGCAATCGCTGAAGATAACCCTCTTCCATTCCATGTTTTTGGATATCCTGTATTGGTTACTTTCTGCACCCATTTAAAATTACCTCCAAAAACATCTGTCCATGGTAAACCACCTGCTAAGGTTAGTAATAACAAACCTGAAATCCAAAACCCTAACACTGCATGTACATCTCTAAAAAGAATTCTTTTTCCTTCTTTGTATCTAATTGTAAAAACACCTTTAATACCTCTTTTAAAAGGCCACCAAATATATAGACCTGTAATAATAAGTACAATCATCCAACTTGCAATTAGTTCAATAATTTTTGTTCCTACTTTACCTCCTAATAATTCTCCATGTAGTTTTCTAACGCTATACATCCATGTGTCTTTTGATGAAAACTTTCCTGATACTTCATTAGTATATGGATTTACAAATAGTGATTTTTTATGACTAAATCTACCTGAAACAAACTCTGTACTTTCTTCACTATTTACAGGTAAAACCATTGCAATTGGTTTCTTTTTCATATGCCTTATAGCAACATCCCATTGTTGTTGAAAGGAGTGTTTTATTTCACCTTTTCCTACTACATGTTGAATATTCTTTTTTACCTCCTTTTCTACTTTAGGATTAAACAAATAAATAGCCCCCGTCACCGAAAGCACTAATACGAAAGGTAATGATATTAAACCAGCAATAAAATGCCACTTCCACAACCATTGATTCAAATTTCTATTTTTCATTTCATTCATTAAAAATTATACTTCACTCCAAAATGAAATGCTCTTGGGTTTCCAATACTGTACGTATTTTGTTTACCCCATTTACTATAAGAAGCTCTTACTGCATACAGCTTATCAAAAACATTTAAGGCTTGCCCCCAAATTTCAAACTGTTTGTACGTATAATTTGCTCTAAAATTAAAAACTTGATGACCATCATAAGTAGAAGTTCCAAAAACTGAATTCCCTAATCCATCTTTACCAACAACGGCTTGCCCTTCAAAACTAGTATTATATTTTCCTATTTGCTCATGTTCAAGTGTTACTAATAAATTATTAATAGGTTTATAATTCAAAGAAGTTGTTGCTATATATTTAGGTGCAGTTTGCATATCAGTATTAGAATAATCTACATTATTATCAAAAAAAGAACGATACTTATGAGTTGCATAACTACCACTATAATTCACCCATAAATTATGAATAAAATTATATTTAACTCCTAATTCAATTCCTTTTGAACGTGTTTTTCCAGCATTCTTTTGAACAAAATCTCCGTTATCATTTCTAATAGAAATCAACCTATCAATTCCATCTAATTGATAAATAGCCACATCTACTTTTAATTTTGAAGGAATCATAAAGTACCCTCCAATTTCATAATTATGAAATTTAGCAGGTTGTAAAGAAAATGCATTTCCAGTTGTATTTTTTCCATTTCTAAACAAAGTTCCAACTTGTGGTGGCGTAAATCCTTTAGAGTAATTAGAATATATTCCCGCATTTTTACTTAAATTCAAGTTAACACCTAACTTCGGTGAAAAATTAGTATAGGTTACATTTGTATCTTGTACTCCTGAATTCCCTTCATCTTTGTTATCATACTTATATTTAAAACCATCATAACGAATTGCACCAGTTAACTTAACATTTTGTAAAGGTGATATTTCAAACTGTGTATACCCTGCATAATTAAAAATATCTGCTTCGTACTTTAAAATATAATCTCCTTTTTTAATAGAATAATATATATTTTTAGCAGATGCAACATCAACAGTTACATCAATATTTTCTGCTTGATAAGTTTGTGGTGAAAAATCAGTTGTAGCACCAACTATTAAACTTGAATTAGCAAAATTAAAATCTATTTTATGCTGAATTAAACCAACATAACTTTTAAATTTATTAACGTTAATTTCTCCTTTTCCTGTACCATCTAAAACTCCCCCAACTCTGTTTTGTTTAATTCTATAAGATGGTAATTGGTTCATTTCATTATTTCTGTATATAAAATTAAAAGAAGTTTTATTTCGATCATTCCAAAATTTATCTAACGTAGAACGAAACCTATAAGCTTTTGCCTTACGCTCAGTAAATGTTTGATTGCTTTTATAATTTCCATCTGTATAATTTTTCTCAGAAATTGATCCTGACATATCAGAGCGATAGTTTATATATGTTAAACTATTTGTCCATTGTAAGCTCTCAGAAAACTCATTTGTATTTTTAAATGAAACAGCCGTTTTTTCATAATCAGAATGCCCTACAATACCATTATCTCTTCGTACATGATGCCCTCCAATATAAAAACCATGCTTTTCTTTTAGTGTTGTTGAAGCTTCAAGCTCATATCTTGTTAACCCTAAATCATTAATTTGAAAACCTATGGAACCACCAAACTCTTTACTAGGGTTTTTAGTAATAAAATTAAAGCTCCCTCCAATAGCTTCACTTCCATAAATACTAGAAGCTGGCCCTTTCAATACCTCAACTCTATTAAAGGTCGTATTATTCATTTCTAACAAAGCATTATGATTAAACACTGCTACTGGACGTATTGGCAAACCATCTTCAACATATAAAAACAATGATTTTGTTGATATTGGAGATCGAGTAGCCATAAAATGTTGCTCATTACTTGATGCTTTTGAAGTACTCATAAAAACTCCTGGAACTTGATTTACCAGCTGCTCTATTCCAAATGCTTTCGTTTCCTTTATTTGGTTCGCTGTTAATAATCCAATAGAAGCCGAAACCTCTTGTCTTTTTTGTGTTTCTCTACTTGCCGAGATTATTACTTCCTCTAAGTTTTCAATGTCCTCGTCTAAAACAATAGTATTGTAACCCTCTTTTAAAATTACTTGTTTTGTTTTATAACCTATAGCTGATACTTGTACACTTTCATTTTTTAACTTTATAGAAAAGTTACCATCGAAATCGGTAATTGTTCCTTTCTTTCTATTCTCTTGTGATATAATTGTAGCTTGTACAATAGATTCTTTTTGCTTTGTAACTACTTTTCCTTTAAAAATAGTTTGAGCTGAAGTATTTATTACAACAAATAGCATTGTAATACATACCATTAAATATGTTTTCTTCATTCTTTTTAAAAATTGTAATTTAAATAGATGCTTGATCTATATTTTATTTTAATAGTTCCTTGCGCTAATTTTTGTTGTACTGGATACATTGCTAATGCTCCTATTGTTAGCTTATTTGTATTATACTCAGCTCCAAAACTTGTAAATAAAGCATGCCCTTTTGTATTTTTAATTGGTACATTAAAAACTTTATTACTATCATAAAACTCTCCTGATACTCCCACAGATGGAACAAAATTATATTTGCCGACATCTTTGAACATATAAAAAAAAGTACTACTAAAGTTAAACTGGTTACCAAATTGGTACTCTTTGCTATTAGCAGTTTTTAAATAATAATTAAGATAGTTTGTTACTCCCCAGTTATTATGTTTATATACATATTGTACGTTGGTAATTACATCAATACTACCAGTACCTAACTGAAAACTTGGGTTAATTGAATTATTAACTGTTTCGTCATAATTTCCAGTAGGAAGCTTTATACCTCCTCCTACTTTTAGTAAGTGATTAGATGTTGAAATCGCATCTTTTTTTTCATTATAACTACTCTTTTTTTTATTTAAAACAGTGTAATTAATTAAAAAAGAGAGATCTCCCAACCCTTCAATTCTTGTTGTTTTTTTTACATAATCTCTTGAGTGAAAATGAAAAGGAACAAAAATTTGAGTCTCTAAATACCCTTTGATTATTGGAATTCTAGACCACACCTGTATTGTATTAAAAAATTCATTTATTATTGGTGAATTATTAAAAATACCATCTTTAGATTGGTACTTTTGATGTAGGTATCTTACCCCTATGAAATTATTATCAATGATTCCTCCCAGCCCTAAACTTCCTCCATTGTTACTACACCCACAGGCATCACAATCATCTAAAAATGAAGTATAATATTTAGGAAAAGGATTGTTTGCTTCTAATTTCACTGATAAAAGACACATTAAAAGCGCTACTATTATTTTATTCTGTAAACCTCTTATCTGTAATAAATTCTTCATCTGTTAATGTTTTTAAAAAAACAATTATTGCTGTCTTCTCCTCTTGTTTTAATTGAATTCCAACGATGCCTTTTGTGCTTTTAAGAATAGGATCTAAATTTTGTGTTTCTTGAATTCCATTAGAATAAAAATTAAGTACTGAAACTAATGAACCAAACCTTCCATCATGCATATAAGGAGCAGTTAGCTCAATATTTCTAAGACTGGGAACTTTAAACTTGTATTTATCTTCTTCTAATAAAGTAACTGTCATTCTTCCTAAGTCATTCAAATATGGATTAATAGGTAGTCCATTATTCCTAAAAGCATCATTGGTAAATAAATCTGAAGTATGACATGAAGCGCATTTTTCCTTAAAAAGCGCTAATCCTTTTTTTTCTTCATTTGAAAAATCTCCACCCTTTTCCTTTCTAACATATTTATCGTATTTAGAATTCGATGAAACCATCATCAACATAAATTGTGACAATGCTTTAAATGTATTGTCTGCATTTATTTTACCATCTTCAAAAGCTTCACTAAACAACTGTTTATATACTTTATCCTTTTGTAACTTCCCAATAACATTCGTTACAGTTTCATCCATTTCATCTGGATTAGTAATTGGTATTATCGGAAAGAGATCTAAATGAAAAGCTGCTCCATCCCATGAAAATTGTTTTTGAAAAGCTACATTTTGAATAGGCTGAGTATTTCTTTTACCCTTTCTATCTTCAACACCATGACTAAACTGATGACCATGATGGGTAAAAGCAAATTTTTGTTGATGACAAAAAGCACAAGAAACCACACCATCACTAGACAATTTCCCATCATGATACAATTTCTTCCCTAATTCAAACCCTTTCTCAGTAATAGGATTTGATTTCAAATCATAATGTGGCTCAGGAAAATTACTGGGCTTTTCAAATACAAGTTCTACATTAGTATATACCTCATCTTTTTTACAACTAAGAAAAGTACATACCAATAATACTATCAATATTTTTTTCATTACGTATTATTTTTACAATTGATTAAGCTTAATCAATATCAATTAGTATAACAATTCAAAAGAATGGTGTTAAATACCATTCTTTTGAATTACGTAATGTTAATGATGAGTTGCATTATGAACATGATGCACCATGAACATATCTGTATAATTTTCAGATATATTTGAAGCTTTATCACCTCCCATAATAGTTGAGCCCTCAGATAATTTAATCTTTGTTTTTCCGTCTAGCATTTTGTTAGCATCAACTTTAATATGCAATTGAGGAGACGTTTCTTTGCCTACAATAGCAATATCCATAGGTAGGGTTACCTCCTTGTATAAGTCTACCGTAGTTCCTCTACTTGCTATATGTAGCATAAAAGGAGACGCTGTAGCTTGAGTGTTTTCTTTATAGTTCCCTTCTAAAACAACAAATTTATACCCAGCTTGCCAACTCCAAGTTAAATTATAACCTTCAGCTAAAGTCCAAAAACCTTGTTGCACAGCTTGACCTTGCTTAAAACGCTCTTGATCTACACCTATTCCAAACTTAATTTTGGTATATCTCCCGGCAGGTACATCTTTAAGTGAAATTTGAACTTTTTTAGTTTTATTAGTTCCTCCTTCACTTATTATAAAGTAGCTATTATCTTTCGGGTAAACTACTTCTTTGCCTTCTTCAGTTATAAGTACAAAATTACTAACGATATAATCAAAAGAATTAATAGTTAATATTTCACCGTTTCCATTAGTATATGTTGAAGTTCCTAATAACAATTTATCATTTGAAAATCCGTTATCAAATTCAATTGCTACTTCATTTTTTCCTTCTAATTTTTCATTTCCTATTTCGTCATCACTACACGAAACAAAAGCCATAGCTAGCGCTATGAAAGTTATTATTTTTTTCATCTTTTATATTTTTTTACAGCAAATTTTAACATACATATTGTTATACTCTTCCATAATAGCTTTGATCATAGAAGAGGCTTCTTACTGTAAGAATTGTATTAAATAAGTTTAAATTATGTGAATAACTACCCTAACCTACTATTAAAAAAAGTAAGCCAGTTAGTTAAAAAAGTATGTAAAAATTAAACTGTAGGTGGATGAAAAATTTCTTTATTAAATAAGTAGTAGTACCCTTTTTTATAGGAAAATTGTTGTGTTTTTTTATAGAAACCTTCTCTTTCACTTTTAACCTTTAAAATACTAACAAATCCTATAGGATATTCTTCCATAGATATTCGTAAAGAGTTAAAATCATCTTCTTGCTGCTGTTCAAGTTTTTTCATAAGCTGACATTTTCCTTTACAGCTCATCTCAGGTTTATCTTTATTTATACATAATATTTTTGATATGTAATCATAATTAATTACATACTCTACAAATGGAGCAATTGGTCTTAACATTGCCACCATATATAAAATAACAAAAATGTATATGTTTATTTTTTTTAACAAACCTTGATTATATTCGGCGCAAAGATAATTTTAGTTTTTTAAAAAGAATATGATATTTAACATATTTCTTTATCTATTAAGAACCTGAACCTTTTAACAATTAATGATTTTCACAAGAATGAGATTCTCTAATTATTAGAAAAAGAATGCTTTGTAACTGCTATTTTAATTTATTCTAAATAAATTACTATATTTGCACTTTATATTAAAAGAATATGATTGTTTTTTACGTTGATAATAAAAAAGTTACGCCTATAGTATCTCTAAATAATGAGAAAACTATCTGTGACTCTATTTGCTCATCAAACTGCATAAAACCAAAAGGTAAATGTTGCAATAAGTACCTAAAAAAAGGCATCAACTGTAAGCGATGCCCTTTAACTTTTGATTTAAAAGCTGTATCTTAAACTAATTATTCAACTTTTAATAAGAAATAGTTTTTCTTACCTCTTTGTAATAACACGTATTTATCAGCTATTAAATCTTTTTCTGTAATTGTAAAATCTTCTTTTACTTTTTCTTTATTTACAGAAATTGAATTTTCTTTTAAAGCTCTTCTAGCATCTCCATTTGACTTTAAAAAATTTGTTTTAGCTGCTAAAGCTCCTATCATATCTAACCCCTCATTGATATCAGAAGTACTAACTGAAGCTTGAGGAACCCCATCAAATACATCTAAGAAGGTTTGCTCATCTAAACTTTTTAAATCTTCCGCTGTTGATTTTCCAAACAATATATTTGAAGCCGCTATTGCTTTATCTAATTCTTCTTTAGAGTGTACAAAAACAGTAACCTCTTCCGCTAATTTTTTCTGTAATACTCTCTGATGTGGTGCTTCTTTATGTTCTTCTATTAAAGAGCTAATAGTTTCTTTATCTAAAAATGTGAAAATTTTGATGTACTTTTCTGCATCTTCATCAGAAGTGTTTAACCAAAATTGGTAGAATTTATACACTGAAGTTTTATCAGCATCTAACCAAACATTTCCTCCTTCAGACTTTCCAAATTTAGATCCGTCAGCTTTAGTTATTAATGGACATGTAGCTGCATATGCTTTTGCATCTTCACCAACATTCATTCTACGTACTAATTCAGTACCTGTAGTTATATTTCCCCATTGATCAGAACCTCCCATTTGTAATTTACAGTTGTAGGTTTTATATAAATGGTAAAAATCGTACCCTTGAATTAATTGGTATGTAAATTCAGTAAAACTCATCCCTCCACTACCTTCTCCAGAGATACGCTTCTTTACAGAATCTTTTGCCATCATATAGTTAACAGTAATACGCTTACCAACATCTCTAGCAAATTCAATAAAAGAAAAACTCTTCATCCAATCGTAGTTGTTTACTAAAATAGGTGAGTTTTCACTGCCATTATCAAAATTTAAAAAACGCCCTAAAGTTCTTTTAATTCCCTCTACGTTTTTAGCAAGTGCTTCTTCATTTAATAAATTACGCTCATCAGATTTCCCAGATGGATCACCAATCATTCCAGTAGCGCCTCCAACTAAAGCAACAGGTTTATGCCCTGCTTTTTCAATATGAACCAATAAAATAATTGGAACCAAACTACCAATATGTAATGAGTCTGACGTTGGATCAAAACCTATATAAGCCGTTGTCATTTCTTTTTGCAATTGCTCTTCGGTTCCAGGCATCATATCATGTATCATACCTCTCCATTGTAATTCTTCAACTAAATTCTTGGTCATTATTATAATCTTTTTTGGTTTACAAATATAGTGTTTCGAAATTTTTTAACATCATCCACATTATGTCAATTTAATTTTAACCATAGAATTAATATTTACCAAACAAGGAACATGAAATCATTTTATATAAAAAAAACTTTTGAGCTTATTTAACAAGGTTGCTTTTTTTATATTTGATAGTTTATATTTTATCATATATGATTTTAGTTACAGGAGGAACAGGCTTAGTAGGATCGCACTTACTATATCATTTAACTCTAAAAAATGATACGGTTTTAGCTATTTATAGAACTGAGGAACGAATAAAGAATGTAGAAAAAGTATTTTCTTATTATACAAATGACACTAATTCTTTATTAAAAAAGATTCGTTGGATCCAAGGAGATATAACTGACATTCCTTCTTTAAAAATTGTTTTTTCTAATCTTATAACTCAAGTGTATCATTGCGCAGCATTAGTATCATTTAACCCTAAAGATTATAAAAAAATGCGTAGAGTTAATATTGACGGGACTGCAAATATTGTTAATTTTTGTATTGATAACACCATAAAAAAAATATGCTTTGTTAGTTCAATTGCCACAGTAGGTGATAGTATTAACGATAAAATTATAACTGAAGAAAATGAATGGCAAGATAGTAGTAATAACCATGGTTATGCTATCACAAAATATGGGGCTGAAATGGAAATTTGGCGCGCAAGTCAAGAAGGAGTAGAGGTAGTTGTTGTAAACCCAGGTGTTATTTTAGGTAGTGGTTTTTGGAAAGAAGGCTCAGGGAAATTGTTTACTCAAGTATTCAATGGTTTTAAATTTTACACTGAAGGGGTTACTGGTTTTGTTGGTATTAAAGATGTTGTTAAGATCATGATTATGCTTGCAGAATCTAGCATTAAGAATGAACGTTTTATTCTAGTTTCTGAAAATAAATCATTTAAAGAAGTTCTCTCTATAATAGCCAAAGGATTTGATAAAAAAGGACCTACAATAAAGGTGAATAAGCTTGCTACAAAAATATTTTGGCGTATTGATTGGCTAGTAACAAAACTTACTGGAAAAGAACCATTACTAACAAAGAACTCTGCTAAATCATCTCATAATAAATCGTACTATTCATCGCAAAAAGTAAAAGACGCTTTAACTTTTGATTTTGAACCTATTCCTAAAGTTATTAACGGAGTTTGTAAAGATTACCTATGATTTCCTTTATCTAATTCTTCTAATTTCTCTGGTAATTCTTTTCCTTTTAATAATAGTTTTTTATCTATTTCTTTTTCTGTTTCAGTTCCTGTTAAATTAAGAACATTTGGTCTGTCTAATGAATCTTGAATTCGTTGTTTAGTAATATAAATATCATACAGGCTATCAATATTTTTCTTTACTAAGTTTAACATTTCAGAATACTCATCTATTCTTGAAGTATAATATTTATTACTTGTATCAAACCTAACAGTATCTATTTTATATTTTTCATATACAACTACCATATAATTCGATAGCTTTTTCAAGTTTTTATTCTTAATATTCTTTGCCGACGATGCCAAATACATATCGGTTAGCAAATTAACCATAGAATCTTTTGGAATCAAATCTTTTGGTTTCTTGTAGATAGTATTACTAGTACAAGAAACCAAAAACATTAGTATAAAAAAATATAAAATTTTATTCATTATCTATTAAAAACTAGACGTTCACCTTTAATTTCTTCATTAAATTCTCCTTCATTATACATCAAATTTCCGTTAACAAAAGTATGCGTAATTTTGTTTGAAAATTTTTGACCTTCAAAAGGAGACCATCCACATTTATATAAAATATTTTCTTTAGAAACTTCCCAATTTTGAGCAGGATCAACTATAACAAGATCAGCAAAAAAACCTTCTTTTATAAATCCTCTTTTTTCAACACTAAACAATTTAGCAGGATTATGACACATTTTCTCTACTGCTTTCTCAATAGGTAATACTCCTTCTTTAACTTTTTCTAAAACAGCAGTTACAGCATGTTGTACTAAAGGACCTCCACTTGGAGCTTTGGTGTACACATTATCTTTTTCTTCAAGAGTATGAGGAGCATGATCTGTAGCAATAACATCTATTCTATCGTCTAATAAAGCCTTCCATAACCCATCTTTATCCTTTTGAGTTTTAACCGCTGGATTCCATTTAATATGAGTTCCTTTGACATCATAATCAGCATCTGTAAACCATAAATGGTGCACACATACTTCCGCTGTAATTTGCTTTTCTTCTAACGGAATATCATTTCTAAATAAATGAGTTTCCTTTTCAGTAGACAAATGAAATATATGTAATCGAGCTCCTGTTTTCTTTGCTAACTCTATTGCTTTTGATGAAGATAAATAACATGCTTCTTCACTTCGAATAATTGGATGATATTTAACTGGAATATCATCACCATACTTTGCTTTATACTCTTCTGTATTTTTTCTTATAGTTGCCTCATCTTCACAATGAACAGAAATTAAAAGCTTCGTAGATGAAAATATTTTTTCTAAAACATCTTCATTATCAACTAACATATTTCCTGTTGAAGAACCTAAAAACAACTTAATTCCTGCAACATTTTTAGAATCAGTTTTTAATAGTTCTTCTAAATTATCATTAGTTCCACCAAACATAAAAGAGTAGTTAGCATATGATGTTTTTCTTGCTACTTCAAACTTCTCTTCCAGTAATTCTTGAGTTGTTGCTTGTGGAACAGTATTAGGCATTTCAATAAATGACGTAATTCCTCCAGCAATTGCTGCTTTACTTTCTGTTGCAATATTAGCTTTATGAGTTAATCCTGGTTCTCTAAAATGAACCTGATCATCAATCATACCTGGAATTAAATACTTTCCTTCAGCATTAATAATTGTTGCTGTGGTTGCTTCAATATTAGTTGCTATTTGTTTTATATATCTATCTTCAATTAAAACATCGCCTGTAAAAACCTTGTTTTCGTTAACGATTTTGGCATTTTTTATTAAATATGATTGCATATTATTTTGGTAATCCGTTTAGTCTCATTTTTATAACTCCAGAAAGCGCTTCGTATACTATACCTCCACTCATTTTGGATTCTCCTCGAGTTCTATCAGTAAAAATTACTGACACTTCTTTTATTTTAAATTTATGCTTCCATGCTTTATATTTCATTTCTATTTGAAAAGCATATCCAACAAATTTAACTTTATCTAATTGTATTGTTTCTAAAACATTTCGCTGCCAACAAACAAATCCTGCAGTAGTATCATGTACTGGTATTCCCGTTATAAAACGAACATATTTAGAAGCAAAGTATGACAATAATACCCTATTCATTGGCCAATTAACAACATTAACTCCTACAGAATATCTTGACCCTACTGAAACGTCTCCTCCCTCAATTGCACATGCATTATACAACCTTATTAAATCTTTAGGATTATGAGAAAAATCAGCGTCCATTTCTATAATATAGTCATACCCTTTATTTAAAGACCACTTAAATCCATGAATATAAGCAGTTCCTAAGCCATTCTTTTCTTTTCTGTTTTCTATATATAATCTATCAACAAATTCTTTTTGTAATTCTTCAACAATTGAAGCAGTTCCATCAGGAGAATTATCATCAACTACTAAAACATCAAAAGCCTTTTCTTGATCAAATGTAGCTCTTATAATTGCTTCAATATTTTCTTTTTCATTGTATGTAGGAATAATGACTATGGTGTCTGACCTCATAATTTTCATCTAAATAAGGGCAAATATACACTAATTTATCACTAATTTTGTGTTAATTAAGAGCTCAAAACACCAATTTTGCAAGCAATAGAACTTATTAATAACTCTGATAGTTGGTTTACCTTAGTAATTCTTTTTACTATCGTATTACTTGCTATACTTAAACTTATAAAACCAAATTATTTGTTGGGGTATACATTGGCTTTTTTTACACCTGGTTTCTTTCAGAAAAAAGCTGAAGAGAATATGTATCTTTTCTCACCTTTTAAATTTATTTTGTTTTGCTATAGTTCAATTTCTATTTCTTTAGTTTTTTACTTAATCGTACAACCATCAACAACTAACAAAAATAATTTCATAACATTTCTAATTATATTGGCTTCTGTATTTTGTTATTTACTTATTAAGTATTTTATAGAAAATATGATTGCTAGCATCTTGGCTATAAAAGGAAACATTAATTATTTTTTGTATGTTAAATATGGTTATTTATTTACTGTAGGTTTATGGATTTTACCTTTAATTATACTCTATAAATATAGTTTACACAGTAGCTATTTTTTATTTACTGGACTAATTACATTACTTATTTTCAGAGCCTTTTTAATAATAACCAACAATAAAAACATAGTTATAGGTAAGTTGTTTTATTTTATTTTGTATTTTTGCACCCTTGAAATAGCACCGCTATTGATTCTTTATAAAACAACAACTACGTAAAGAGAAAATTTATGAAAGTGAAAACTATTTTAGTATCTCAACCAGCACCAAAAACTGAAACTTCTCCATACTTTGATTTGGCAGAAAAACAAAAAGTCAAAATTGACTTTCGCTCGTTTATTCATGTTGAAGGTATTCCGGTAAAAGAGGTAAGGGCTCAAAAAATAGATTTAAATAACTATACCGCTATTATTTTAACAAGCAGAAATGCTGTTGATAATTTCTTCAGAATAGCAGAAGAGATGCGTTTTACGGTTCCTGATGATATGAAATATTTCTGTCAGTCAGAAGCTGTTGCTTATTACCTACAAAAATATGTAGTTTACAGAAAACGTAAAATTTATGTTGGTAACAGAACTTTTCCTGAGTTAACAAAGTTAATTAAGAAGCATAAAGATGAAAAGTTTTTATTACCTTCTTCTGATAAGTTAAAAGCATTAATTCCAGCTGAATTAGATAAGTTAGGAGTTGATTGGAAACGCGCTGATTTATACAGAACAGTAGTAAGTGATTTAACGGATTTGGAAAATGTTTTTTATGATGTATTAGTATTCTTTAGCCCTTCTGGTATTGATAGCTTATTTAAAAATTTCCCAAACTTTAAACAAAACGATACTCGAATTGCTGTGTTTGGAAATTCAACTATTAAAGCTGTCGAAAAAAGAGGTTTGCGTGTAGATATTTCTGCACCAACTCCAGAAACTCCATCAATGACAATGGCTTTAGATAAATATATTAAAGAAGTAAATAAAAAGTAATTTTTATTTTAAAATATTTAAACCCCATCAGAATTAATTTTGATGGGGTTTTTCTTGTTCGTAAGTTTCACATAAATACTTCGTCAGAATTGTAACACAAAATATTTTTATGATACTAATTCTTCTTTTTATTTCTGCTTGTTTTTTAGCATATACAAATGGTGCAAATGATAATTTTAAAGGTGTTGCCACATTATTTGGAGCTGGCATAACTGATTATAAAAAAGCTATTAATTGGGCAACTTTAACAACCTTTGCCGGTTCAGTTACTGCTATTTTTCTAGCCAAAGAATTAGTTAAAAACTTTTCAGGAAAAGGGTTAGTTCCTAATGAACTAATACAATCTCCTACTTTTGCTATTTCAATTGCATTAGGAGCTGCAATTACAGTTTTTACAGCTACAAAAATAGGAATGCCAATTTCTACTACACATAGTTTAGTGGGTGCTCTTTTTGGAACCGGAGTGATGGCAGTTGGTTCACAATTTAATTTTGGGAAGCTAGGCAATACCTTTTTAATGCCACTTATAGTAAGCCCATTAGTTGCTACCACTTTAAGTTTAATCGCTTATTTACTATTTAAATATATAAGAAAACAAATTCCAAGTTTAAACACAAAAAAACCAACTCTAATTGGTATATCTTCTCCTAAGATTTTAGACGGATTACATTATTTAAGTTCTGGAATTGTAAGTTTTTCTAGAGGGTTGAATGATACTCCTAAAATAGTTGGTTTATTAATTATCATTAACACAATAGACATTAAATGGAGTATGATTTTTATTGCTGTAATTATGGCTTTGGGTGGTTTAATAAATGCTAAAAAAGTTGGTGAAACAATGAGTGAAAAAATTACAAAAATGAATTCTGGTCAAGGTTTTACTGCAAATATGATTACTGGTTTATTAGTTACAACTGCCAGTATACATGGATTACCCGTATCAACCACCCATGTTTCTGTTGGCTCTCTATTTGGTATCGGTATAGTAACTAAAAAAGCTAACTATAAAACAATTGGAAAAATAATATTATCTTGGGTACTTACCCTTCCTATAGCTGCAATTATGAGCGCAATTGTTTTTAAAACATTAGAATTATTAATGTAACTTCTGATACAAATTTAATTGAAACAATTAGTTATTTTTGAAATAATGTAAATACTATTTATGAATAAATACCTGGAAATTATCAAAAATTCTTATACAGGATATTGGAATTACTTAAAACAATCTGTACTCTTTGAATTAAATTGGGAGAATTATTTTTATGGGTTGATTCTAATATCATTTGTTGTTTGGGGACTGGAACTAATATTTCCTTGGAGAAAAAAACAACCCATATTCAGAAAAGATTTTTGGCTAGATATTTTTTACATGTTTTTTAATTTTTTCATATTAAACTTGATTGTTTTAATTGCTCTATCCAACACCTCTGAGCAATTACTAAATGATTTTTTAAGTATATTTAATCTATCTGTATCTAGTTTTCAATTATTTGAAATTAATAGTCTTCACTACATATTAAGACTTTTTATATTCTTTATAATTATTGATTTCATCCAATGGTTTACGCACACCTTATTACATAAGTATGAATTTTTATGGAACTTCCATAAAGTACATCATTCTGTAAAAGAAATGGGGTTTGCGGCGCACTTACGCTATCACTGGATGGAACCTGTTGTTTATAACTCTATGAAGTACATCCCACTTGCTATAATGGGAGGGTTTACCGCTAAAGATGTAGCTATCATTCATTTTTTTAACATTACTATAGGTCATTTAAATCATGCTAACATTAATTGGGATTATGGTTTTTTAAAGTATATACTAAATAATCCTAAAATGCACATATGGCATCATGCTAAAGAACTTCCTAAAGAAAGAAAAAAAGGAGTTAATTTTGGAATTACCTTAAGCATATGGGACTACTTATTTAAAACTAACTACATACCTCATAACGGAAGAGATATTGAAATTGGCTTTGAAGGTGATGATACATTTCCTAAAGATTTTATTAGCCAAGAATTATACCCGTTAAAAAAATAAACACTTCTTTTTCCTTGTAAGTATTCAAAGAAAAAATCGATTAAAAACTGAATATGAGTAAAAATCTTTTAATAATTTTTGTAAAGAACATTAAGCTAGGAAAGGTCAAAACTAGACTAGCAAAAACTATTGGTAATGAAAATGCCTTTGAAATATATAAAGAGCTTGTAAAAATTACTGAAGATGTAACAGAAAAACTGACCATTGATAAACGTATTTACTTTTCTGATACTATTATTGATTCGAAATGGCAAAATCATACTAAAAAAATTCAAAAAGGTATTGATTTAGGCGAACGAATGAAGAATGCTTTTCTTGAAGGCTTTGAAGAAGGCTATGAAAACATCATTTTAATTGGATCAGATTTACCTGATATTTCATCAGAAGTAATTACCAAGGGATATGAAAACTTACAAAAAAATGAGATTGTTTTTGGTCCAGCCGAAGATGGCGGGTACTATTTATTAGGCTTATCAAAAATGATTAATACTATTTTTGATAATAAACCATGGAGCCAATCTAACTTATTAAAAGTAACTTTACAGGAATTAAAAACAACCCAAGAAAAAATTTCCTTTTTACAGGAATTAAACGATATTGATACTATTGAAGATTTATTAAAATCAGATTTTTACAAGAACAATATCCATATTCAAAAGCTAACTAAAAATGACGAAACAACAACAACTTAAAGAGACTAAAGAGTATCTTCAAAATAAAGGAATTACAAACCCAGAAATAGGAATTGTTTTAGGAACTGGTTTAGGTAAACTAGTAGATGAAATAGCCATTGAACAAGAAATTCCATATTCAGAAATCCCTCATTTTCCTCAGGCAACTGTTGAATTTCATTCTGGAAAACTTATTTACGGAGTACTATCTGAGAAAAAAGTAGTCGTTATGTCTGGTCGTTTTCATCTATATGAAGGTTATAATCTTTGGGAAGTTACCTACGGAATACGTACCATGCAACAATTAGGAATCAAAACTTTATTAGTTTCAAATGCTGCAGGAGCTATCAACTTAAACTTCAAAAAAGGTGATTTAATGCTTATTGATGATCATTTAAATTTACAAGGAGGTTCACCTTTAGCATTTAAAGGTGCTGGAGAATTTGGTGATTTATTTGCTGATATGCTTGAGCCATATTCAAAAAAATTAAACACCAAAATGAAAGCTATTGCCAAAACAAACGACATAGATTTGAAAGAAGGTGTGTATGCTAGTGTTGTTGGTCCGCAATTAGAAACTAGAGCAGAATATAGAATGTTACAAATTTTAGAAGTTGATGCTGTAGGTATGAGTACCGTACCCGAAGTAATAGTAGCCAAACACTTACAATTGCCTTGTATAGCTATCTCTGTTTTAACTGATGAATGCGACCCAAAAAACCTTCAACCTGTTAATATTCAAGAAATTATTGAAGTAGCAGGAAAAGCAGAGCCAAAAATGATAACATTATTTAAAGAATTGATACAACAATTATAATGATTAGAAATCAACAAATAGCGGTCTTAACAATTCGATTGTTATTAGGATTTATTCTTTTTTTTCAAGGTTTTGGAAAAGTCTTTACGTTTGGTTTAGATAACGTTTACAAAAACTTCTTTCAAGCAAGTTATTCAGAATTATTACCTGATTTTTTATTATTATTTACTTCTTATTATACATCTTTAGTAGAATTAATTGGAGGTTTTTTATTAATTATCGGTTTTAAAAGAGATTATACTTTATATGTTTTAGCATCAGTTTTAGTTATTGTTACTATTGGTCATGGTCTAAAAAATCCTATTTGGGATTTATCACATGTAATGTATAGAGCTATTTTATTAATAAGTTTATTACTATTACCCAAGAATTTAGATATATTTTCAATTGATAATTATTACATCAATTACAAATCAAAAAAACAAAGATGAGTTATTTAGAAACCACACATAATGTATATAAAGAAGCAGCGCTAACACCTGATGTTGGTTTATGTTGTACTACTAATCCTATTTGGGAATTACCTGGATTAAAAATTCCACGAATCATGCAAGAAATGAACTACGGTTGTGGTTCTACTGTTCATGCTCGTGACTTAACTAACAACCCTAAAATGCTATATGTTGGTGTTGGTGGAGGTATGGAATTATTACAATTTGCTTATTTCAATCGTTCAAAAGGTGGAGTTATAGGACTAGATGTTGTAGATGAAATGTTAGAAGCTTCTCGTAAAAATTTTGTAGAAGCTGAAGAAATGAATCCTTGGTTTAAAAGTGATTTTGTTGATTTACGAAAAGGGGATGCGATGAACCTTCCTGTTGAAGATAACTCAATAGATGTAGCTGCTCAAAACTGCTTGTTCAATATTTTTAAATCAGACGATTTGAAAAAGGCTATTGCTGAAATGCATAGAGTATTAAAGCCTCATGGACGTTTAGTAATGAGTGATCCCACTTGTGAACAGCCTATGAATGATGAATTACGAAATGACGAACGTTTACGTGCTTTATGTTTAAGCGGAAGTTTATCAATTGCTGATTATGTAAAAGCATTGACAGATGCTGGTTTTGGAACTATTGAAATAAGAGCTAGGAAACCGTATAGAATTCTAGATCCTAAAAACTATCCAACAGACGAACTAATTTACATAGAATCTATTGAAGTTGCTGCTATTAAAGATCCAATGCCTGAAGATGGGCCTTGTGTTTTTACAGGTAAAGCTGCAATTTATTTTGGTGATGAAGATTTCTTTGATGATGGCTTAGGGCACACTTTATTAAAAAATCAACCATTAGCTATTTGCGATAAAACTGCTGCGGCTTTAAAAGCTTTAGGCAGAGATGATATATTTTTCTCAGAATCAACTTACCATTATGATGGAGGAGGATGTTGTTAAGAATAAAATTTAAAAAAGTAATAAACCCTCGCATTTTGTGAGGGTTTTTCTTGAATAAATTTAACTTGATTCTTAAATTGTTTTCTAATAATTTCGCTAACTCCTGATATAATGAATTAAAACTCGACATATCAATAAAATTAGCGAAAACATTTTGTAATCTTATACCAAATTTGTTTTATACCAAAATGAAAACACTTAGAAAAGTATACCTTCAATTTAACTAAGAAATGAAAAATAAAAAAACTTATTGGTCTGTTTGTAAAGAGTGTAAAGGAGAAGGTAGAAAAAAACTAAAAATCAGTGAAAAAACTAAACTACGTTACCAAAAAACGCTAGAAAAACACGAAAAATCAAAAGAAGAAATAACAGTTCCTTCTCCTCCTAAAAACGGAATTTCTTTATGCTCCAATTGTACAGGTTCTGGATTAACCTCTACTGCTAATCGTCCTATTGCTGATAAAGAAAGTTATCCACACATTGCTATTATTGGTGGCGGAATAGGTGGTGTTGCTTTAGCTGTTGCTTGTTTACATCGTAAAATACCTTTTACGCTTTATGAGCGAGATAGTAGTTTTGATACAAGGTCGCAAGGTTATGGATTAACATTGCAACAAGCTAGTAAAGCTATTCAAGGTTTTGGTATTACTTCACTAAAAAAAGGGCTTGTTTCTACAAAACATGTTGTACACAAAACAAATGGAGAAATTATTGGAGAATGGGGTGCTAAAAAATGGTTAGCAACCGACACAAAAAAGAACACTAAACGTACAAACGTACATATATCTCGACAATCTTTACGTTTAGAATTACTTGAACAACTTAATAGCTATAATGCCGTACACTGGAACCATCAATTAATAGATTTTAAAGAATCTGAAAACAACGGCATTCAACTTAATTTTAACGTAAATGGTGAAGTAAAAAATGTAACAGCTGACCTTGTAGTAGGAGCTGATGGTATTCGCAGTACGATGCGAAAAATATTAATTGGCGAAAAGAAAACACCTTTACGTTACTTAGGCTGTATTGTAATATTAGGTATTTGTCCTTTAAAAGATGTAGAAAACCTTAATAGCCCATTATTAGATTCATCTACCGTATTTCAAACAGCAAATGGTATTGAACGAATTTATATGATGCCTTATGATAAAGACACTATAATGTGGCAACTTAGTTTCCCTATGACTGAAAAAGATGCTATAAAACTAAGTAAAGAAGGTAGGCAGGCTCTTAAAGAAGAAGCATGTCGTAGAACGCAATGGCATCACCCAATTCCTCAAATTTTAGCAACAACTCACGAATCAAAAATTTCTGGTTATCCTGTTTACGATAGAGAATTACTTACTCCTGATTTATTAGAAAAAGGAAAACAAATAACACTTATTGGAGACGCAGCACACCCTATGAGTCCGTTTAAAGGTCAGGGAGCAAATCAAGCATTATTAGATGCGTTATCGTTAGCTCGAAAAATATTTAAAAATTGTGGTCCTTTATCTAAATGGAAAGAAATTGGAATACGAAAAAGTGTATTAACTGCCTTTGAACTTGAAATGTTAACACGTAGCGCTTCAAAAGTAAAAGGTTCTGCCGCCGCCGCGTCCTTTTTACATTCAGATATTGTACTTCAAAAAGGGAATAAAACAAGGGGAAGCTTTTTAAAAGAAAAAAAAGCGCAATAATGATTATTAGAAAATTTGTGTTTTTTTAGTTTAATGAATGTATTAAAAAACAACCCATCATTTTATAATTTCAATATCAAATCCAATAATATCTCTAATACCTTGTTCAGTCATGTCTACTGGCTGAATAGGTGTTACATAATGCCACAAATCATTACCAAAAGTTTTTTCTTCACCAGTGTCAGCCTGAAAAGCAAATTCTCCCAATTCTAATTCTTTATTAAAAATCAGTTCTCTTACCTCATCTTTTTTCTCAAATATTTGAGTTTCTCCTCCAAGTATATTTTTTCTATTTACAACCAATGCTGAAATAATATATTGTGCTCCATCTTCATGCATCCCTTCTGGAGAATTCTCGCCTTTCACTTCTCCTTTTGTTAGGGTTCTCATAAAATGACTTGTAATTTTTAGTTTATAAATTTCAGGGTGGATACTAGCTACTAATTCAAACGCCTTTTGAAGTAACTGATAAAACAATTCATTTTCAACAGCTTGTTCTGTTGCTTGTTTAAACTCTCGCTTCCAACTTCTAAAATCATTTACCTTTTGTTCAAAACTATCAGCTTCAACTCGTTGAATTTGATATCCCTCTTTAACTTTTTCAATCGTAAACGTTGAAATATTTCGCTGCCTTGTTACTGTAGAAATTTGTGAAAATTGTTTTTTCTGTTCAATTGTTAATCTAGAAATCCAAGGCTCTAAAACCTCTACACCGACTTGTTTTTCAAAATAAGATTTATGAATACTACTTATAGATTCAATATCTTCAGAAAAATTGTTTTTTAGAAACGTTATTTGATTTTCTTTCACCAAATATTCATCGTTTTCTAAGTTTTCAAACAACGGCTGAAAATAGCTTAGAAACGCTTCTCTATTAATTTGTAACTCTGTTAAACTTCCTATGCGAATAGGAGATTTAATTTCTCTATTAATTACTGCCGATATGTTTTTTTCGGTAACCATTTCCTAGTTTCTTTAATATATAATCAACACATGCTTTTTTATTTAACAACCAATAAGCATATGGTATTGTTATTATTTGCGTACGAATTCTAAACAATGTTTTATACTGTTCTATTGAAAAAGATTTTTCCATTTCTCCAGGGTAACCTATTAAATCTACACAAACTGTTTTATTATTATACGGTAGAACAATATCAAAAAAGTACCCAGCAACAGCATGATGAAATAATACCTCTTTTTTACTAATTCCTATATGCATTAACTCTTTAAATACTTCTTCAGCAAAATCATCTATAAAAAAATCTTCATTTCTAGTAGATACATTTTGATTTGACCTTGAATAATAATCAATTAATAAATTAGTATTACTAAAGCTTTTAGGTGAAAAAGAATAGTATAAATTTTGCTTTGATTTTGCTCTAGTGATACTTACATTAAATACATCTTCTCTATTTAAGTATTGAAAAACCATATTACTTGTGTTATCATCTATTGCAAAAGAAATAAACATAACATCTCTTTCTTCTCCTTGAAAATCAAATGGAGTTCCTACACTTATTTTATGTTTTTTAATTGTACTTATGTCAAACTCTTCTAATTTCTTTTTTAAATAATTTACCTGATCTCTAAAAGGTGATAGGATTCCTATACTAGTACAAATGGCACTTTGAAGTTCTCTTTCTTCTTCTATAATTATCTCTATATCTTTTAATAGTTGTGAAGCTTCTTCAATATTAAATCCTTTTTTATCTTTTATACCTTTTACATAATGCCAATGTACAGCCGTTTTAGTCTGATGTATTTTTATATCAGACATCACTTTTAGTTTCCCATCATAAAATTTGTCATTGCTATAATCTATAATACTAGGTACACTTCTATAATGTTCATCTAAAAAATGAATATTAGCCTGTGTATTTACACGTTGAATAACATAATCAAGAAAGCTGTTTTTTCTATAATTAAACACATCAATATCATGAACTAAACCTAAATCAAGTGCTACATTTTCCATTGATGATGATGACAGAAAAGAAACATGTTTTAATTGTTTTGGATCTCCAACTACCACTACTTTTTTTGCCCTAGCAATAACAGGAATCATAGTAGCAATATCACTTTGAGAAGCCTCATCAATAATTACAACATCGAAAATATCGTTTTCTAAAGGTAGGGTATTACTAATATCTGTACTTTTAGAAATCCAAATTGGCAAACATTCTAATAGGTATTTAAAACTGATAGATTCAAATAGTTGTTCTTTAACTTCTGGATCAGTAGATTTTGTTAATTGCAACAAGTCTTTAAACATTTGTCTATTATAATTAATAGATTGTTGATTTTTATAAGACATAGAATAGGTTACAATCTTTTTTATTGTACTATTTTTTTTCTGTATGTAATTATTTAAAAGCTCAACAAGTTGCCAAAATGGGACTTCTTTTAATATTTTTTTAGAAACGTAGGTTTTCTTTATTCTTTTAAAAAATGAAGGATTATAGTCCAAAAATAGTTGCGCATTTTCTATTTCTTTTATTTCTCTTCTTGTAATTTCTTCTTCAATTTCTTTAATTTTTTCTTCTACTACTACCAATTCTTTTTCATAAAAAGAAATAGTTTTTTCATTAATATTTTGACGAGTAGAAAAATTTAAAATTGATTCTAATTTTTTTCTTAACCTAGAATTATAGCCTCTACCTTTACCAATTCTTACTGTTAAACCTTTAATTCCTAAATCGTTTACAATTTTCTCATTTACAACATCTACAGCTTGATCAGATTTAGCACAAATTAACACACTCTTATTATTGTAAACCATATCTATAGCCAATGAAGCTATAGTATACGATTTCCCAGTCCCAGGAGGACCTACGACAACTGTAAATGGAGATCCAGACTTTACTTCATGAACAATTTCTTTTTGAGCTACACTCAAATTAGAAGGCACATAAATTGTTTCTTTTTTATTCTTTTTAGGAACATCATAAACTGAATTTCTATTTCTAGAAAATAAGGCTTCTAAAGCATCATTATATAAATGACCCTCTTTTATTCTATCAATTTCAAACAAAACATCTCTGCTTGATTTTGTTTTATCTACAATTCCTAAGGCTACTGAATTATGTATTTCTAATGATGCAACTTTTTGTGCTTTTTTTAAAGAAACATCAGTAGTAAGTACAGGAAGCTTATTTAGTTCATCAGTATTTATAGGAATAATCTCTTTTAACTTATTAGCTAAATCAATACTATTTTTTTTATCTAAACTATGCTTAGTTACCAATGATTTTAGCATTAAAATAAAAGCTTCATCGATACTAAAGTTTTGTTTTAAAACATTAACTAAAGCTTCATTTAACCTATTTTCTTCAAATTTATAATCAAAAAAATAAACTCCATCACTATTAATTTTCAGCTCTACAGGGGTAACAATTAATGGTGCACAAATAGTTCTTTTTTTACCTAAGAAATTAAGTTTTCCTGTAATAAAAAAACTATTAGTAATAAGTGTTTTATTTTTTTTGTGAATTTCAAGATACCTATACAACTCTTCTCCTAAATCAAAATCAAGTAATGTACTTTCTTCTTCTCTAAAAAGATGATTTATATTTTGAAAGAATAATCGTTTATCAACAGCACTTCCAAAAAAACTTAATACATCATTCTCTCTAAATTCTTGTTTGTAGCAATTTTGATAATATGAAATTACCTTTTCAATATGCATCATGTTCTCCTCTAATTTTCCTCTTCTTGAAATTGTAAATACTCTTCTACTGTTTTATTTACTGGCGGAATATCTTCTTCAGCAATTGTTTTTAAAATCTCAATTGTTATTGGAGCAATACTCACAATTCTATTTGCTTGGTATTCTATTATTTTTTCGAATAAGTTTCTTGCCACACGCGCATTTCCAAAGTTTTTATCTTTCTTTCCGTAAAACTTATCAAAAATAAAATGTAATTTCTCTTTCGCATCCTCAGTTAATACAAAATCATTCTTCCTACAAAACAATTCGAAAATTCCAATTAATTCACTTGGTTTATAATGATCGAAGGTAAAGTATCTATTAAAACGCGATTGTAGCCCAGGGTTAGAAGTAATAAAATCTTTCATTTCATCAGGATACCCGGCTACAATAACTACCAACTCTTTTCGGTGATCTTCCATTTTTTTAAGTAACACCTCTATAGCCTCATTTCCAAAATCTTGTTTATTATCTTTTGATAATGCATACGCTTCATCAATAAATAACACACCGTTTAAAGAGGTATCCACAATCTCTTCAACTTTCAATGCAGTTTGACCAACATACCCAGCTACCATACCACTTCTATCCGTTTCTATTAAATGCCCTTTTTCAAGATATTCAAGGTGTTTATATATTTTAGAAACCAAACGAGCAACTGTCGTTTTTCCTGTTCCAGGAGGTCCCATAAAAACAGAGTGTAATGAATTATTTACTGATTTTAGCCCTTCTTTTTCTCGTAGTTTTTGAACTTTTAAAAAGTTTGCTAATTCTTGAACAGCAATTTTAATAGTATCTAACCCTATCAATTCATTCAATTCATCTAATACATCTTGCAACGTTTCATTTTCATCTACTTCAGTTTGTGTTACTCCTTGTAATTTTTGTTTAGGATGTGATACACTATTATTAATTTCTTTCAATGCTTTTTCTTCTTCTTCAGAAATAGTTCCGTCAGCTTTTGAGATTAATGTTGCTATACGGTATAAAAAAGCTCCAGAATTGGTAAAGTATTTATTGTCTAGTTTTTTTAATATTGAAGGTAATAGAAACTCATTTTTATAATCTTCTCCCAGGTCAAACAATGAAGCGCTTTGTATAATTTCAATATTTTTATCAAAACTATTAGACGTTACAAATTTGTTAATTCGTTCAATTGTTAAACTACTAATAATATCATTTCCCTGAAGTTTTTCAAACAGAAAAGCTAGTAAGAATTTCACTTTTAATGTTGCTTCCTCATTGCTAGCATCATGTAATCCATATGTTTTATTATATACTTTTATAATGTCTTGTAAAATCACATGTTCAGCTTTAAACTCTATAGCATCATCTGTTTTATTTACAATAGTATTGATTACATTAGAAAAATGTTTATTTCTATTTAAATCTTCAGCTAATTCTTGTATTTTTTCTCCTTCTTCTTTTAAAATTTCTAAAAAATCATTCGCTATTGCATAATCTTTATCTCCATTCTCTTTTTGATTTACAAAATCTTTAAACTTATTTGTAAAATACTCTAAATTCTTTTTTTCTTCTTTTTGTTGTAAATGAAGATTTTCTATTAACTTTTTTAAATAGGCTATATGCTCTTTAGGAAAAAAACTAAATGCAGAATGATCTAAAGAGTTTATTGTTAATGGCAACACCAAGTTTTTAGTATGTATTTTTTTTGATGTTACAATAAAATCTAGCTGACTTTGATCTTTTTTTGTAGAGTATAACAACAATAAATCTTCTTCTTTTAATTTTAATGAAGAAAAAACATTCGATAAACTTACTATTTTAATTGGATTTACTGTTTTTCCTTTAAAAAAATACAACTGATCGGTTTCGTTTAATAGCAAAAAAAAACGATCAACAATTTTATAGTGTTTTGAACTGTACATAGCTTTGTTTATAATAATTTTACAGAAATTAAATAAATCTATTTAGATTTAGCTAACATAATTTTATGTAAATAAAAATTGAAAAGTTTAAATATATAAAAAAGGTTGCATAAAAAGATGCATCTATTTTTAAAAACACATTGCTCTTTATACAACCTTTACTTATGAAGGCTACAAATAGTATATTTTAATTACTTTAAATATATTTTAACTTCAAACTTGAAAGATTACTTCGTCGTATCTCCTCCTCGTAATGACCAACAAAATTGTCACTAAGCGCGTAAAGAAGTGAAATAAAGTAGTCTTTATATTCATTACTAAACTATAAATTTAAACTAGTAAACAACAGATTACTTCGTTGTTCCTCCTTGTAATGTCATTTAAAATCCTCACTACGAATGAAACGCAGTGAAATAAAGTAGTCTATTTATTTTTTATTCTAAACTTAACTTTTCAACTCTCTTTAATAAGTTTACTTCGTCGTGCCTCCTCGTAATGACGTTTTATTATAGTGAATTACTTCTTTATCGCCTTCTCTAATTTAGTAACTCTTTCTAACAGTGATTTTAATATTATGTTTTCTTTTTCTAACTTTTCAATTTTAGAATTCTGTTCTTTTAATTGCTTAACTTCTTTATCTTTTTCATTTAATCTCTTCTCTTGCTCCAATGTATACAAGGTTAGTTCTTCAATTTTTTGTAATAACTTAGCATCCATTTCACCTAAAAAGAATCCATTTTTTTCTACATCCTTAGCACTAGGGATATCTTTTAAGTGTCCTTTTTCTTTAATGTGTTTTTCTACTTCAGTAAGTGTTGGTAAATTATAGTTTTTTTCAAATACAAAGTCTGGCCAATTTTCTCTTAATTGAACCTTAACTTCTTCTGTTATTGTTTTCCCTGCTACTGCAAGTTTATATTCAGAAGGAATGTTTTCTGTTCCAATTCCCACTTTTCCTCCTTGAGGATTTATTAAAAATGTTCTATTTTGGGAATAATTAATTGGATTTTTAGCTTGTATGTATCCAGCATAATCTTGATTATGACTATTAATTATACCTGATAAAATTTCAGTTCCACCCCAGCTTCTATCTGTAAAACCAATTCTTAAAAAACCATTTGGTGAACTACCTGAAGTTGCTGGTAATCCAAATGAATTGGATGCCACATCCAATTTAGTACTTGGATTTATTGTTCCTATACCTACATTACCTTTTGTATCAATTCTTAATTTAATATTTTGGTTAGAATTAGCAACTTCGTCAAGAGTTACATTTCCTTCTTTTCCAAAAAAATCAATTTGCCCATTTTGTCCCATTTTTATTCCTGAAAAGCCATCAGTTTTTGTTTTACCAACTCTTGCAACAAAATTATCATCTCCTCCATTATATCTCGTATAAATATTTTTTCCTAAAACTAAACCACCATCAGAACGTGTTGAGCCAATTGATGAATATCCTTTTCCTCCTCCAAGTGTAATTAAACCATTTAAAGTTCCACTACCTATTTGTAAATTCCCTTCTGGAGATGTCGTTCCAATTCCAACCCTACCATTGGCGTTCAAATAAAATTTAGCAAAACTTTTTTGAGCAACTGGGTCAATACCGTCACTTTTGTTACTTACCCCAATCATAAAACTATTTGCATGATCAGTATAAGGGTTTCCTATAAACCAATTATTGGTTTGCCCTAAAGTAAACAGTCCAGTACCTCTGTCATTACTATGACTTTTTAAATAAATTTTTGATGCGACATATCCATTTGAATTGTCTGCATTAACTTGAAAGTAAGTACTGACTTCATTTTGTGCAGTAACCCCCATGCACATCCCTACTATTGTTACAATAGTAATTTTCATTCTTGTTTTCATAAAAATATTTTTTATTTTTCTAATAACCTTTTAACCAAAATTTTTAGTTCTTTTAGTTCTTTTTCTTGTTTAGCTATTTTAGAATTTTGCTGTTTTAACGCCTTAATTTCTTTGCTTTGTGAGTTTAATTTTTTCTCTTGCTTAAGAGTATACAACGTTAACTCTTCAATTTTTTGTAATAACTTAGCATCCATTTCCCCTAAAAAGAATCCGTTTTTTTCTACATCCTTAGCACTAGGGATATCTTTTAAATGTCCTTTTTCTTTAATGTGTTTTTCTACTTCAATAAGTGTTGGTAATTTATATTCTTTTTCAAATACAAAGTCTGACCAATTAGCGTAGGATGCTACTTTTACTTCTGTAGCTGCGACTCTTCCATCCACCCCTAATTTAAACCCTTTTGTATCTGCTGTTCCAATCCCCACATTACCATTAGAGAGAATTGTCATTCTATCCTTCACTTTATCAGGAGTATAACTATTAACATCTTGTAATGAAAAAACCATTTTGGGGTTTACAGACCCAGGATTAGAAATAGTGTTTTCCAATCGAATACTCCCTGAATAAAAATCAGAATTAATCTCTCCAAAAATCAATTCAGCTTTATCTCCTTGAGTTCTTGCATTTCCAGATTTTAAAATTTTAATCTGACTATTTACCGTTAATTGTTTATCAGGGCTTGTTGTTCCTATTCCCACATTACCTCCATTACTCCCATAAAACCATGTTTTTCCATATGTTTCTTTAATTTCAAAAGGTAAACTATTTTGTGCTTGTAATTGTCCTTTAGTTGTAAAACCTCTAAATGTAAAAGAGTTATTTCCTTGTGTATTTCTAATATGTAATGCTATCCCGTTTGTATCATCGGTTGCATTAAACACTCCATCCCCTTTTACTTCTAATTTAGCACTTGGTGTTGTTGTTCCTATCCCTACTTCACCATCTTTGTTTAAATAAAATTTAGCAAAACTTTTTTGAGCAACTGGGTCAATACCATCACTTTTGTTACTTACCCCAATCATAAAACTATTTGCATGATCAGTATAAGGGTTTCCTATAAACCAATTATTGGTTTGCCCTAAAGTAAACAGTCCAGTACCTCTGTCATTACTATGACTTTTTAAATAAATTTTTGATGCGACATATCCATTTGAATTGTCTGCATTAACTTGAAAGTAAGTACTGACTTCATTTTGTGCAGTAACCCCCATGCACATCCCTACTATTGTTACAATAGTAATTTTCATTCTTGTTTTCATAATTTTTTTTTTATTTTTCTAATAACCTTTTAACCAAAATTTTTAACTCTTTTAGCTCTTTTTCTTGTTTTTCAAATTTTTTATCCTGTTCTTTTAACCTTTTTTCTTGCTGTAATGTATACAACGTTAACTCTTCAATTTTTTGCAATAATTTAGCATCCATTTCACCTAAAAAGAATCCATTTTTTTCTACATCCTTAGCACTAGGGATATCTTTTAAGTGTCCTTTTTCTTTAATGTGTTTTTCTACTTCAGTAAGTGTTGGCAAGTTATAGTTTTTTTCAAATACAAAATCTGACCAACCACTTGCTTCTACTTTTATTTCTCTTGCTCCTATTGATCCTTCTACAGCTAACTTGTGATTTCCTGTAGTAGTGGTTCCTATTCCTACTTTACCATCTGAATTAACAATAAAATCAACATTAGCTGTACCTCCAGTTCTTATAGCAATTGCTCCACCTACATGATTATTATCTATATAAGAATAACCATTTCTAGAAAACTGTAATATATTACTATTAAGTTTAGATGTATGATCACTACCAATTACAGAGAAAAAACTTGATTGCACTTTTCCTTTAAACACGCCAGAACCATCAGCTAAGTTAAAATTCACCATTGATGAACCTCCTGTATTTCTGAAGTTAATATTTTGACTACCAAAAGCTCTCATGTAACTTCCATTAGTATCTGATGACATAAAAAGGACGTTTCCATTATTATCAGATGTTTTTATAATCCCTTTAACATCTAAAGGAGTTTGAGGGTTTGTGTTTCCTGTTCCAATTCCAACATAACCATTAGTTTTAATTGTCATTCGGGCAACATTCCTTGTCATAATTCCAAAATCATGATTTGATATAGTTCCTACTTTAGAATTCCCTCCCATATGTGACCATAGAGCTGTTTGAACACCTGTCTGTCTCTCTTCTATTAAAATTCTTGAATGTACATTATCATCAATATTAATAGTTTGTCCCCAACTACCTGGATTTGAAAAAGTCTCATCCCCAACATAAAGGTGTCCATTTCTAATATCTAATTTAGCTTTTGGATCTGAAGTTCCTATACCTACTTCACCATCTTTGTTTAAATAAAATTTAGCAAAACTTTTTTGAGAACTCGCTGTATTTAGCTCATTATTATTACTTACACCAATCATAAAACTGTTTGCATGATCGGTATAAGGGTTTCCAATAAACCAATTATTTGTTTGCCCTAAAGTAAATATTCCTGCTCCTCTATAGTCGGAATGACTTTTTAAAAATATCTTAGAGGCAACATACCCACTTCCATTATCTGCATTAACTTGGAAATAACTACTTACTTCGTTTTGTGCTTTGGCATTAACGCAAATAGCCATCATAGCAATGGCTGCAATTTTTATTTTCATACTATTTTTATTGATAATTAATTTACCGCAAAAATATATAATTGTAAAATAATCACCTAATTTCCAGCATCAATTTGCATCATAGCATCTTCAACATGATGTACTAACTCATCAAAATGTGCTAACCTCTTCGTTTCTCTAGTTCTATTAAAAGGTAGATCAACATTTATATGCTTTACAAAATTTGAAGGTGCATGCTTCATTATATAAATATCATCTGCTAAATACACTGCTTCTTGAATATCATGTGTTACAAACAAAATAGTTGGACTAAATTTTTCCCAAATACCAATTAATAAATCTTGCATTTGTAAACGTGTTTTCACATCTAATGCACCAAAAGGTTCATCCATTAATAAAATTTCTGGATTCGACATTAAACTTCTAGCAATTGCTACACGTTGTAATTGTCCGCCAGATAAGTTTGGATACTGAGCATACTTTTTTTGATGCCCATCTAAACCTACTAGTTGAATCATTTCCATTGCACGTTCATCTCTTTCTTTTTTAGAAACTCCTTGAAACTGCAATCCTAAACCCACATTGTCTAGCACCGTCATCCATGGTAAAGAAGAGTATTGTTGAAACACCATACTTACTCTATTTTCTTTACTTACAGGTTTACCTTTTACCAATACAGAGCCAGAAGTAGGTTCTTGCAGTCCAGCTATATACCTTAGTAAGGTTGATTTTCCGCAACCTGACATTCCTAAAATTACACCAAATTGCCCCTGCATAGGTTTGTCTTCAATTAATAAATCTAAATTTTCAATTATTTGAGTTTTTCCGTTATTATACGATTGATGTATGTTGCGTAACTCAATAATATTTCCTGTAGTAGGATTATCTATAAATTCTAATGCCATAGCTAATGTTTGTTACCTTTATTTACATGCTTAAACGGAAATAATACTTTATCAATCATTACAAAAATCTTATCTTGTAATACTCCAATAACTACAATAATTATTAGAATAGCAAAAGCTTTATCTATTCTACTTTGTCTTTTCGCTGTCCATATTAACTCACCAATTCCACCACCTTTATTTAACATTTCAACAATAGTAATGTAGGTCCAAGAAATAGCCGTTAGCACTCGAATATCATCAATTAATTTAGAAAGTACATAAGGAATGTAAACCGTTTTTATTGTTTGCCAAGGCGAAGCTCCTAAAGTAAATACCGTATTTAAATATACTTTTTGAACCTCATCTATTCGTTGAACAACTACCGGAATTAAATATACAACTATACCAAAGGCTAAAAACGACACTTTCATCTGACTTCCTAAACCTAACCACATAATAAAAATACCGGTTACAGCTGTTAATGGAATAAAACGATACGAGTCTATAATTTTACTAAATAAGCCTCTAAACAAAGGTACTAACCCTAATAAAAAACCAATAGGAATAGCTACAACTATTGCTAATAAATAACCAAAAATATTTAATTTTATAGAAAAGAATGTATTTCCAATTACATCATCATCTCTATTTAATTCAGGAAATGCTTTAATTACTTTTATAGGAGAAGGTAACAATGGGTATACCTTATTTTTTATCAATCCATATTGCTCTAATTCTTCTTTATTTAAAAGTTCTAATTTATCATAACTAGCAACTAATATAGAATCATTTTCATAATACAGTTTATTTTCTTGCTTTAACGTTGAAACGTTTATGGATCCATTTTGTGTGATAACAGAATTTGATAAAACTTCTGCCATTAAGAACCATATTAAAACAAGAATTACGCTTCCCAAAATGGTAAGCGTAATTTTTTGTTTTGAGTCTAGTTCTCCACGTAACTCAAATAATTTTTTAAAATCAGTACTCATTAGTCTACTACTAATTCAAAGTCCGTTCTTCTATTCTTTGCCTTACAATTATCATTTTGATTCCTTTCACATCCAGCAATAGGCTTATCAGGACCATTACCAACAATAATAAATCTATTTTTTGGCATATTATGTTCGCTTATTAAATACTGAGCAACAGAATTGGCTCTTCTTTTAGAAAGCGCAATATTAGAAGATCTTCCTCCTACATTATCAGTATTCCCTTCAATTCTAATACGAGCATTGGCAAACGCTCTTGCAATTGGGGTAAATTGAACATCTATTAATTGCTTTGCATTATCACTTAACTGATATTCTCCAGTTCTAAAAGTGATACTTACTTTTTTAGAAGAAAGTGATTCTTTTTTAGCTACAGTTTCACTTGCTGCCGTAAATTCTTTTTGTTTTTCAGAAGTATGATTTGCACCTGTTAATGATTTTGTTTTAGATACTAAATCTCTTGTAGATAATAACCTCCAGCTTTTTGCTCCTGAAGTATTATATCCTAAGTTATTATACTTCACTTTCATTTTGTTGTATAAATCTTCTCCAGTAACACCATTATAATTTTGATTCATACCAAAAAAGTTTTCATTATCTCCATGAGTTGCTAAACGTACATTATTAATTGCATCATAACAAAAATCTTCTGGTTGTGATAAACCTTCAGCTAAAATTTTCGCTGCTTTTCTTTTATTCGCATCTGAATTATTAAGTTCAGAAGCTCCAATCATCCAACCTTCATATAAGTCACGAAGTTGTTCTTTATTTTTTTCAATAAAATTTTTCTTAGAAACAAATACATCAGCAATGATATGTGTTGCATTTTTAGTACTTTCTAACACACGTGCTCCAGCAACTTTACTAACACAATCAGCATCATCTGGACTCCAAACTACTGCTGCATCAACTGTTCCACTTTTAAAAGCGTCTGCAGCATCAATAGCACTTGGTACCTCTACAATTTTCACCTGACTTGTTTTAATATCTCCAGCTTCTAATAACCAAATTAAAAACGAATGAGAAGGCGTCATAGGCGCTACTGCAATTTTCTTACCTTTTAAATCACTAACCTTACTAATTCCTCTTCTTGCAACAATTGCATCACCACCACGACTCCAGTCTGCTTGAAAAACTACTTGTGGTTGGTATTGTGATAATCCTTCAACTTCAGTAGGAAAAGCATCAATTGTTGCCCACATTAAATCAATATCTCCATTTTTAAATGCATCTCTTGAAGCATCAAAATCATCAATTACCTTAAAGTTTACCTTAAAGCCATAATCCTTGTAAAATCTAGAGTTCGTATTTGCTTCAAATCCTTCATTAAAATATTGTCCACCTGCATAACCACCCCAAGTTACTACACCTACATTAATAACATCTTTGTATCCATCTTTTGATTTAGAACTAGATGTTGAAGTAACTTCATTTATTTTTTGCTTTACTTTAGGGTCACGTAATTTATTTAATAGGTAATACACCCCTCCAATTATTGCTAAAACAATAAGTATTTTTGAAAATGGAGTTAGTCTTTTTCCTGCCATAATTTATAATTTGATTTGTTGTTAAAAGTTGAATAAATCTGAATATTGATTATCTTGATTTCCTCTATTATTTTTTAATATTGGTGCATCTAAATCTACACTATGACTATCATTTACCAATATATCTTTTTGGTTTCCTAATATTAAAGAAACTCCTTCTTTTTCCCATTTTTCTAATAATTCCAGTCCCTCTTCTTCAAAAATACCGTTCTGTAAATCAATAGAATCCATGAAATTATTTGACATTTCCATAAAACGCTCCATTTCACCAATTTTCATACTTACATCATCTGCAATTGCTTCCAAAGCTCTATCGAACATTTCTTTTTTATCAGAATTTCCAGCAATAATATCCATAGCTGATTTCATAGCTGAATGGCTTGCTCGTATTGCTTTTCTTTCTTGTTCCTTAACAGTTACCTGATCTTCAATATCTTCTACTAAAATTTCAGAATTTTCATACATTTTGGTTAATACTCTATATAAAATTTCTAATTTTCTATAGAGTTCATCCAATCGTAAATTAGATTCTTTTAAACGACCTGCTTTTCTAGACTTCAAAATCATTATTCCTTTCTTGTCTTTCTGCTTAGCTGCGTTTGCAAGTTTTAAATTACTATTTATACTTTTCTTATTTTCGTTAATAATTTGTTGTAAACGTCTCATCTGTCCTTTTAAAACAGCAATTTGTTTATTCATTTTTTTCAAATTGCTTTTTAAATCGTCTACATAACTTTTTAAAATACCAATTGGATCAATCTGAATAAATATACCAGTTATCCAACGCATAAATGATTTATACATATAGAAAATCAAGTTTCTCATTTTAGGATCTAAGATCATGTAAATAACAGCTCCCAAAACAGCTAATAAAACTCCTAAATACAAAGTATTTTCAACAATAGTTATTAAATATGGAAGTACTTTATACAACCCGTATAAAGCTCCTGCTCCTAATAAACCTGTAAATAACATTCCTGTTTTTCCTTCAGGTCTTTCCCAAAAAGATTTTGGTTTTAAATTTTCCATATTACTTTAAATATTGTTTCATTTTTTCTACATCTTGCTCTAATTGTGTTCTTAGATGGTGATAAGAAAGCTTAAAATCATTTTTAGTCTTATCTATTTTCGCTTTACTCTCATCAACAACCTTTCTTAATTCAGAAATTTGTGCCTGATGTTTTGTTATTTCTTCAGTAAGTTGTTTTATTTTTTGTGATTTTTCTTTAATTATAGCATCAAATTGAACAATCTCTTTTTCTTTGTCTCCAACCTTAGTGGTTAACTGTCCTTCAAAAGCTTTTGTAAAAGAGTTGTTTTCATTATCTAAAACACTAATATAATGTTTTGTTGAATCGATTAACTTACTTAATGTAACTCCCATTGTTGATGCAGTTGCATAAGTTGATCTGTATTTTGTTGCTTCATCCATTGGGATTTTTTCTAAAGCCTTTAATGCTTTTTTAAACTCCAAATAGTCAAATCCTTCTAAATTATTTTTCTCTATAGCTTGTAGTAACTTATCAATAATAGCATTATCAACGGCTCCCTTACTTGTAGGAGGTACATTTACAGTAGTTTTATTTTTTGCAGGTTGTTCTGTCTTTTTTACAGCAGTCTCTTTTCCTTCTTTATTTTCAGGCTCTTTCTTTTCATCTGATGAATCATCTACTATAAATAGTGATTTTAAATTTTTTAGCATAAATAATCAAATTTTAACAAATTTAAAAAAAATAACGAATTATAAGGTATACAAAGGCATTGTTATTACTTAACAAACCTACTCCAACCTATTTTTAACACAATAAGAAGCACTATAAAAACACCTATCAAGTGTATAAAGCTCCCAATAAAAAAGATACCTATAAAAATTCGTTGAATAAAATAGGTAACAATAAATGCTATGAAAATCATAATAAATAACCCTGACAATCTACTAAAACCAGGTATTCGTTGTAACGGGATTGTTTTTTTTATGATTAATAACAATACAATCATAGCTATAATTGGCAAATAATAAGTTACCACTTGAAGAGTTATCAAGTTTTGGCCTAAGAAGAAAAAATTATAAACCACTAAAATTATCGATAACAATCCTGGTATTACAGCTGCATATATTAAAATTGTGTATAAATAATTGATCGGAGCTTTAAAATCCTGTGCCTTAACAAACAGCAACCCACATAAAGAAATAATAAGTAATGTAACGTAGTAATTAATAATTATATTAGATTTATTACTAAGTAAGTTTATAATATCTTGTACAGTCATTTGAAGTAATTTACTTGTGTTTTATAGCTCTATTAAGGTTAAAAAAAATGATTCAGCAATATACTTATAAAAAAATTAGGGAATATTTGTTACTTTTAATCTATGAAAAACGCAATCACACTTCTTGCTTTACTTTTATCAATTTTATCTTTCTCCCAAGAATTAACTGGACTCGAATTACTAGAGAAATCTATTCAATATCATGATCCAAATAATAAATGGAAAACATTTAAGGGCACATTATGGGTGAATATGGTTACTCCTAATTCTCCAATTCGAAATAGTGAAATTACAATTGACCTACCGTCTGATTATTTTTATTTAAAAGCTTTTAAAAATAAAAATACTACAGAGTATTCTATCAACAAAGGTATTTGTAAAATCGAATTTAACAAGAAAATCAACCTCTCAGAAAAAACAAAAAAAGAACACAATCTAAGCTGTAAACGAGCTAATCTTTATAAAAATTATTACACCTACTTATATGGTCTTCCTATGAAACTAAAAGATAAAGGAACTATAATTCACAATAAAACAACGCGAAAAAATTTTAAAGGACAAGACTATATCGTTTTAAAGGTTACTTATGAAAAAGACGTTGGCAAAGATACTTGGTATTTCTATTTTAATCCTACAACGTATTCCATGGAAGTTTATCAGTTTTTTAAAAACACTAAAGATAGTGGTGAGTATATATTATTGTCAGAAGAAGAGATTATTAATGATATTAAAATGCCTAAAAATAGAGCTTGGTATTACAATAAAAACAACAAGTATTTAGGAAGTGATATTTTAGAAAAAAGCAACTCGATTTAAATTAACTATGCCTAATACTAAAACGTTATTTAAAAAAATACTTATTTGGAGGTACAAAAATATTTCTGAACGTCAATTCATTTATATTTTAAGTATTTTAGTTGGTTTTTTAGCAGGAATTGGTACATTAATTCTAAAAAACCTAACCTACTTTTTTCAATATATTTTAGAAGGAAAGTTTATAAAAGATATTCATTATTCTTTATATTTTATCTTTCCAATTATTGGATTATTTTTGGTTTACTACATTAAAAATAAAATTATTAAAAAGGAAATTGGTCATGGCATTTCAACAACTTTACATGCTATCTCAAAGCGTAGTGGAATTATTGAACAATATAAAATGTACGCTTCGCTTATTACAGCACCAATAACTGTTGGCTTCGGTGGTTCTGTTGGTTTACAAGGCCCTTCTGTAAGTACTGGAGCAGCGTTAGGATCTGGAATAGCACAGCTATTTCATATGAATACCAAAACCAGAATGCTATTAATTGGATGTGCAACAGCGGGAGCCGTATCTTCTATGTTTAAAGCCCCAGTTGCCGCTATCATTTTTGCTGTTGAAATTTTTAGTTTAGATTTGGCTTTTGCCTCTCTTGTACCTCTTTTATTAGCTTCAGTTTCAGGAGTTATTGTTTCTTACTTTTTCTTAGGTAAAGATGTTTTACTCGGGTTTAAACTTCAAGATGACTTTTTAATTAACGATATATTTTTCTATATATTATTAGGTTTAGGAACAGGAATTGCTTCTGTTTATTTTTCTAAAATTTACTTTAAAATCACTCATTTTTTTAATCGTTTCAAGAGTGATTTTCACAAATTGATTATTGGTGCTTTTGCTATTGGTTTTATGTTATATTTAATACCACCTTTGTACGGTGAAGGTTATAATATAATTAATAGTTTATTAGAACACAATGCTCAAGAAGCACTTAGTGACCTTCCTTATGAAATTGATTTTAACAACGTTTGGATAGTTGTTCTTTTTTTACTTTTAATAACAGTCTTTAAAGCTATTGCAATGACCACTACTTTTGCTGCTGGTGGAGTAGGAGGAATTTTTATACCTACCTTAGTAATGGGGAGTGCACTAGGTAATGTATTTGCTAAAATTATAAATGAGTTAGGTGGTCAAGTTTCTGAAAGTAACTTTACATTAATTGGAATGAGCGGCCTAATGGCAGGCGTACTACATGCTCCTTTAACTGCTATTTTTTTAATTGCAGAAATTACTGGTGGTTACGATCTTTTTGTCCCTTTAATGCTTGTAGTTGCTATATCTTTCGCCTTAACAAAATACTTCGTTTCAAACTCAATATACACAATAGAACTAGCAAAAAGAGGGGAACTTATTACGCATAATAAAGATAAGAATGTGATGATGATGATGCGTATCGATAAATTAATTGAAAAAAATTTTAAAATAATTCACCCAGAAATGACACTAGGGAAAATGCTAAAAGAAGCCGTTGCAAAATCATCAAGAAACATTTTTCCTGTTTTAGACAATGAACATCGTTTTTTAGGTATTGTTTTATTAGACGATATTCGTCCGTTAATGTTTGAACAAGAAATGTATGACACGCTAACAATTCAAGTACTTATGAAAAGTGCTCCAGCTATTATTTTTCATGATGATAGTATTGAAAAAGTAATGCAGAAATTTAAAGAAAGCGGCGCATGGAATTTACCCGTTATCAAAAACAAAAAATATATTGGTTTTATTTCTAAATCTAAACTACTATCTGCGTACAGAACTAAATTAATTGAACTTACTGTTTAATAGAAAATAACTAAGCAAACAATGTTGCAAAAGCCTCTTCAATCTTCCCTACTAAAACAAGCTTAATATTATGATTTTTTAAAGTGATTTTATTATATTTTGAAGCAACAAAAGTTTTATATCCTAATTTTTCTGCCTCTATAATACGTTGATCAATTTTAGATACTGGTCTAATTTCTCCAGCCAAACCAACTTCAGCCGCAAAACATACGTTCGGATTAATAGCTAAATCTTGATTTGATGATAAAATTGCCGCAACTACTGCCAAATCAATTGCCGGGTCATCTACTTGAATTCCACCAGTTATATTTAAAAATACATCTTTAGCTCCCAATTTAAAGCCAGCTCGTTTTTCTAATACTGCCAAAATCATATTTAAGCGCTTTAAATTATATCCTGTTGTAGAACGTTGTGGCGTTCCATAAACAGCCGTACTCACCAATGCTTGAATTTCTATCATAAGTGGACGAACACCTTCTAATGTAGAAGCTATTGCTGTTCCACTTAAATCAGCATCTTTTTTTGAAATTAATATTTCTGAAGGATTTGAAACTTCTCTCAACCCAGTAGATAACATTTCATAAATTCCTAATTCAGCTGTAGACCCGAAACGGTTTTTTTGCGAACGTAAAATCCTATAAGTATGATTCCTATCACCTTCAAATTGCAATACCACATCTACCATATGTTCAAGAATCTTTGGCCCAGCTATATGCCCTTCTTTATTTATATGACCAATCAATAAAACTGGGGTAGCAGTTTCTTTAGCAAATTTAATTAACTCTGCTGATGTTTCTCGTATTTGTGAAATACTTCCTGGAGAAGCTTCAATAGAATTTGTATGTAATGTTTGAATAGAATCTATTACCAAAACATCGGGTTGTACTTCTTCGATATTTTTAAAAATCTGTTGAGTTTTGGTTTCTGTAAGAATTAAACAGTTAGAATTTTTCATATCTAATCGTTCTGCTCGCATTTTTATTTGCGATTGACTTTCTTCACCTGAAACATACAAAACTTTCTGTGGAATTTGCAACGCAATTTGTAATAACAAAGTAGATTTACCAATTCCTGGTTCACCTCCTAATAACACAACTGCACCTTTTACCAATCCACCTCCTAAAACTGTATCTAACTCTTTATTTTTAGTACCAAAGCGCTCTTCAGGGTTCAACTGTATTTCTTCAACTCGTAATGGCTTTGAAACCCTTCTTTGAGTGTTATCAGTTGTCTTCCAACTTCTTTTCTCTTCTTTTTGCAGTACTTCTTCTACAATTGTATTCCATTGTTTACAAGTATTACATTGCCCGACCCATTGTGCATGTTGGGTTCCACAATTTTGACAGAAAAAAGTAGTTTTGGTTTTGGCCATTCTAGTCCTAAGATTTACCTACAAAGAAAAGAAAACTATTTGTTTTTATTATAAATCGGTAATAGTAAAAATGCCAATCCTCCAAAAACAATAATCATGGCAGTTTGAGCAGTCCACATAATCCACCCAAATGCATTGGCTGGTTCTTCAGGAATACCGAATAAAGCAAAAGCACCTGCTACAGCTATAGGATATAAACCTACACCTCCATTGGTAGCAGCAATACTAAACCCTCCTGCTATAAAACCAATCAGTATAGCTCCAAACGGAACATTTAAACTTTCTATTGCAGGAATCGTAGCCCAAAACATAGCCACATACATTGCCCAAATAAAAACAGTATGAAAAATAAATGCCCACTTATCTTTCATTTTAAAAATACTAGTGGCTCCTTCAACCAAACCAGTAACAAAATTCTTGATTTTTAAACCAATTCCTGAATTTGCTTTTTTAACAAACTGTGAAAAAATTAGAAAACATATTATTAAAACACTAAGTAGTATTACAATTTTTACTGGTGAAAAATTCTTTGTGAGTAATTCATAAATAAAATCAAACTGAACAAACAAAGTAATGCAAATAATTAATAACATCATTATTAGATCAGCTATTCTCTCAGCCACAATAGTTCCAAAACCTTTCTCAAATGGTATTTTTTCATAGTTTGCCATCACTGCAGCCCTAGAAACCTCGCCTGCTCTTGGCACTGCGTAATTCACTAAATAAGCAACCAAAACCGCCATGGTACTATTACCAAAATCAGGTTTATACCCCATTGGCTCTAGTAAAAACTTCCACCTATACGCTCTAGATAAATGGCTTAATATTCCAAAAAACAACCCTAAAGCAATCCACCAATAATTTGCACTTTTAAAATACTCCAATAAAGTATCTATAGACACTTTAGATAATGAATACCAAACTAAAAAACCTCCCAAAACGAGAGGTATTATAACTTTTAATATCTTTTTTAAACCCACTTCTAATTAAGTAAATTAGTTTCTTCATTTGGAAAAACTAATTGCGGTTTGAATTTTTTAGCTTCTTCTAACTCTAAAAAACCATACACAATTAAAATTAACACATCTCCTTTAGCAACTTTTCTTGCAGCTGCACCATTTAGAGTAATCTCACCACTTTTTCTTGGCCCTGGTATTGCATAAGTTTCCAAACGTTCACCATTATTATTATTAACAATCTGAACACGTTCTCCTTCTATAATACCTGCAGCATCCATTAAATCTTCATCAATGGTTATGCTTCCTATATAATTTAAATCAGCACCTGTAACTTTTACACGGTGGATTTTAGATTTTACTACTTGTACTAACATACTACAAAAATAGTTGTTTTTAATGATTAACGATTTGTTTTCTAATGAATTTATTTTAGTCCTACATTATCAATCAACCGAATATCCCCAGCAAAAACAGCTATAAACGCTCTGTATTTCTTCTTCGCCTCGATCTTTTTCGGAGTTTGTAACGTTTTTTCGTCAGCAATAGTGAAATATTCTAACTCTAATAAAGGCTCTTTTTTAAATTGCTTTTTCACCCACTTTGTTAACTCTTCAATATTTTTTGCTCCAAATTTTTTCTTTGCTTTCTTTAAAGTCTTGTATATAAAAGGAGCTATTTCTCGATGTTCTTTAGTTAACCTTGCGTTTCTAGAGCTCATGGCTAAACCATCATTTTCTCTATAAATAGGTCTTCCTTTTATCTTTACAGGAAGATCATATTTTTCTGCAAGTTTTTTAACTATTTGTAATTGTTGAAAATCTTTTTTTCCAAAATAAGCTGTATTTGGCATTACTATTTCAAGAAGAGCTTTTACTATGGTTCCCACACCGTCAAAATGACCTTCTCGAAATTTACCTTCCATTTCATGTTCCAAACCGTCAAAATTGAATTTCTCAGAGCTTATATTGTTATCATAAATCTCTTCCACTGAAGGCACAAATAAAACATCACAGGCTACACTCTCAAGTAATTCCTTGTCATTCTTTAATGTTTGTGGGTATTTTTTCAAATCTTCATTGCTATCAAACTGAGTTGGATTTACAAAAATACTTACCACAACTAAGTCGTTTTTTTCTTTCGCTCTTTTAACAAGTGATAAATGCCCTTGGTGTAAAGCACCCATTGTAGGCACAAATCCAATTGACTTGGCCCTTTCTTTTTGTTCAGCTAAAAACGCTTTTAATTCTAATTTTGTGTTAAATATATTCATTGCCTATTCATTGAAATGCATGCAAAATTAGCAATTTAACATCATTTTAGCATAAAAATTCGTATTTTTGCATCCTCATACAAAGAGTTCGATTTAATGAAGGATAAGAGAATATTATATGTTTCATCTGAGGTGATACCATATTTACCAGAAACAGAATTATCGTCAACTGCATTTAACGTTGCAAAACAAGCACATTCTAAGGGGGTTCAAACACGTATTTTTATGCCTCGTTTTGGGGTAATCAATGAACGAAGACATCAATTACATGAAGTTATTCGTTTATCTGGTATGAACTTAATCATTAATGACATGGATATGCCATTAATTATAAAAGTGGCTTCTATTCCTAAAGAACGAATGCAAGTTTACTTTATTGATAATGATGAGTATTTCAAGCGTAAAGCCGTTTACTCTGATGAAGATGATCAATTATTTAATGATAATGATGAGCGTATGATCTTTTTCGCCAAAGGCGTTATTGAAACTGTAAAAAAATTAAATTGGGCACCTGACATTATTCATGTTCATGGATGGATGGCTTCCTTACTACCATTATATTTAAGAGAATTTTATAAAGAAGAACCATTATTTACTGAAAGTAAGATTGTAACTTCGCTTTATAATAATGGTTTTAAAGGTGAACTAAATAACGAACTTGCAAAAAAAGTTTGTTTTGACAAAATTAATAAAGACAAAACAACCGTATTTGAAACACCTAACCATATTAACATACTAAAAAGTGCTATTGAAAATTCAGATGCAATAGTAAAAGGTAGTGAAACATTACCTAGTGAAATCGAAGACTTTATTGGAAACAATGATACAAAAGTTTTAGAATTTCAATCTGAAGAAAATTTAACAGAAGCATATTTAGAATTTTATAAAGAAAACGTTTTAGAATTAAGCGAATAAGAATGGTTAGAAAAATTGGTATTTTAGGTGTAAGCTTACTTTGTTTAGCTTCTATTATCTCGTGCGAAAAAGATCTTAATGATATTGGTACTGGTATTGTTAAAAACACAAAATTTAATACAAATCAAATTGACTTGGAGCTAGAAATTACTCCAATCGATTTAGAAGTTGACTCTAATGGTAATCCATCTGCTATTAGAGCAGACAACATTAACACACCTGTTTCTGAGTATTGGCTAGGAGTCTATAACAGTAAAGATTATAAAACTGTAGAATCATCATTCATTAGTCAGTTAGGTTTTGTAACCGACCTTAAAACGGCAGATGTTAAACCTGTAGAAAAAGACGGTGATATTGATTCAGTATTTATTTTAGACAAGGTATTATTAAAACTTCCTTATAAATCTACTAGTAAAGGAAAAGAAAGTGACGGAAAACCTAAATTTCAATTAGATTCTGTTCTTGGAGATCCAACTATAGCTACAAGCTTGAAAATTATCCGAAATGGTACATTTTTAAATACTTTTGACCCAACAAATCCATCAAAAAACAACTCTTTTTTATCTAATCATACATATATAGAAGATGAAGTATTAAACGAAGATCCTGGTTTTAGTTTTAAACCAAACCCTGTAGATACTATGTTTATTTTCACAAGATCTTCTAGTACTGGTGTCACCTTTAAAGACACTATAAAATTAAGTAACAAAGCTCCTTTCTTAACAGTTCCTTTAAAAATGAACAGAATGAAAGAACTTTTTTGGGACAAATTTAACGATAGCGAGTTTTCTTCATCACAAGCTTTAAATGAATACTTCAGAGGTATATATACAAAGGCCGAAGGAAATAATGGATCAATGGTTCCATTAAGCTTATTAGGCACTAGTGAGTCAGCAAGTTTAGAGTTTTATTACACAATTACTCGTTTTGAAAAGAAAGAAGGAATTACAAATTCTGTATACAAAGATACTGTTCCAACCAAATTTTCTTTTCCTTTAACTGGTCTTCGTAATGCAAAGTACAAAATGTCACCCGCAACTAATAACATTCCTTCTGATAACTTTGTTATTCAAGGAACTACAGGTTCTATGTCAAAAATTAAAGTTTTAGGTGTTAATTTAGCTAAATTAAAACTCAATGACCCTAACAATACAATTTTGAAACATGAAGCTAAAGACAAAAACAATGATGGTTATTTAGATTTAGAAGAATTAGCTGATATTAAAGACCTTGCTAATGATCAATATGGATTATTAGTTAACGATGCTGTTTTATCTTTTTACATAAACCAAACTGTTAATACAGACAAAAATATTTTACCTCAAAAACTACACCTTTATCTTAATAAAGATAATGGGAATGGAGGTATTACCCCAACTCAAATTTCAGATACCTATAAGGAGTCAAACACTTATGGAGGTAACTTAACTTTATCTGATGATAAACCAGAAAGATACACTTTTAGAATTACTGATTATGTAGCTAGTTTGTTTGACAAATCTTCTACAGATTTCGCACCTCTTGTTTTAAAAGTTTACAACAACCCCACTGATGCTACCGTTAAAAATAGAGCAGTAGATCTTAATGTTGAATCTTACAATTGGAACCCTAGAGGGGTTACTCTTTTAGATGAAAACGAAGCTGCTAACGGAACAAAAAGAGCGGTTTTAAAAATTTCATATTCAGAAAAAAAATAAAGAATTGATATGTGTGGTATAACAGGTTACATAGGCTATAGAGATGCTTATCCAATAGTTATTAATGGTTTAAAAAGACTAGAATATAGAGGGTATGATAGTGCTGGAATTATGATGTATGATGGTGAGAAAATGCATTTATCAAAAACCAAAGGTAAAGTTTCAGACTTAGAGGTAATTACTAATAACGATGACTCTAAAAAAGAAGGAAAAATAGGAATTGGACACACTCGTTGGGCAACTCATGGAGTTCCTAATAATACAAATTCTCACCCTCATTTTTCACAATCTGGAAATTTAGTTATCGTTCATAATGGTATTATTGAAAACTATGATACTATTAAAAAAGAATTAATCTCTCGTGGATATAGCTTTCAAAGCGATACTGATACTGAAGTTTTAGTTAACTTAATTGAAGAAGTTAAGAAAAATGAAGGTTGTAAATTAGGAAAAGCGGTTCAAGTAGCATTAACAAGTGTTATTGGAGCTTACGCTATTGCTGTTTTCGATAAAACAAAACCAAACGAATTAATTGTTGCAAGATTAGGAAGCCCAATAGCAATTGGTGTTGGGAAAGATAATGAAGAGTTTTTTGTTGCTTCTGATGCTTCTCCATTTATTGAATACACCAAAAACGCTATTTATCTAGAAGATGGTGAATTAGCTATTATCAAAAAAGATAAAGGTATTAAAGTTCGTAAAATTGACAACGATAAAGAAGTTGATACCGATATACAAGAACTTCAATTAAACTTAGAGCAAATAGAAAAAGGTGGCTATGACCACTTCATGCTTAAAGAAATTTACGAGCAGCCAAAAGCAATAACAGATACTTATAGAGGTAGAATGTTAGCGAATGAAGGTGTAATTCGTATGGCTGGTATTGATGATAATATTTCTAAGTTCTTAAACGCTGATAGAATTATTATTATAGCTTGTGGTACTTCATGGCATGCTGGATTAGTAGGTGAATATCTTTTTGAAGATATGGCTAGAATACCTGTAGAAGTTGAATATGCTTCAGAATTTAGATACAGAAACCCTATAATTACTCCAAAAGATGTGGTTATTGCAATTTCACAATCAGGAGAAACCGCTGACACTTTAGCCGCTATAAAATTAGCAAAAGCAAAAGGTGCTTTTGTTTTTGGTGTATGTAATGTTGTAGGTTCATCAATTGCTAGAGAAACTCATGCTGGTGCGTATACACACGCAGGGCCAGAAATAGGTGTTGCTTCAACAAAAGCATTCACTACTCAAATCACTGTGCTTTCTTTAATTTCATTAAAATTAGCAAAAGCAAAAGGAACATTATCTACTTCTACTGTTAACAATTACTTACAAACACTACAACAAATCCCATCTCAAGTTGAAAAACTTTTAGAAATTGATCCTGTTGTCAAAGAAATTGCGTCTGTATATAAAGATGCTAAAAACTGTTTATACCTAGGTAGAGGGTTTAATTTCCCTGTTGCTTTAGAAGGTGCTTTAAAGTTAAAAGAGATTTCTTACATTCATGCTGAAGGTTACCCTGCTGCTGAGATGAAACATGGACCTATTGCTTTAATTGATGAAAATATGCCTGTTTTTGTTATAGCAACAAGTAAAGGACACTACGAAAAAGTAGTTAGTAATATTCAAGAAATAAAATCTAGAAGCGGTAAAATTGTAGCTATTGTCACTGAAGGTGATGTAACAGTTAAAGAGATTGCTGATCATGTTATCGAGATTCCAGATACTGAAGAAGCATTTACTCCTTTACTAACCACTATTCCATTTCAATTACTGTCTTATCACATAGCAGTAATGTTAGATAAGAATGTAGATCAACCTAGAAATTTAGCAAAGTCGGTTACTGTAGAGTAGTTCACTTTCATTAAAAAAATAATTAAAAGTCTCAGAATTCTATTTTCTGAGACTTTTTTTATTGAAAGTTAAATACACAGGAAAATGATCTGAAAAACCACCTTCATACCATGGACCAATATATGTTCTAAAGGGACTACCTTTAAATTTACCTTTATAAATCCTCATCCAAGGTTTCTTGAAAATTTTAGCCTTCGAAAAAATTAAGCTACTTTCATCATTATCAAAATTATTTGATATAATTATCTGATCAAATAAGTGCCATTCGTTATAAAAAGTTGAAGTTCCATTATTTTTTTTATGCATAGTATACATAGGGTTGTAAAATTCATTAGTTACAAGATGTTTTTTAACACTCTCACTTGATGGATCATCATTAAAATCTCCCATAATAATAAACTTAGATTCAACTTTTTCTTCACTCTTTATTTCTTCTATAACTTCATGAACTAACTTTGCTGCCTTAATTCTTTTATGTTGAGTTTTATCCTCTCCGTCTCTCCTTGACGGCCAATGATTAACTAAAACATGCACTAAATCACCGTTTAAAACTCCTTTAACCACTAGTAAATCCCTGGTGTAATCATGATTTCTATCAGTATCGCTTAAATGTAATGGATGCGTTTTTGATGATAAAACAGTAAATAAGTCATTCTTATATAGCATTGCAACATCAATACCTCTTTCATCAGGTGAATTGTAATGTATATAACTATAATTATGATTTATAAGATTTTTATGCCTTATTAAATCTTTCAACACTTTAGCATTTTCAACTTCTACTAAACCAATTATAGCTGGAGCATACTTTGATTCTTGAGCACCTAAAAGAGGTAATATTGAGCTAATTTTTTTTATTTTATGTCTATATCTATTTTTATTCCATTTCTTCTTTCCTTTTGGAGTAAAGTCATTATCCATTGTTAATGGATTATCAATGGTATCAAATAAATTTTCAACATTATAAAAAGCAACTGTAAGAGTGTTTTTTCGTTTATTTCTAGACATTTAACCAAAAAAATTTCATCTAATTTACAAAGTAAATATTACAATTAAACATTGTGATAACACAAAGTATTGAAAAATTTTTATTAATTTTTTTTAAAAAAATATCAAATCAATAAAACTATACAACAACAATTTAATTATTAACTATAAATGTAAATAAAAAACAAGCATAACTCAATGTTAAGTAATTGTTATGCAACACTATAAAGAGTATTAAATAACATAAAAAACATTTTTACATAACACAAAAAAAAACTATAAACAACTAATACACAGTATTTTTACACCATAAAATAAACAGAATATTTAACCCTCTATTTATAAAAACCAAGAAAGATGAGAAAATTTGTTTTATTAGTATTTGTTGCTTTGATGAATGTCTCAGCATTTGCAATTAATGAAAATCCAGTAAAAGAAGAAATCAGAACCAACATTGTAAAATTATTAGGAAAAGTAGATTTTACTATTGAGAAAGATGTTAAAACTACTATAGATTTCTTAGTAAACAAAAAAGGTGAAGTAGTTATTTTAGACGTAGATTGTGCTAGTCCAGAAGTTTGTGCTTACATTAAAAGTAAACTAAATTACAAAAGAGTGTATAAAAACATAAAAAAATCAGTACAAATATATAAAATGCCTTTAAAGATCGTTAGAAGTTAATTAATGAAAGTTGTGTATAATTAAAACCTCGCAAAGTCGAGGTTTTTTTATACTTTTTTTATAACGCTAGTTACCACACCCCATATAACAAAATTATTTTCCTTTGTTATTTTAATAACAGGATAGTCAGGATTCTCTGGTTGTAGCCATACATTGACTCCCTCAACTCTTAATCGTTTAACAGTAAATTCACCATCTAAAAAACATACTGCTATTTTGTTATTTGTTGGTTCAATACTTCTATCAATAACCAATAAGTCATTATCATCTAATCCTGCCCCTATCATAGATTGACCACTAACTCTCGCAAAAAAAGTTGCTTCTTTGTTCTTAATTAATTCTTCATCTAAAGAAATACGAGTCTCTTTAAAATCATCAGCGGGCGAAGGAAATCCTGCAGAAATCCCTATATCTATGTACACTGAACCCTCATTTTTCAAGTCTTTAATAGAAAAAAAAGTTAATGCTTTAGATGCTTCCATATTATTTTACTTTAATAATTTGATTAATATTCGTTGTAAACTTTGGAGACAAATGTTCTTGACGCATTTTCCAAGTACGTTTTAAATCTTGACTAGCTAATTTTATTGCATCTGATTTAAACTTTCTATTTACAGTATCTATTACCTTCATTAAAGGTTTATGTTTTGGGTTCTCCATTTCAAAAAAGTTTAATTGAAAATTTTCATCTGGTACTAGACCTGTAACTATAACGCCAGCTCTTTTATAATTTACACCTTTTTTAAAAATTGTCTCAACAGCGTTAACAGCCTCTTTGCTAATTATTAAAGATGAATTTGTTGGATGCGAAAAAACAATTGACTTACTAGCCCGATATCTTTCATTTTCTTTTTCATGTTTATTACTATTTAAAGATACAATAACCATATGACAACATGAATTTTGCTTTCGTAATTTTTCAGAACAAGACATTGCAAAAGTAGCAATACGCTCTTTTATATTGGCCAAATCAGAAAAGGTATATTCAAAACTTCTTGTAGTAGCAATAGCCTTTTTATTTAACACATCCTCTAATTTCAAAACAGATTTACCTCTTAAATCTTGCTGTAACTTCCACTCAGTTATAGAAAAATTTTTTCGCACCCATTCACTATCTAATTCTGCAAAATCTAATGCCTTAAAACAACCTTTCTCTTTTAGCCTTTTTTGAAGACGATAACCTATTCCCCAAACTTTTTCTATAGGCATCCATTTTAAAGCCTTCATCCTTTTCTCTTCAGAATCTATAACATAAACACCATTCGTTTCTTCAGGAAAACTTCTTGCTATTTTATTAGCCACTTTACTCAAAGCTTTTGTAGGAGCTATACCAACACAGGTAGGGATTCCTGTCCACATTGAAATTCTTTGTTTTATTTTTGTCCCATAATCATTGAAATTAACTTTATCAAAACCTTTAAACTCTAAAAAAGCTTCATCAATTGAATATACCTCAATATCTGGCGTAAAATTGGATAAAATATTCATTACACGTTCACTCATATCTCCATACAAAGGATAATTTGAAGACAAAACAGTAACATTATAACTTTTAAATTCCCTTTTAAATTTAAAAGCCGGTGCTCCCATAGGAATAAACTTTTTAGCCTCATCACTGCGTGAAATAACGCACCCGTCATTGTTACTTAACACAACCACAGGTTTATGAAGTAAATTCGGATTAAACACCCGCTCACAAGAAGCATAAAAATTATTACAATCAACTAAAGCAAACATCGTGTAAAGATAAGAAATTCGTACTTTTGCACTCTATGATAGAAACACGTAAGGCCATATCTGAAAAAGCGGTTTTAATTGGTATTATAACCCAACAGCAAAATGATAAACAATCTGAAGAATATTTAGATGAATTAGAATTTTTAACATCTACTGCTGGTGGTGTTACAGTAAAACGTTTTGTTCAAAAACTAGAAAAACCAAATCCTAAAACATTTTTAGGTACTGGAAAATTAGATGATGTAAAAGCATACATAGAAACTCATAATATTGGTACTGCTATTTTTGATGATGAACTTTCTCCTGCACAATTAAGAAATATAGAGAAGATTCTTGATTGTAAAATATTGGATAGAACAAATTTAATTTTAGACATCTTTGCAAACAGGGCACAAACCAGCTCCGCAAAAACTCAAGTAGAACTAGCTCAATATCAATACCTTTTGCCTAGGCTAACAAAAATGTGGACTCACCTTGACAAACAAAAAGGTGGTATTGGAATGCGCGGTCCTGGTGAAACTGAAATAGAAACAGATCGTCGTATAATTAGAGATAAAATTACCCTTTTAAAAAAGAAATTGACCACCATTGATAAACAAATGGCCGTTCAACGAAAAAACAGAGGTAAAATGGTTCGTGTAGCTCTAGTTGGTTATACCAACGTTGGAAAATCAACTTTAATGAATGTTATCAGTAAAAGCGATGTTTTTGCTGAAAATAAATTATTTGCAACACTTGATACAACTGTTAGAAAAGTAGTAATAAAAAACATTCCTTTTTTAATGACTGACACCGTTGGTTTTATAAGAAAGTTACCTACGCAATTAGTAGAGTCGTTTAAATCTACTCTTGACGAAGTTAGAGAAGCTGATTTATTATTACATGTTGTTGATATATCACATCCAAATTTTGAAGATCATATTTCTTCTGTTAATCAAATTTTAGATGAAATTGACAGCGCAGACAAACCTGCTGTTATGGTTTTTAATAAAATTGATGCTTATACACATGAAACAATAGATGATGATGATTTAATTACAGAAAAAACTAAAGCGCATTATACTCTTGAGGATTGGAAAAAAACTTGGATGAATGATTTACAGAAAGAAAGTATTTTTATTTCAGCACTCAATAAAAGTAATTTAGAAGAATTTAAAGAGAAAACATATAATGAAGTTAAAAAGATTCATATTGAACGCTTTCCGTATAACGATTTCTTATACTTAGAGTAGTTTTTTTCTTTTAACTCAACATCATATTATTAACATAAAACACCTGAAATTAGTTTTTTTAATTATTTTTCTATATCTTTAAATTATTATTTTAATATAATATTAACATTTTAAGCCCCCTAAAAATGAAAACGCTCATAAATTTAACACCTTCACAAAAAAAAGAACATCAAAAAAGTAATTTTTTAGTTTTTCAAATACAAACATATAATTATTAAAAAACTTCCTAACTAATAATTAGCAAACTAAAATACCCCCTTTTAGAATTAGTGACTATACACTAAATCTATTTTTTTAGTAAGCAAAATTTATAGGATTTAATTATAAACGTATGAGAAAACTAACCCTATTATTACTAGCCCTACTCGGTTTTCAAGTAGCATTTTCTCAAGAAGTGTGTACTTCAAAATCTGATGTAGAATCCATTAATGAAATTTCTAATGTAACAAAGTGCATAGTTACTGGCACTAACAAAATAGATGGTTCAAAAAAAGCATCTAAAGTTATTGTTGTATCTAATAGAAGTAGACATAAAAGACGTCTATTTGAAAATAAAGAAGTTCATACTGCCAACCAATTACACGCTGCTAATATCAACATCAAAGCAGAAAACAGCAACAACCAATTAAAAATAAACGACTTAAAAAGCAGAATAGCTAAAATAAACAATGCAATAGAAGAGGAAAATTCACGTAGAAAAATATCTTTTGACACTGTTGATCAAATACCACAATTCCAATCTTGTTCAGACAGTTCTTTAAGTATTGTTGATTGTTTTAATCATGAAATGCAAAAACACTTAGTTCAAAACATTGTGTACCCAGAAGACGCAATTAGAAAAAAAATTACTGGTGATATTTGGATAAGCTTTGTAATTACAAACAAAGGAACAATAAAGAATATTATTACTACTGGACCTAAAGACAGCGACTCTTTAGAAAAAGAAGCCATTAGAGTAGTTTCATTATTACCTAAATTTATTCCTGGTAAACAAAATAATAAAGATATCAATGTTACATATACATTTCCTATAAGCTTTAACCTTGATAATTCACTAGATTAAAGTTATTGAATATAATATTAAACAGAAAAGAGTCTAGTTTTTTTAATTAAAAAAACTAGACTCTTTTCTGTTTAATTAGTGAACAAGAGAATAAAAACTCATAATAAAACCTATAACACCCTATTGTAAAACCAACATAAACAACACCTTACCTATTTAGACTTTATACAAATAGCGAAATAAAGTTAAAAAAATAACTTGATTTAATTTTTTTTCATAAATTTGCACCCGCTAAAAACAGCTAACTAACTAACAAGCTACTAACAAGTATATTACAATTTTAAGGTTATTAATTTTTGAACTCCCCTTTTATGAAAAAAACACTTTTACTCGTAGTATTAGTAATGATTTCAGTTTTTAGTACTACAGCTCAAGAGGTCTGCGCATCTCCAGAAGATGAATCATTAGATTTAAATAGTATCACAAAATGTACTATTAAGCCATCTAAAAATTCGAAAGACAAAAAAACTAGACAAATTACAGTTAAAGTTTCAGCAAGAAGACGTTTTCTAAAGAAAAGAGAACCTATAAAAAAGCGTGCAGCTTCTAGTCTTGGAACATTAAACACAGCTGGTGTTAGTAAAATTGAAACTACTCCTAGTATTCAAAATGAAAAAATAAAAACTAAATCAGTTAGTTTAAAAAACAATATCGAAAGCTTAAAAGAAAAGTTATCTAAAGAAGAAGTTAGGAAAGCTTCAAGATTTACTGCTGTTGATAAAATACCTTCTTTTGACACTTGTAATAGTGCAAAAAAAGAAGATAGAATGAATTGTTTTAACACAGAAATGATTAAACATATTCAAAAGTATTTTAGATATCCTAGTGAGGCTGTAAGAGATCAAATTCAAGGTGAAGTTTGGGTTCGTTTTATTATTGACAAAAATGGATATGTAAGAAATATAAAAACTCTAGGGCCTAAAAATGGAGAAATCCTAAATGAAGAAGCTAAAAGAGTTGTAACCAAACTTTCACGTTTTAAACCTGCAAGAAGAGAAGGAGAAAAGGTATCTGTTAAATACGGCTTCCCTATTAACTTTTCTTTAGAAGAATAATTCCCAATCACTTTTATATTATAATTAAAATTAAAAAAAATGTTTAAAAAACAGTTAGCAATGATTGTTTTTACTTTATGCGTTATGGTTAGCTATGCGCAAGTAAAAATTAATGGAGTCGTTTACGATGAGTATTTAGAGCCGTTTTACAATGCTAAAATTACAAATGGTAAAAACTATGCATTATCTAATGAAGATGGAGAGTTTTCTATTACTATTAGTAACAAATTACCTCAAACGATAATTGTTTCTTCTTTTGGCTACAGAACTGAAACAATAGAAATTACTTCATTAGATCAAGAGGTAAACGTAATTCTTAAAGAAAATTTATTATTAGATCAAGTAGTTATTTCTGCTTCTAGAGTTCCGGAAAGAATTATAGAATCACCAGTAACTATTGAAAGATTTGGTCTTAATGATATAAGAAAGAACACTTCAAATTCTTTTTATGATGGTTTAACAAACTTAAAAGGAATTAGCTCAAGAGAAGGTAGTTACGGTTTTAAATCTATTAACACAAGAGGTTTTGCTGATTTTAGCAACTCTCGTTTTGTTCAATTAGTAGATGGAATGGATACAGCTGCTCCTGCATTAAATTTTAGTGCGGGTAACTTATCTGGTGTATCTGAATTAGATATAAAAAGCGTTGAAATTTTACCTGGTGCGGCTTCTGCTTTATATGGAGCAAATGCATATAATGGTATTATGCTTTTAAATACTAAAAGCCCTTTTGATTTTACAGGTATCAACATACTTCTTAAAAGCGGGGTGATGAGTCAAGAAGCTGCAGGAAACAATACATTTTATGATGTTGCAGTAAGAATGGGTTACAAGTTTAGCGAAGCGTTTGCAGCAAAAGTTAACTTCTCATATTTTGAAGCTGAAGAATGGCATGCTAATGACTCTAGAAATAGAGAAGTAGATACAAACAAATTAATTGATGGATCACTTAACTCAACTCCAAACTATGATGGAGTTAATACTTATGGTGATGAATTATTTTATGGTTTATCTAATTTTAATGCATTTTTACAATCTGTTAGACCTGGAAGTCCAACGATACCAGCAGATCTTCTTCTTAGAAGAACTGGGTATGCTGAAAAAGATTTATTAAATAGCTATAAATCTAAAAATTTAAAATTTTCAGGTTCTTTACACTACAGACCTTTTAAAGATGAATCATTAGAAATTCAGTTAGCAACTAGACTAGGTATGGGAGACAATCTTTTCCAAGGAACTAGTAGATTTGCACAACGTAATTACTATATAGGACAATCAAAATTAGAAGTTAAAGGAGATAATTTTTATGTAAGAGGATATTACACAAGAAATGATGCAGGAAATAGTTATGATTTAACTAGAACAGGTATATACCTTACTGAAGCATCTACTCCATTTGGATCATATATCAATGATTATTTCATTCAAAGATACCTTAATAATCAAACTGTTGAAGCTTCAAGAAATTATGCTGACAGAAACAGATTACAGCCTGGCACGACTGCTTTTAATAGTGCTTTTAATAAAATAACAACTACTTTAATAACTGAAGAAGGTGGTAGTGCTATATATGACAAAAGTTCTTATCAACATTTAGAAGGTAACTATAACTTTAGAAGTTTATTAAACGATTGGGCTGATGTTCAAGTTGGTGGATCATTTAGAGAATATAATCCAGAATCAAAAGGTACTATCTTTAATGATAAAGATGAAGCAATAAGCGTTCAAGAATATGGTGTATACACCCAAGTTCAAAAGAAATTAATGGATGAAAGGTTAAAATTAACTGCTTCTCTTCGTTATGATAAATCAGAAAATTTTAAAGGAAATGTTTCTCCTCGTTTTGCAGTGAATTACTCTTTAGGTCAAGATAAAGATCATATCTTAAGAGCATCATTTCAAACTGGTTTCCGTAATCCTACGATACAAGAACAATATTTATTTTTAAACACAGGTGTTAAAACTAATGTTGGTTCTACTGCTGACAACTTAAGAAGAATTCAATATAGAAATGAGAATTTCTTCCCTGGTTTTGGTACTGTTATTACTGAAACAACTGGTAGTGATATTATAAACAATGCTTTATTAACAAGATCTGTTTATGACACAAACTTTATAAATGCGAACGGAAGCTTAATTAAATCTGATTATAAAGAAATTCAAGCTGAAGTTGTTAAAACTTTTGAACTTGGATATAGAAGCATACTACGTTTAAATAACAACACTAATTTAGATATTGATGTTAATGGTTTCTATAGTCAACATGATGATTTTGTGTTTTTTCAAGATGTAGTTGTTCCAAACTATGGAACAGTGATTGCAACTGGTCAATTAGATGCTGATGCTAATTTAGCTTTAAACCAAGGACACGTTCGTGAGTTTTACTTAATTACAAATAGTAAATCACAAGTAAAATCATACGGTTTCGGATTAGGAATGCATACTAAGTTCTTTAGAAATTATGACTTCGGAGTAAACTATAACTTTATTGATTACTCTTTCGAAGATGCTGATTTTGGTTCATTTGAACCTAATTTCAATACTCCAAAACATACAGTAAAAGTTCAGTTAGGTAATGATAAACTTTTCAAAAACTTTGGATTTAACATTAACGGTAGATGGTTAGATAGTCATAAATGGGTTTCACCTTTTGCTAAAGGAGATGTAGAAGCTAGAACTGTTCTTGACGCTCAATTAAACTATAGAATTCCTTCGTTAAAATCTAAATTTAAAATTGGTGGTACTAATATCTTTGGAAAAGAATATTTAGTTGCACCAGGATCTGGGAGAATTGGTAAATTATATTACATTTCTTGGACAATCAATAATTAAATCTCAATATTGTAACAACTTTTAAAAGTTACATATAAATATACTAAAGGTAGCAATTTAATATTGCTACCTTTTTTCATTTTACGAATTCATAAAAAGAGAATAATCAAAATTAAAACATATTTACAACTACTTCTCTTTCTAATTCAAAACATTAAATGCAACTAAGTTTTTTTTGTTTTTATTAACAAAAAATATAGTTAAAATTCTGCATCTTTGTAGTTATGCGAATATATCCTATAGAAACAGGAAATTTTAAACTAGATGGTGGAGCCATGTTTGGTGTTGTTCCTAAATCCATTTGGCAAAAAACCAATCCTGCTGACAGCAAAAACATGATTGATATGAGTTTGCGTTGTATGCTTATTGAGGATGGAGATAGACTTACACTTATTGACACTGGACTTGGAAACAAACAATCAGATAAATTTTTTGGTTACTATTATCTATTTGGAGACTTCTCTTTAGACTCTTCATTAGCTAAATATGGATTTCATAGAGATGATATTACGGATGTTTTTTTAACGCACTTACATTTTGATCATTGTGGTGGTGTTATTCAATGGAACAAAGACAGAACAGGATATATGCCTGCTTTTAAAAATGCTAAAGTTTGGAGTAATGATCGTCATTGGCAATGGGCTACTGAGCCCAACCCAAGAGAAAAAGCTTCCTTCTTAAAAGAAAATATATTGCCAATTGAAAAAAACGGACAGTTAAATTTTGTTCATAGAAACACGAAAGATCAAGTAGGATTTGATGTTGTTTTTGTTGATGGACATACAGAAAAACAAATGCTTCCTAAAATAATGTATCAAGGAAAAACCATTGTTTTTATGGCTGATTTACTTCCTACAGTTGGACATATACCACTTCCTTATGTAATGGGTTATGATACTAGACCATTACTTACAATAAAAGAAAAACAAGTGTTTTTAAACGAAGCAGCAGATAAAGATTTTTATTTGTTTTTAGAGCATGATGCTCATAATGAACTTTGTACTGTACAACATACAGAAAAAGGAGTTCGTTTAAAAGAAACTTATAAATTTATAGACATTTTTAATTAAGACAAAGATTATGAGAGTTTTGAAGCCAGTATTTTATTCGGCAATGGCAATTACAACCTTAGTAGGTTGTTCATCGGTAAGCAAAATGGCTGTACCAACAGGAGCTAATACTGTTATTAATATTCCTGCTAAAAAAGCCCCATTAACAGATTTCCAAAAAGACAATTGGCAACACTTAGATTTAGCTACTGATAGTATTCCTGGAATGAGTGTTGACAAAGCGTATACATTTTTACAAGGAAAAAAAAGTATTGAAGTTATTGTTGGTGTTGTTGACAGTGGTACAGATTTAAAACATGAAGATTTAAAAGATGTAGCATGGGTGAATAAAAAAGAAATTGCGGGTAACGGAATTGATGATGACAAAAATGGATATGTAGATGATATTAATGGATGGAACTTTTTAGGAAAATCATATAAAGAACATTTAGAATATGAACGTATTTTAATGAAACCTTCAGTTGCAGATGCAGCAACATTAGCAGAAGTAAAAGCATATCAAGAAAACAAAGTTAATGAAGCTAAAAAAGCACAAGAAAAATTAATCCAAAATAAAACTAGATATGAACAATTATTACAAGGTGTAAAAAATGCTGACGAAGCATTTAAAAAGCATTTTGGGAGAGACAACTACAGTAAAGAGGAAATTTTCGCTTTAAATGATAATAATTTAAAACAATATGTAGAGATTTCAAAACAAGTATTTGGTTTTGGTTTACCTAATTTAAAAACTGCTAAAGACGAATTAAAAAGAGGTGTTGAGTACTTCATTAAAAGTATAGAAAGTGGTAAAAAGACAATCAACGGAGATAATTTAAAAACAGACTACAGAACTGTTGTTGGTGATAATGCATATGACATTAACGACAAACCAGGTTCGGGTGATGGAAACACAGGTCATTCTAAAAAAGATGAAGCACATGGTTCACATGTGTCTGGAATTATAGGAGCTACTAGAAACAATGGTAAAGGTATGAATGGTGTTGCTAATAATGTTAAAATTATGGCAGTACGTTCAGTATCGGATGGTGATGAGTATGATAAAGATGTTGCTTTAGGTATTCGTTATGCTGTTGATAATGGTGCTAAAGTAATTAACACTAGTTTTGGTAAAGCGTTTTCTCCAAATAAAGAATGGGTATATGATGCTTTAAAATATGCTGCCAAAAAAGATGTGTTAATCGTAAACGCTGCTGGTAATGATGGGGCAAACATTGACATCAAAAAAACATTCCCTAATGATGCTCCAGATTTAGTAAATGAAATTTCCGACAATGTATTAACTATTGGGGCTATGACAGCAAATTATGATGAAAACTTACCAGCTAGTTTTTCTAACTATGGTAAAATAAATGTAGATATTTTTGCTCCAGGTTATAACATACACTCTACTTTCCCAGATAATACATATCAAAAAATAAGCGGAACCTCAATGGCTGCTCCTTGTGCGGCTGGAGTAGCTGCTTTAGTTCGTTCATACTACCCGCAATTATCTGCTAGTCAGGTAAAACATATTTTAATGAACTCAGGTACTAAAATTGACTTAACGGTTACAAAACCAGGTTCAAAATCTAGAACAAATCCAAAAGGAGAATTAGTTCCTTTTTCAAGCTTATCTGTATCAGGTCGTGTAGTTAATGCATATAATGCTTTAAGAATGGCAGACAGAATGGTAAATGGAAGAAAATAATTACCAGAAAATAAGTATATTTGAAAAGAGCATTTTAAAAAATGCTCTTTTTTTATAAATAATTAAATAGAATGAAAAAATTATTTTTAGGGGTTTCATTAATATCGATGTTAGCTTGCGCATCAACCAACAAACAACAAACAATTTCAACTCCTCAAACAACTAAAACAAGCAGTAGCACATATTGGCAACAACGTGTAAACTACACAATGGATATTGATATGAATGTTAAAACATATCAATACAAAGGAATACAAAAATTAGTATACACCAATAACTCTCCTGATGTATTAAACAAAGTATTTTATCATTTATACTTTAATGCATTCCAGCCAAATTCTCAAATGGATGTTCGTTCTAGAAACATTAAAGATCCAGATAAAAGAGTTAACGACAGAATTAGCAAATTGTCTCCTTCTGAAATTGGGTATATTAAAGTTAATACATTAAAACAAAATGGATCTGCAGTAAAACATGAAACTGTGGGTACTATTTTAGAGGTTACCTTAAACCAACCTATTCAACCAGGTGAAAGTGTAACTTTTGATATGGTTTTTAACGCTCAAGTTCCTAAACAAATTCGTCGTTCTGGAAGAGGTAACAAAGAAGGGGTTGCTTTATCAATGACACAATGGTATCCTAAAATGGCTGAATATGATTTTGAAGGATGGCATACGCCTCCATATTTAGGTCGTGAATTCCATGGTGTATGGGGTGACTTTGATGTAACTCTTCATATTGACAAAAATTATGTTGTTGGAGGTACTGGTTATATTCAAAACCCTCAAGAAGTAGGTCATGGTTACGAAAACAAAAAAGAAGAACTAAACATTCCTTCAGGAAAAAAATTAACTTGGAAATTTAAAGCTCCTAATGTACACGATTTTACTTGGGCTGCTGACCCTGAGTATATTCATGATACGTATACTATGAAAAATGGTATTGATTTACATTTCTTATACAAAAAAAACTTATCCGCTTTTTATCAAGAAAACTGGAAAAAATTACAACCTAAAACTGCTGAACTAATGAATTACTTTAGCAAACATATAGGAGCATATCCATACAAACAGTACTCAGTAATTCAAGGTGGTGATGGCGGAATGGAATATGCTATGTGTACTTTAATTACTGGTAAACGTAAATGGGGTAGTTTATTTGGTGTTACAGCCCATGAATTAGCACATACTTGGTTTCAATTTTTACTAGCAACCAATGAAAGTAAGCACCCATGGATGGACGAAGGATTTACAACTCACATTTCAAACAAAGCTACCAATGAAATTTTAGAACAAGGAAGAGAAAATCCTCAATCAGGTTCATACAGGCATTATAACTATGTTGTAAACAACAATGCAGAAGAACCTTTATCAACTCATGCTGACAGATACCATACCAACATGGCTTATAGCATGGGAAGCTATTCTAAAGGAAATATCTTTTTAACACAACTTCAATACATTATTGGAGAAGAAAATGTGGCTAAAACTTTAAAAAAGTATTTTACTGATTTTTCTTTTAAACATCCAACACCAAATGATATTAAAAGAACTGCCGAAAAAGTATCTGGAATTCAATTAGATTGGTATTTGAATGAATGGACACAAACTACTCACACTATAGATTATGGAATTAAATCTGTTACTGGTAAAGAAATTACTTTAGAACGTATTGGACAAATGCCGATGCCTATTGATGTTACCGTTACTTATACAGATGGAACTAAAGAATCATTCAATATTCCATTACGTATGATGAGAGGTAAAAAACCAACTTCGGCAAAAACTCTTGAAGACTGGACATTTGCTCACCCAACTTACAGTTTTTCTACATCAAAAAATATTAAATCAGTTGAAATTGATCCATCAAAGTTAATGGCTGATATAAATCAAGAAAACAACGTATTTCAAACTAAATAACTTTTGAAATTAAAAAAGAATAAAAAAGGCGAAGAATATTCAATTTCTTCGTCTTTTTTATTCTTTTAATAATTCCTTTTGAAGATCAGTTGGAGATAACCCTGTGTTCTTTTTAACAAACAAGCTAAAATTTGAAGGACTATCAAAATTATAATTATAAGAAATCTCTTTAAGGTTAGTGTCTTTAAACATTAAATCTCTTTTTATTTCTAAAAGAACTGCATTATGAATAAACTTTAAAGGTGTAATACCATATTTATTTTTCACAATATCAGTTAATTTTTTAGACGTAATATTTAATTTCTCAGCATATTCATTAACCGTTTTGGTATTCAAATTTAGATTTACCAATTCAGTAAACTTAATTAAAGAACGATCATTTGTATTTTTAAACTTTCCTTTTTTAATTGTGCATTCTTCTAATTCATAAAGTAACGTAGATAATAAGTGAATAGATTTTTGTTTCAGAAAAACACTTTCTTCTTTTGTAATATTCCTTATAAGATTTAAAAAGGAAATACCTTTATTTATTAATAACTTATCGTTTTCAAAGATCACTTTAATATCTGAATGGTATTGAAGTGTTAATAATGAACTAACTTCTTCTGAAAAAATAGAGGTATTAAAAAACTGAATTAAAAAACCATCAGCCTCCTCTTCTCTTTTTACTAAATGTACTTGCCTTGGTTTAATTAAATAACAACTATTATCTACTATTGGAACTTTATCAAAATCAATTAATTGGTAGCCTCCTCCTTTAACAAAAAACATAATTTCATAATAATTATGCCTATGAACAACATTATAATCATAGGTGTTTTTATGTGAAATAGGTTCAATATTTATAGTGAACTCATCTTTAATATTATGAAGAGGTATTTGATTGTTTAGCTTCATTAAAAAAAGGGGGTTAAATTAATAAGAAAAACGCTTTTTTTCATAACTCAGTGCCACTAGCACCAAGTTACTTTTGCTAAAAGTATAAATTTAATAGTAATTATGATGAAAAAAATATTTATTACACTTATTCTAATATTTTCTATAAATGTAGTTAGCGCACAAAACACATGGAAAGTTGACAAAGCACACTCTTCAATAACTTTTTCAGTATCTCATTTTATGATTTCTGAAGTTACTGGTAATTTTAATAGTTTTGACATCGATGCTGAAACAAATGAAAAATTTGAAAAACCAGTTTTTAAAGTATCAATAAACGCTGCCAGCATAAATACAAATCAAGAAGGTAGAGATAACCATTTAAAATCTCCTGATTTTTTTAATGTTAAAAAAAATCCTACAATTACATTTAATAGTAGTTCTTTTAAGGATTTAAATAATGGAAACTTCGAAACTAGTGGTACCATTACTATTAATGGAATTGCTAAAGAAATTACTTTTAAAGGAAAATTAAATGGTATTATTAAAGCACGAAGTGGAAAAAATAAAGCTGGATTAAAATTAACCTCAACTATTAAAAGAGAAGAGTTTAATTTAGGTAAAGGAATGTCTCCAATTGGTAAAGATGTTACTGTTACTATTAATATAGAAATGAACCAGCAATAAAAACTCCCTTATCCCTCTTTATTAAAGAGTGATGTTTTTTAAAGTCAAAAACTTGCATAAGTTTTTGACTTTTTTAATTATTTGAATGTATTTTTATACATATGAATCAAATAACAATAGACTTTTCATTCTACAGTATTTTAGATATTCTTTCAATATCTACAGCTTTTATGCTTGGTTTACTTTTTATAACTTCAAAATCAAACAATAAAAAAGCCAATATTTTTTTAGGTTTATTTCTCTGGTCATTAACTATTGAAATATTTGGTTCTTTTAGTCAATCAGTTAATGAACTTGAAAATTACAATAACATTCAATCATCATTATTTACAATCCCTTTTTTACTGTTATATACCATACAAACCTTAAATGAGAAGATTAAAGCTTATTGCTATTTATTATTCATACCCGGGTTTATTTTAAACTTTGTTCCTGTAGAAAATATAGTCACAAAATATTTTGAATATTTATTTAATATTCTGCTCTTAATTAATATTACAATAATTCTTAAGAAAAATCAAAATAGAATTGGTGATTTTTACTCTAACATAGAAAATAAAACATTTGTATGGCTTAAAGCAATAGTATACATATTTTTCACCTTTCATGTTCTTTGGGTTTCAGAAGATATTATCGAGTTAAAAAGTATAAAACTTACCCAATACTTTGCTTTTTTATCAACCATTTTAACCTTTATTATGATTTACTGGATAGGCTATAATGGTTTTACTCAATCTGATTTATTTAAGTTCTCTCTATTTATTAATGACAAAGCCTCTTTAGAAAAAACATATTCAAAAGAATCTTTTAGTATAATCTATGATAAAATTGAAATGGATAAGCTTTTTTTAACTTCTAATCTCACATTAAAAACATTGTCTGAAAAATTAGATATTAGAGAAAAAGAATTATCAAAACTTATTAATACCCACACAAATAAAAACTTTTACAATTTTATAAATCAATTTAGAGTGAATGAATTTAAAAAGCTTCTTTTATCACCTAAAGCTAAACAACTTTCAATTTTGGGTTTAGCAGAAGAAGCTGGTTTCTCCTCTAAATCAACTTTTTATTCTGCTTTTAAAAACCTAGAAGGAATAACCCCAAAACAATACCAAAACAATGTAAAAATGTCCGAATAAGAGTTATTCGGACTCATACTAATACTTCTAATACACTTTTGGTGATAGTTTTGTAGTTAAACCAAAAAACATATAAAATTAGAAGTTATGATTATCACAGTTAATAAAATTATTACTTTTTCACTACTATTCTTTTTTATCTCTTGCTCAGATAACAATCAGGTTAATAGCAATTCAACTTCGTTAGAATCATATTTAAAAGCTAATGCAGATTATGTACATAATATTAATGGTTTTTTCATAGTAGCTAGTGCAGTTAAACCAACATCAAACGAAACAACACCAGGAACAACTGGTAAAGATATTTTTGAGCATAGCGTTCGTTTATTTAGTAATTTCTTAGATCAAAATAATGACGGTTTAGTTGATGATGATAAAAAGGAATTAAACAAATGGTTAGCTCAAAAACTAGTTTTCATATCTGGTCCTTTAACTATGGTTGATAAAATATCAGCAGCAAACCTAGTTGAAGGGAAAGGGTTATACGGAATGAGTATGCAGACAGACAACTGGCCATATGTTAAAAACTATAACGGTAAAGGCTGGGAGTTTGCCAAACTAAACTCTTCCACTTGGCGACCTGAAATTTTTAATGCTCTTTGGGAAGAAACATTCCATACAATTACTGAAGCTTTTAGTAGAACAGACAGCGAGTTTAAATTTACCGAAGGAGGTACTTTAAGAAAGTATATGGATGATGATATTTTAGCAAAAACATATGATATTTCAGAGCAAAATGCTGCTGAAAATGGTAATTATGATAAAGTAACGGCAGTAAATGAATATATCCATCAAATTTGGGCAATCAACTTTGCAGGTCATGGTGACAAATTAAATTCCCACCAAAAAAAAGCATTAAATTTTATGGTTAAAAAAAATGTTCCCATGAAGTTATCAGCATCTTATAAACACATATTAGGTAATAGAGTAAAATAAAAAATAATTAAAAAAATGAGAAAAATCATATATATATTCGCTTTAATCAATGTTATAGCTTGCTCAAGAAATAACATAAACTCAACATTAAATACCAAAATTTCGGTAGGAAATGACCCTAATTTTAAAATCATTAAAAATGATGATTCAGAACTTGCTAGTTTCAATAGAAAAGTAGTTGTATTTGGCATCGATATTTATGCAGCTCCGAAAGTTGAAGATAAAAAACTATTACACGCAGCAAATTTAATGGCACAATATTTAGATAATAATGAAGATGGTATAATTGACAACAAACTTGTAGTAGATAAAATGAAAGAAAATAAAGCGTTTCTTTTTTTATGGAAAACTCAAAATGACATGCCTTCAAACCAACCAGATGGAAGGCTTGGTCAAGATTTAGGTAATGACGAAACAATTCCTGAATGGCACACCAACGGCTATACAGGAAGGTTTGATGCTGCAATCGAAGAGGTTTGGCATATTATAACTCATGCTGGCTATGCTAAAGCGTATCCTTCAATTTTTGGAGAGAACTCGGGAACATCATTAAGTAATGCTATGGATATAGCTAGAGGAGGCAAATTTAATAGTATTCCAAATAATTATCCTACGAATGCTTGGTATACCTATGACGATACTACATGTACTTACGATTGTCAATCTACCGAATACATTTATTGGGCGATGACATCAATTTTAGGAGCGCAAAAAAACAGATTAAATGCTATTCAACATGAATGGAAATTAAACACAAAAGAAAAAGTAAAAACTACTGACAATACTATTTATACCTTATTAACAAATCCAGTTTACAAATTTCCAACAGTTCTGCCTGATGGTACTTATAAAAGGTAAAGTGCATTAAATTAAGGTTTTTAATGAAATATAAATCACCTCAACATTTTTACGTAATTTTGCACTTCAATTTTAGAGAAAATGTCAGAAGAAAAGAAATCATTAAACTTTATTGAACAAATAATTGAAGAAGATTTGGCTAATGGAATGCCTAAAGAAAATTTACGTTTTCGTTTTCCTCCTGAACCAAATGGATATTTACATATTGGACATACAAAAGCTATTGGAATTAGCTTTGGTTTAGGTGAAAAATATAATGCTCCTGTGAATCTTCGTTTTGATGATACAAATCCAGCAAAAGAAGAACAAGAGTATGTTGATGCCATTAAAAAGGATGTAACTTGGTTAGGGTATCAATGGGAAAATGAATTATACTCATCTGACTATTTTCAACAATTATATGATTGGGCAATTCAATTAATTAAAGATGGAAAAGCATATATAGATTCTCAATCTTCTGAAGAAATGCGTATACAAAAAGGAACTCCTACAGAGCATGGAGTTGCTAGCCCATATAGAAATAGAAGTGTTGAAGAGAATTTAGATTTATTCAAACGAATGAAAAATGGAGAGTTTGAAGAAGGCACACATGTTTTACGTGCAAAAATTGATATGACTTCTCCTAATATGTTAATGAGAGATCCATTAATGTATCGTATTCTAAAGAAAGCGCATCACAGAACAGGAAATGATTGGGTTATTTATCCTATGTACGATTGGACACATGGAGAAAGTGACTATATAGAACAAGTTTCACATTCATTATGTTCTTTAGAATTTAAACCTCATAGAGAATTATATAATTGGTTTCGTGATAATGTGTATGAATATAGTAAATCAGCATACCCAAACCCTCCTAAACAAAGAGAGTTTTCTCGTTTAAACTTAAGCTATACTATTATGAGTAAGCGTAAGTTATTAAAACTAGTTGAAGAAGGTGTTGTAAACGGATGGGATGACCCTCGTATGCCTACTATTTCTGGCTTACGCCGAAGAGGATACACGCCAGCTGCTATTCGTAATTTTATTGAAACTGTTGGAGTATCTAAACGTGAAAACATTATTGATGTTGCTTTACTTGAATTTAAAATACGTGAAGATTTAAACAAAACTGCCAATAGAGTGATGGGGGTTTTAGATCCTGTAAAAGTAATAATTGATAACTACCCTGAGGATAAAGAAGAAATTCTAATTGCAGAAAACAATCCTGAAGATGAAAACTCAGGAACAAGAATAGTTCCTTTTTCTAGAGAAATTTATATAGAACGTGAAGACTTTAGAGAAGAGGCTAACAAGAAGTTTTTCAGATTAAAACTAGGTAAAGAAGTTCGTTTAAAAAATGCTTATTTTATTACAGCTACTAGTTGTGAAAAAGATGAAAACGGAAATATTACAGTTATTCACTGTACCTATGATCCGTTAACAAAATCTGGTAGTGGTACTGAAGAGAGCAAACGTAAAGTGAAAGGAACATTGCATTGGGTCTCTATAAAACATGCTGTAAAAGCTGAAGTTAGAGCATATGATAGATTATTCTCTGATGAAGCACCAGACTCTCACAAAGACAAAGATTTTATGGAGTTTATCAATCCAAATTCTTTAGAAAAAATAACCGCTTTTGTTGAACCTAGTTTACAAACTTCAAAAATTGGAGATCGTTTTCAATTTCAACGCCTAGGGTATTTTAATGTAGATGATGATTCTACACCTGAAAATTTAGTGTTCAATAAAATTGTTGGATTACGTGATAATTGGGCAAAAACAAATAAAAAATAAGAATTACACATTTTTAATAAAATAAAAAACACGCTAAATAAAGCGTGTTTTTTTTATTCTATTACAAAACTTTCATTCTGTATCCAATTGGCTCTTAACTTAAATTCCTTAGGAAAATAAATAATACGTTCAGGGTGAATTCTTTTTAAGAAGTTACCAGTATCCCATTTATTATTATTGTTATCATCAATAATTGCTTTTACAGTATATTTTTTAGGCTCTAATAAGTTAAAAGTTATTTTTTTAGAATCTTTAATATATCGCGTTTTTATAACCTTGTTCTTTATCAACAATTGAATAATAACGTTCTTCTTAGTCTTATTTTGAATATCTAAAATTATACTACCATAGTCCTCTACTTCTTTTGTACTAAATTGATAATTTAATGAATCATTTTTTGTTTCATATATATCTTTAAACCCAGCAGGTAAAACACTAAAATCGTAATCCATTTTAGGTTTTTTCTTAAATATTAAAGCTAATTTATTAATGTCCATTCTTTTTAATTGATAAGGTACATTAATAGTGTCTTTATCTACAAAAGAAATTTTTGATGTATCAATAGCTACAATAGGATTATTCCCTTCTAAAAATAATGTATCGTTTAAATGTAAAATTCCACTTACATTCGAATTAATTAGTAGCGAATCAATTTTCTTTTTTCTTAAACGAACAGTAATTGTATCAACAAAATCTTTATTACTAACAATAAAATTTAAAGAGTCTTTTTTTAATGGAGTATACCAATATAACAGCGTGTCTTTCTCCTTTTCATATTGAAAATAAGACTTAAAATTAGCTGGCACTTTTGATAGTAATGATACTTTTAGGTTTTTTCTTTCACCATTAAAACCAAATTGAATTTTTCCTTTAAAAAGCTCTTTTCCTCTTTTAAATTTAAAAGGTTGTTTTTCTTTAAAAATCCTAATATCTTTTTTAATAATACTATCTCTAGGTAACATGATTGTATCTTTCAAAAAACCAATTTTATCAGTCTTAGCATTAAAAATATAATCATTATTTGGTTCTTTTAAAGCCAATAACAAATATTTCCCTTTTTTAATATTTGAAAAGTTAAAATTAGTAGAATCTAGGGTACTAGTAACATAGTCGGGTTTTCTCTTGTAAATAATTGAATCGTTAAAGCTACTATCAATTTTATATAATAAAACACCTATACTATTTGCTGTTTTCTTCTTAAAAGCATCTGATATATTTCCTTTAATTTTTAATGAATCGATATATTTTCCAGTAGACAAAACATATTTAAAACTTTCTAGTTTATTATTCTCATTATTATCTTGAACTGCATTACCAAAATTAAATGTATACGTAGTATTAGCTTTTAAAGTATCTAAAATTTTAATATTTATATATTTACTTGGAGTACCCTGAGGAGTTATTAATGGAGGATTTTTTAAAGGTGGTGAAACCACTAATTGTTTTGTTAATTCTTTTAAAACAATATACTCATCAAAGTAAATACGTATGTTATCTTCCTTAAACTCTATACTTTCATAGGGTGGATTAGCAGTAACCATTATTGGTGCATCTTCATCTTTAGGGCCTCCTTCAGGCCTTCCTTTACGGGCACAACTTGTTATGAAAATAACTAGTAAAAGAATGTAAACTTTAATTATTTGCTTCACAAAATAAGTTTTTAATTCAACATCAAAAGTAGTAAAATAACATAAACGAATGTTTATCCTTTTTCAGTATATGCAATGGTACAAATACTAATACTTATATGCGCTGTTTTTAACAATTCATTACAACATGCTTCCAGTGTAGCACCAGTAGTAACAACATCATCTACTAATAATACATGTTTATTTTTAAAAATCTCAAGGTCGTTCAATTGAAATTTAGTATTATTTTTAGAAAAACGCTCAAACCGCTGATGTAATGTTTGTGTTTTAGCTTTTGATGTACGTAAAAGTTTGTTTGGAATATAAGTAATTTCTAAATCAGTACTTAACGTTTTAGCAAATTTTGTAACTTGGTTATACCCTCTTTGCTTTTCTTTTGAAATATGTAAAGGCACAGGAATTATATAATCAACATTAGAAAAAATGTTTTCCTTTTTTAATTCATAGGCAAACCAACTTCCAAAAAAAACGCCAATGTTTTCTTGATTTTTATATTTTAGTTCATGTATTATTTTTTGTGTAATACCCCCTTTATTATAATATAAAAAAGAGTGTATGCTGTTTATAGGAACTCTACCATAAAAAATAGTTTGTAACATTTGTTGTGTTACCTCGTTATTATTTATAATTGGTAAGCTATGTTTACAACTTGTACATAAAAACAATTCTGTTTTTAATAAGTTTGTTGAACAATTTATACATAAATTAGGAAAAAATAAATAGAATATATCTTTTAAAAATTGCATCTTTACTGGCAAGTTTTTAAGAGAAAGATACAAAAAATTATAACACTTTATTTTGGGGAGAAAATTCAAGTTTTTTAAAGAGGCCGTAAAAAATTATAAAACTTCTGGTACTGTAGTTCCAAGTTCTAAATATTTAGCAAACAGAATGACAACTACAATAAATTTTGAAAAAGCAGATGTTATTGTTGAACTAGGTTCTGGTAATGGAGCAATTACTAAAAATATATTACAAAAAATACAACCTCATACTACTTTAATTTGTTTTGAAATAAATGATGCTTTTTATAATGAATTAAAGAAAATAAATCACCCACAATTAATTGTATTAAAAGAATCTGCCGAAAAAATTGACGAACTACTTAAAAAATTAGGATTTAATGATGCTAGTTATATCATTTCTAGCTTACCCTTAACAATTATTCCTAAAAAAATATCTAATACTATTTTACAAAAAAGTTATACTGCTTTAAATAAAAACGGATTATTTATTCAATATCAATATAGCCTTTCTTACTACAAAAAACTTAAAGATGTTTTTGGAAAAAACATTACTTTAAGTTTCGAAACTTTAAATTTTCCTCCTGCTTTTGTATACAAATGTGCTAAAAAATAGTATTTTAGCGCAGAACACGTTATATTGTTCATCATAATTTCCCCTTAGTGATGGCTGTAAAAAATTTTAAAAACAAAGGTTTAATCGCCTTTTTGCTTTTTTTAATAATTGCAATAGGTTTTTTAGCATATCAAAATGCTAGAGATTTCTCGCAACTTAAAGGCGCCTTTGACTCTGAAAAACAAGAGTTAGAGGGAGAACTAGATAATGTTATTAAAGACTATCAAAGCGCTATTGACAGAAATGACAACTACACTTTAAATCTTAATAAAGAATTACTAAAAGTAGTACTACTTAAAGATACTATTAAAAACTTAAAAACATCCAATTATAGTTTATTAAGGTTTTACAGAAAAAGAATTACTACTTTAGAAGAGGAAAATAAAAAACTATTAGGTAAATTAGACTCTTTAAACTCTATAAACAAGGATCTATTCACTGAAAATGACAGTGTTAAAGGTGTTTTAACAAAAAAAGAACATTTAAATTCAAGACTCTCTAGAAGTAATAGAATTTTAACTAAAAAAGTAGCTTCAGCAGAAGTTTTAGAAGTTGAAAAAGTAGTTATTGATGCCATGAAAAAGAGAAGTAGTGGAAAAATGACTACTACTTATAGATCGTGGAAAGCTTGTGGTTTTAAAATACAATTTGATTTACTTGAAAATAAAATAATTGACAAGGGATCTAAACCAATTCACATACAATTAATTAACCCTAAAAATGAAATAGTTGCTATAAAAGGAAAAGTAAAACTAAAAAATGGTAAAAGAATTATTTTTAGCGACTTTATAAGTGCTGATTACTATAATAAAAAGTTATCTGTAATGTCATTTATTAAAGTTAATAAAGATAAATTAGAAAAAGGAATCTATAAAGTAAACATATATGTAAATAAGATATTTATAAAAAAATCAACTATTAAACTAAAATAAACTTTTAAATCCCCCTTAACATGAATTCAAGAACCATTAAAAATATCGCTTTAATCGTTTTATTAATCTTAATTCTATTTTTAACTCTAAATTCTTTCAAAAAATCTAGTGATCTAAAACATTTACAAAATGTTTTTACAGAAGAAAAAGCTGATTTAAAAAACAATTTAGATGAGATGATTAAAGATTACACTGATGTGGTTATCAGAAAAAAAAGTCTTTCTAAAAGGTTACGTGTAGAAATACAAAAAATGAAAGATTTAAGAGATTCTGTAGCAAACTTAAAAGGAGATAACTATAACTTAATAAGACGCTATAGAAGTAAAATAAGTAGCCTTGAAAGAGAAAACAGAAGGTTATTTATTAAAATCGATTCTCTTAATACAGCAAATGAAGTATTAGCACAAGAAAACGTTATAACAAACGAAATTCTTAGTCAAAAAGAAACAATTAATACTGAATTAACTGAAAAATATAAAAAACTAGAAGAAAAAGTAGCAGTTGCCTCAAAAATTGACATAAGTCCTTTAAAAGCTATTGCTATGAAAGAAAGAAGTAGTGGAAAACTAACTTCTACTTCAAGGTCTAGTAGAACTGATGCTTTTAGAATAAATTTTGATTTACTTGAAAATGAAGTTACAAAATCAGGTAAAAAGATGGTTTATATTCAAATAATTGATAAAGACAAAAAAGTAATTACACCTAAAGGTAAAGCACGTTTAAACAATGGAGCAAGAATTATGTATAGTGATTCTGTTACTGTTAACTATAACAATGACAAACTTAGCTTAGTATCATTTGTATTGGTAAATAGAGATGATATTAATAAAGGGAAGTATACTATTAGCGCTTTTGTTGATGGTGAATATTCTGGTAACTCAGTCGTAAGTCTTAGATAAAAATCTTTAAAAATGAAAAAATGAAGTGAAGATTAAAAAATCTTCACTTTTTTTTATGTAATTAACAATAGTTTAAAAGCTTATTATATTTTTGCAGTATGGCAAAACAAGAAGATCAATTTAAAAAGGTAATATCACACGCTAAAGAATATGGTTATATTTTTCAATCATCTGAAATTTATGACGGATTAAGTGCTGTATATGACTACGCCCAAAATGGAGTAGAATTAAAGAAAAATATTCGCGACTATTGGTGGAAAGCAATGGTACAAATGCATGAAAATATTGTAGGTATAGATGCCTCTATATTAATGCACCCAACCACATGGAAAGCTTCCGGCCACGTAGATGCTTTTAATGACCCTTTAATTGATAACAAAGACAGTAAAAAGCGTTATAGAGCTGATGTTTTAATTGAAGACTATTGTGCTAAAATTGAAAACAAAATTGAAAAAGAGGTTAAAAAAGCTGAAAAACGATTTGGCGACTCTTTTAATAAAGAAGAATTCGTTACAACTAACGGACGCGTTTTAGGATATCAAGAAAAAATTAATACCATTTTAAGTAGGTTAGGTAAATCATTAGAAAATGAAGATTTAGCCGACGTAAAAACTTTAATTGAAGAGTTAGAAATTGCTGACCCTTTAACAGGAAGTAAAAATTGGACAGATGTTAAACAATTTAATTTAATGTTTGGAACCAAATTAGGTGCTTCTGCTGAAAGTGCCATGAATTTATATTTACGCCCTGAAACAGCACAAGGTATTTTTGTTAACTTTTTAAATGTTCAAAAAACTGGACGTATGAAAATACCTTTTGGAATAGCACAAACTGGTAAAGCTTTTCGTAATGAAATTGTAGCTCGTCAGTTTATATTTAGAATGCGTGAATTTGAGCAAATGGAAATGCAATTTTTTGTAAAACCTGGAACTCAAAAAGAATGGTATGAACAATGGAAAGAAAACCGTTTAAAATGGCACTTATCTTTAGGTATAAACAAAGATAACTACCGTTTTCACGATCATGAAAAATTAGCTCATTATGCTGATGCTGCTGCTGATATTGAATTTAAATTCCCTTTTGGTTTTAAAGAGTTAGAAGGTATTCACTCACGTACTGATTTTGATTTAAAAGCACATGAAGAGCATTCTGGTAAAAAATTACAATACTTTGACCCTGAAGAAAACAAAAACTATGTGCCATATGTAGTTGAAACTTCTATTGGATTGGATAGAATGTTTTTAGCTGTTTTTTCAAATTCTTTACAAGAAGAAGAATTAGAAAATGGAACTACAAGAACTGTTTTAAAATTACCTGCAGTTTTAGCTCCTACAAAAGCTGCTATTTTGCCTTTAGTTAAAAAAGATGGATTACCAGAAGTGGCTCGTAAAATTGTTGAAGATTTAAAATGGGACTTTAATCTAGCTTATGATGAAAAAGATGCTGTAGGACGTCGTTACCGACGTCAAGATGCTGCTGGTACTCCTTTTTGTATTACTGTTGATCATGATACTTTAGAAGACAATATGGTTACCATACGTCATAGAGACACCATGGAACAAAAACGTGTTAAAATTGAAGAGCTTAGAGCTATAATTAAACAAGAAGTTGATGTACGTTCTTGGTTAATGAAAATGTAAGTTTTCTACTATATATATTAAAAAGCCTATCATTAATTTGATAGGTTTTTCTTTTGTAGGTTTTAAAGAAAAAAGAGTTCAACAATTGTACTTTCGGTATATTTAACAAACTATAAGAAGTTCGTCATTAGGAATGAAACCTAGTGAAATAAAGTAATCTGATAATTGATTTACAGATAGCTTCTTTCGTTCTCTAGTTTCCGATAGTTTGCAACTAGTGGCCAACAAGTTTAGTTTTATTAAACTAATTTATAAAACTTATAGTATAGATCTGTATCTTCTTTGTCAAAATTCTAATCCTTAATCTTTAAGTTAGTTTTATTGCAAAAAAGCCATAACATTTTACTGTTATGACTTTATATTTTAATATTCTTACCGCTTACTCGTATACGCCACTAGTTAAAAACTAGCCTTTACTTTGTGATAAGGTAACTTATTAAGATATAAGTTATATTTAAAAAGAAAAGTAAAAGTGAACTATGAATGCTAGCTAGTTAGT
>NZ_CAZELG010000016.1:168364-169482 GCF_964512825.1 Tenacibaculum halocynthiae | reverse complement strand
AAATAAAGAATTAACACCATACAAATCAGAATCTTTTGCTAACAGGATGACTGTTATTGAAGCTAAACAACGATTACAAATTTTACGTTCCCAAAGGGAGTTTAGCAGAAAAGAACTAGAAATAAAACAAAAAGATTTAGAACGAAGTATAAAAATGTTTAACGAAGGTGTTATTTCAGCTAAAGAAAAAGAGCAAAAGGAAATAGAAATATTACAATCGAGAAGGGCATATGAAAATTCAGAAAGTTCAATTTCTCAATTAAGAGAGTTTATTAATAATTCAAAGAAAAACTTAGTAGGAACTACTATTAAGAAAACACAAAACGACACTCGTTTAAAGAAAAAGGCTATTCAGTCGTTTTTATATTTACAAAAAGCAATAAAAGATTGGCTTAAGCAATACGCTTTAACTAGCTCAATAAATGGAAAAGTTTCATTTTTAACATTCTGGAGTGAAAATCAAACTGTAAAAACAGGAGATTTAATATTTACAATAATTCCCGAAAAAAGCGATTCTTTTATAGGTAAAATAAAAGCACCTGCAGCAAATTCAGGGAAAATAAAAAAAGGCCAAAAAGTACAAATAAAATTACTGAATTATCCTTCAGATGAATTTGGAGAACTTAATGGAAAGGTGAAGTCAATATCTCCAATAGCAGATGCGGAAGGAAATTATTTAATAGATGTAATGTTGCCTCAAGATTTAAAAACTACTTATGATAAAAACATAGAGTTTAGGCAAGAGATGAAAGGTACAGCTAACATAATAACTGAAGATTTACGTTTGATAGAACGATTTTTCTATCAACTTAAAAATATTATTAAATAAAAGAAATTCTCTCGCGAAGAATAGACAAAACCTTGGGTGTCTTAAAATGATCAAGGATTACTAAATTCTAAATTTTTTAATCATGAAAAAACAAATTTTAAACTTGGGTAAAGTATTAAAGAAGGGTGAACAAATAAGTATTAAGGGAGGTTCAGTTTCATGTTCAACTGGTCACCCTCCAATCATGACTTGTAGTAATCATATATTATGGGCTTATTGCGGTCCTGGTGAAGTTACATACATGGGACGATGCTAATCTTTTAAATAAAATATTCTCTCGCAAAGGATG
>NZ_CAZELG010000016.1:74471-168359 GCF_964512825.1 Tenacibaculum halocynthiae | reverse complement strand
TAAACCTTGAGTGTCTTAAAATGATCAAGGGATATTAAATTATTAAATTTTTTAACCATGAAAAAACAAATTTTAAATCTAGGAAAAACATTAAATAAAGTAGAGCAAAAAGAAATCAACGGGTCAAAAGCAGCTGTCGGTGGTTGTATAGGATCTGGAGGTCTTTGTCATAGGACAGGGCCAGGTCCAAAATGCTGTTCAGGTAAATGTAATGGCCGTCAGTGGGGTATTTGTGGATAGTACAGAGTTTAGTCAATTATAAAAAGAGATATACTCTTTTTTATAAATTCATGACACAAGTAACTCAAAACTTATTAATATTAAATGAAGAATCATAAGTTATTTACTCAACTTGAAGATTCACTTGAGTAATACTTTATTATTAATTGTAATTTATTAAAATATTCTCTCGCAAAGGATAGACATAAACCTTGAGTGTCTTAAAATGATCAAGGGATATTAAATTATTAAATTTTTTAACCATGAAAAAACAAATTTTAAATCTAGGAAAAACATTAAATCGAATAGAGCAAAGAGAAGTTAATGGAGGTAGAGCTCCTGAATGTTGTATTGATTGGAATCCAGTTGAACGCCATTGTTATAAATGGGATAGAAACTGTAGGTAAATAAAAAAAAACAAACAACTAGATTGGATTTTCTAGTTGTTTGTTGTAAATTAATGGCCCTTAACTAAATAAAGAATGTCTTGTTGTTTGATTATAATATTTAAACATTGACATTATTGATAATAAAAGCATAGCTTTTAAATAAATTAAAAGCGGTACTACTATGTTTTATATAAATTGATTGTATGGGTTTTAGCTTAAAGCTACTATAGCAACAACTATTTATTCGGCAAAACTTATTGAAAAAAAACTCTTCAGAGTTATGAAATGATGGATTTTTATTTAATGATTGTAAATTCTAATTAAATAAAATAGTAAGTTATTTTACTACTACTACTACAAAAATTTGACGTAAATATTTTAATCTCGATTATTATTAATAGAATAAGCTCTTTTAATTATAAGGGTACATAATATTCATTCGCGAAGAATAGACACAAGTCTTGAGTGTCTTTAAATGTTCAAGAAATTATTAATTACTAAATTTTTTAATTATGAAAAAACAGATTTTAAAGTTAGGAAAAACCTTAGATAGGTCTGAACAAAAACAAATAAATGGAGGAACAGGATGCGTTGTGTATACTCCAGCAAAATGTTTTGGGTGTGGAGGATTTTCTTTACCAAATGGATGTTGTTTAGGATCATATGAAACACATGCTTGTTTGGGTGAAATTGTTCCACAATAGAGAGTATATCAATTATTATTTTTAAGTATAATCCATCCTAGGTTTAATATTTGTTAAGGATATTAAACCTAGGATAAAATACTTTATATAAGTCAATTGATTTATTTCATGTGCAGTAAATTATTGATTATTCCTAATAAGGAGATGGTGTGCATCTTGAACGTCTTAAAAAACGAGAATTATTAAACTATTAAATAAAAAATTAAAGATGATGAAGAATAAAGTTTTTGGTTTAGGTAGAAACTTAAGTACTAAAGAACAAAAAGAGATTAATGGAGGTATCAGTAATTGTGGTTATTATGCTAGAATTAACCTTTGTTTTGCAGATAATGACCCTTATTGTATTCCTTGTAATCAAATAGGTAGTTATCCTGGAGCAAGTTCTTGTAATAATTTAGATAATGGGTGCTTTGAGTAACATAGTGCTCAAAAGATAAATGTCAATCAATTTAAATAGATAAAAAAAATAATATCTTTTTTAATAAAATGAATAAACAAATATTAAGTGTAGGGATAGTCTTAACCAAAGCTAATCAAAAAGAAATAAAAGGTGGTAATAATGGAACATTTCATTATCCTCAATGTAAATGTGATGCTCATGGAAATATAATTAATGCACCATGCGACGGTGGTTGTATTCGTAAAGAGGAAGAACCTCCTTTAGAAAGTATTTGTGATGTGTATCCTGATTTTTGCTAAGTTTTAGCTTTTAATAAAAAGAGTAATTGCTCTAAATTCATTTCTCTCGTAATATATAGACACATGCCTTGAGTGTCTTAAAGTGTTCAAGGATTAACAAACTATTTAATTTTACAATTATGAAAAAACAAATTTTAAATTTGGGAAAACCGTTAACAAAAGAAAAACAAGTTCAAATTAATGGAGGTAGAAAACAATGTAAACCACATAGCGTATGTATAGATTATGGTAGGCATTGTGCTGAGTTAGAATGCGTGTTTGGACCTTTTTAAATAGTTAGTTTTTTAAAATTATCCATTAAAAAAGCCTCTTTTTAAAAAAGAGGCTTTATTTTTATTATAAAATATATAGTTAATTACCCTTGTAACGGTCTAAACCAGACTTTAACCACTTAAGATAAGTGTCCTTGTCAGTATACTGTTCAGGAGTATTTAATATTTCTAAATCAGGGCTTAATGATACATAGAATGGTTGAGATGCAGTTTTGAAATTTGCAATCTGCAATGTAGCCCATTTATCACCATAAGTTCTAATTCTTTTTACTTTACCATTAGGTTTAATGTAGTCAAATTGTTCATCTTCAGGTAACATTCTTTCATTATCATCTACATATAATGAAATTAATACATAATCATTACTTAATACCGAGTAAACGTCTGGTTGACTCCAAATGTTTTCTTCCATTTTTCGACAGTTCACACAAGCCCAACCTGTAAAATCTAATAAAATAGGTTTGTTTACAGATTTAGCATAAGCAACACCTTCATTAAAATCTTTAAAACAATTTAGGTTTAAAGGACATTTATTATCTTGTTGATATATACTGTGAAACTGAGGAGGTGCAAAACCACTTAGTAACTTACTTTGACTCCAAGCTGGTTTTTCCATAACACCAGGAGCTAAGTATACAGCAAGACCCAAAGAACAAATACCTAAAAGAACTCTGAAAAGAGAAATTTTGCCGTATTTCTTGCCTATAAATCCAAATAGATATAAAGCCATTAATAGAGCTAAAAGTGTCCAAATACCAATGAAAACTTCACGCTTTAATAAATCCCAGTGTCCAACTAAATCAGCATTTGATAAGAATTTAAATGCAAAGGCAAGTTCTAAGAAACCTAAAATAACTTTTACAGTATTTAACCATCCTCCTGATTTTGGTAGTGAGTTTAACCAACCTGGGAACATAGCAAATAAAGCAAAAGGTAAGGCTAATGCTACACCAAATCCAGTCATACCAGCTGTTAATTGCATTGCTCCTCCACTAGAAGTTAAAGAACCTGCTAATAATGACCCTAAAATAGGACCAGTACAAGAGAAAGAAACTATAGCAAGAGTTAAAGCCATAAAGAAAATTCCTATAATACCTCCTATACTAGAAGCACTATCAGCTTTATTACTCCAAGAACTTGGTAAAGTTATTTCGTAGAAACCAAAAAATGATCCAGCAAAGAATATTAATACAGCAAAGAAAAATACGTTTAACCATACATTCGTAGATATATTATTTAATATTTCTGGATCTAATGTGTCTAAGTAATGGAAAGGAACACTTAATAAAGCATATATAAGAATAATAAAGAATCCATATAGTAAAGCACTTCCTAATCCTTTTCCTTTTTGTTCTGTTTTCTTTGTAAAGAAAGATACAGTTAAAGGAACCATAGGGAAAACACAAGGAGTTAAAAATGCTAGTAATCCACCAACAAATCCTAATAAGAATATATTAAGTAAACTACTGTCTTTATCGTCACCAGCTTTATCAGTTGAACTTTTAAGTAAAACAGTGTTTTTTAAATCTAATTTTAATGACTCTGATAAAGATTTACTTTTGTCACTAACTTCAGCTACAGTTTGTTCTACAGCTTCTCCAGTTAAAGAAAACGTAAAATCTTCATCAAATGGCAAACAGTATTCTTTACAAACCTGCGCATCTAAGTTAAGTGTTATTTGAGTTAAAGATGTGTCAGTAATAGTTATACGCTGTACTATAGTAGCTTCATCTACAAAGAAAACTTCATCTTTTCCCCAAATTTCACTAAATTCAGTTTCGGTTTCACTTTCTTTAGCTTTTCCACTTATCGTGTACCCTGACTCACCTTCAGCGGGTGTTATTGTCATTGGTAAAGAAGCGTCTTCCGGATTGTATTGGGAGTACAGGTGCCAATCTTCAGCAATTGTTATGTTGAAGATTAAATCATATTCAGTATCTGAAACTTTTTCAACTGTTGGGTTAACCAATATTGGGTTATCATCAGTTTGGGAGAAAGTAACGAAACCTATAAAAAATAAAATAAGAGTAAAGAGTTTTTTCATTCTATAATTGTTTACAGGGGTTTATATATACTTATTTGCAACATATTGATAGTTTTGTCTGATGGTAGAAAACGCCTGTCTTGTCGTTTCCCTAAAATCCATATTATTTCATTTTTACCAGAACAAAGTATCCATATATTTTGTTTTTCAATTAGTGATAATTTTTCATCCTTAAAATACTTACTAACTTTTTTTTTACCAAGCATTCCTTTAGGGTAAAAAAAATCACCATCATTCCACTTACGCAGAGTGAGGGGGTAATTTAGTGAATTTTTATCAACATAAATAGTATTTTTGTCTAAAGATGTTGTTTTTTGAACGTTTTTAAATAATAAATTTATTGGATAACTGACTTTTGAATCATTACTATTTATTCTAACTAGTTGATTTTCAGTATTTATAAATTTATCAGAGGGTAAAAGTAATAAAAAATCTCTGTCTTTCAACAATGTATGTGATTTTGTTGTTAGTACTTTTCCTGTTTGAGTGTAAATTAAATTAAAAACATCATTCCATTCTGTAAAACCGTATTTTTTAAATAAATGATATAAATAGGCTTTTGGATTGGTGAATTCTTTTATTTTTTTGATGTTGAATTTTATTATTTCACCATCATATGAAATTATCTCTAAGGATTTTTGTTTTATGGTATCATCGATAATTTGTTGACCTTCTTGAAGAAAAGTACTAGTATTATTAAAAGAATTTATAAGATTAGGATTAATTTCTTTTAAAACAGGAATTACGTTATGTCGTATTTTATTCCTTATATATTTTGTTTCTGTATTGCTAATGTCTTCTCTCCATTCAATGTTTTTTAACGTTGCGTAATTTAAAATTTCTTCCCTTGAAAATTTTAATAAAGGACGTATGATTTTACCATTTATAGGAGGGATTCCTGTTAATCCTTCTAAACCAGTTCCACGAGTTAGATTAATAAGGAAAGTTTCTAAGTTATCATTGGAATGATGTGCAGTTGCTACATAATCAATTTTTTGTTCTTCTAATAATTTAAAAAACCAATTGTAGCGTAACTCTCTAGCCGCTAATTGTGTTGATAATTTGTTTTTATTTTGATACTCTCGTGTTGAGAATTTTATAGTAAAAGTGTCTATATTAAATTTGTCTCCGAGCTTTATTATGAATTGTTCATCTAAATCACTTTCATTTTCTCTTAGTTGAAAATTACAATGAGCTAAAGTGATATTATAGTTTAACTTATAAAGTAAATGAGTTAGAACAACACTATCAACTCCACCAGAAATCGCTATAAGTATTTTTTTACCTTCTAAAAAAGGAAAACTTGAAGTAAGATGTTGTTTAAATTTATTGACCATTGATACTAATAAATTAAACTTGTTGGTTTAGCCAATCAACAATGTTTTGTAGCATTTCTTCTTTACATAAATCATTGTGTAATTCATGATAACCATTTTCATAAAGTTTCAAAGTAGTTGTGTTTGAATTTTCAGCAAAAGCTTTAGTTCCTTTGTAATCAATTATTTTGTCTTCAATACCATGTAATAAAAGCATTGGTGTTTTTAGTAAAGAAGCATTATTGATAGCCCATTCTCCAGAGTCTATAAAAGTTAAAGAAAAGTTTGGGCTAATTTTGTCATGTACCAGAGGATCGTTAATATATTTCTTAACTTCATTTGCATCTCTAGAAATATCATTAGGATCTAATTCATTACCTAAAGTTATCGATGGAGCTATTTTTTGCATGATTTTCCCAAGAGAAATTTTCCATTTTGGTGGTTGAAAAGCTAATTTTAAAAAGGGGCTAGTAGCAATCACACCTTGTAAATTATGTTTTTTACGTAACGTGTAATTAATTACAGCATTACCTCCCATGGAATGACCATATAAAAAAACTTTTTTGTTTCCAAAAATGTCTTTGGCTTTATCAATTAATTTTGAAATGCTTTCTAAAACAGCATTGTAATTAGGATTATGACCTCTTTTGCCAGTTGTTTTACCATGTCCAAAATGATCAAAAGTTATTACTCCAAAATCATTATCAGTTAGTTTTTTAGCAACGTGAGTGTAGCGTCCAGAGTGTTCTCCCATCCCATGAACAATTACTACTATAGCTTTTGTTTTTTCGGGTTTCCAAAATTGACCAAAAAAATTAGTTTTATGATAATTGAAATTAAACTCTTGATGTGTCATAAATTATTGTTTTTGCAACCATTGTCTAATCTCTTTTCTTAAAGATTGTTCTGGTCTTGGTAGTGGAATTGTTCTACCAAATTGTTTACTTCGTTTAAATTTTGAGAATGTAATTTTTAGTTGTTTCCAATCTTCAGGATATGTTTCTAAAAACATATTAAAAAAACTTTGTTCATTAGCTATTCCTTCAATTTTAGAAAGTACATGATTAAATTTCTTCTCTTGCTCTATGATCATATTTTTTAGTAAATATAAGTAAAACTACTTTGAGTTAAGTAAAACGTATTTCATTGCTTTTGCTTTTAATAAGCATTCTTCATACTCTTTTTCAGGAATTGATTTAGCAGTAATAGCTCCTCCTACTGAATAAGAAACGTATTTTTCATCAGCGTTATATAGAATACTACGAATTACAACATTGAAATCAAAATCACCTTCAGGGGTAAAATACCCAACAGTTCCTGAATATAACCCTCGTTTAGTTTCTTCTAATTCTTCAATGATTTTCATAGCAGATACTTTTGGAGCTCCGGTCATACTTCCCATTGGAAAAGTATCTTTGATAACATCCACAGGATGTGTTGTTGAATTTATTTCAGAAACGATTGTTGAAATCATTTGATGTACTTGCTTAAACGAGTATACTTTACATAATTCTTCAACGATAACACTTCCTTTTTTAGCTGTTTTTGATAAGTCGTTTCTAACTAAATCAACAATCATGATATTCTCAGAGCGTTCCTTTTCATCACGAGCTAAATCAAAAGCAATTTTATCGTCATCTATTTTGTTAATTAAACGTTTGGCCGTGCCTTTTATCGGTTGAGAAATAATTTTAGTACCTTCTTTTTTAATATACCTTTCAGGGGTTGCTGATAATAAATAAAGATTCTCATGTTTAAAGAAAGTAGCAAAAGGAGGTTCAGAAATTTCGTTTAAATGAGTATATATATGATGAGGATCAATATTGGTGTTTTCTGCATAAAATTCTTGACAAAAATTAGCCTCATAAATATCACCTCGATGAATATGTTTTAATACTTGAGAAACTTTTTTATGGTATTCGTCTTTATGAATTCTAAGTTTTATTTTAATATCATTTTCTAGCGATATGTCTTTATTGGGTAGATTAATGTTTGTTTCAAAAATTTCTTCATAATCCTCTTCTAATTCATCATCAATCATTTGTAAATAATGAAATTCAACTGTATTACCTTTTATGAAAATTATTTTTTGAGGTTGAAAAAAATACAAATCAGGAAAATGAAGGCCATCGAAATTTTTAGAATGTAGTTTTTCTACATTGTTTTTAACATCATAAGAAATATATCCAAATATATAATCATTAGTATACGATTGGTATTCTTTTAATTTATTAAAAGCTTCATGATAGTCAGTTTTGATAGCTGTAAACTCATCAACAGCAAGAGCACTATCAAAAGAGCTATATGTTTGATCATGGTTATTAGAATCTAACCAAATTGAAGTTTCAAATTGTTTAGCCCAAAGAAATAGTTGTTTTTTAAATACTATTGGGTTTTCTATTGAAAATTTACGAATTACTCTTAACATTATGCAAAAATAAGAAACCGAATAGAAACTTAAATGTAATACGGGTTTTTCTTGTGGATTATCTTTAAAACTATAATTAATACTTTATAGCTACATTTATAGCTGTTAAAAAGTATTTTATGATTAAAAATTGGCTTAAAAACATAGGTCCAGGAACTTTAGTTGCGGCTGCTTTTATAGGTCCAGGAACTGTAACACTATGTACGTTAGCTGGAGTTAATTTCGGAATGAATTTATTGTGGGCTATGTTGGTGTCAATTATAGCCACAATTATATTACAAGAAATGGCAGCTAGATTAGGGATTATTTCTCAAAAAGGACTTTCTGAAGTTATTAGAAGTGAGATTAACAATCCTTTTTTAAGACACATAATAACAGTTTTAATTTTATCAGCAATAGTAATAGGAAATGCTTCTTATGAAGCAGGGAATATTAGTGGAGGAATTTTAGGTTTAGAAACCGTTTTTGGGAAAATGATATTAGAAATTGGAGGTGTTTCAATTAACTTTATGAGTGTTTTTATAGGTGTGATTGCTTTTGCATTGTTATTTATTGGCAACTATAAGTTTTTAGAAAAAACATTGATAACCCTAGTTTTACTAATGAGTTTTTCTTTTTTAATTACTGCATTAATAACAAAACCCAATTTAGTAGAAATATTAAAAGGGTTGTTTGTTCCTAAATTTCCTGAAGAAAGTTTACTAATTATTATAGGTTTAATAGGTACTACAGTAGTTCCGTATAATTTGTTTTTACATGCATCTTTAGTTAAAGAAAAATGGAAAACAGCTGATGAGTTAACTTTGGCAAAAAAAGATACTATAATTTCTATAATTTTGGGAGGATTAGTGTCAATAGCAATTATCATTTCTGCTGCATCAATCCAAACTAATAGTGTTGGGAGTGTTACAGATTTAGCAAAAAGTTTAGCGCCTTTATATGGAGAGTTTGCAAAATATTTTTTAGCATTAGGAATGTTTGCTGCAGGAATAACATCGGCAATAACAGCTCCTTTAGCTGCGGCTTATGTTGCTAAAGGTTGTTTAGGTTGGAGTGGTGGATTAAAATCTAATAAATTTAGAATGGTCTGGATATTTATATTGTTTCTGGGAGTGTTGTTCTCTTCATTTGGGATTAAACCGATTGAAATTATAAAATTTGCACAAGTAGCTAATGGAATGTTGCTGCCAGTAATAGCAGGTGTGTTATTGTGGATAATGAATAAGAAATCTGTGTTAGGTAAATACAGTAATACAAAAACTCAAAATATTTTTGGGATTATTATACTTGTGTTTAGTGTTTTTTTAGGGGTTAAAAGTATACTAAAAGTACTCAATGTTTTTTAATATGAAAATAGATATAAATTGTGATGTGGGTGAAGGTGTTGGTAATGAGGAGTTGTTAATGCCTTACATATCATCTTGTAATATTGCATGTACAGCTCATGCAGGTACTACTAAAACAATTGATACTGTTATACATTTAGCAAAAGAAAATAATGTTAAAATAGGAGCGCATCCTTCATTTCCAGATAAAGAAAATTTTGGAAGAAAAATAATGGATATTTCTACTATAGAGCTTCAAAAAAGTGTTGAGTGGCAAATTAACGTACTTAAAGAAAGAGTAAAGATTCAAAAAAGTGAATTGAATCACATAAAATTTCATGGAGCTTTATACAATTTAGTAGCTAAAAATAAAGAAATAGCTGAAGTAGTTATTCAGTCAATATTAAAAGTAAGTCCAGCTACTTTTTTATATGTTCCTTTTAATTCTAAAATAGCTGAGATAGCAGAAAAAGAAAATATTAAAATTAAGTATGAAGCATTTGCTGACAGAAATTACAATGATGATTCAACGTTAGTTTCTAGAAGTCTATCTAATGCTGTTATAACAGATAAAAGTGAAGTTTTTAATCATGTTTTTAGAATGCTCTCATTAGGAGAATTGAAAACAGCTAATGGAAAATTGATAAAAATAAAAGCAGATACTTTTTGTGTGCATGGAGATACTGAAAATGCGATAGAATTAGTGAGTTATATTTATAAATCAATGCAGAAAAAAGGAATTACTATTGCTTAAAGTATTATCATATAAACCATTTGGAGTAAAAGCTATTTTGATAGAGTGGGAGGCTAGAATTAGTACTGTTATTTTAAATGACATCATTAATTTTAAAACTAAAATTAGTTTTTCAAAAAATGATGTTTTAGATGATTGTATTGTTGGGTATCATTCATTAACTCTTGTTTATAAAGAAAGAATCAATGATTTTTTAAGAGAAGTAGAGTCGTTGAAGAGATTAAGTTTAATAGAAGATATAAAGAATAGTACAGAGAAATATATTTGGGAGATACCAGTTTGTTATGATCTTCAGTTTGGAATTGATTTAGAAGAAATGTCTAGAGTAAAAAATATAACTATAGATGAAATTATAAAGTTTCATACTCAAAGTTTATATACTGTATATTTTATTGGTTTTTTACCTGGTTTTTTATATTTAGGAGGATTAAACAAAATACTTTATATGAACCGTAAAGCTACACCAAGGTTAGAGGTTTTTGAAGGAGCTGTTGCTATAGGAGGAAATCAAACAGGTGTTTATCCATCTAAAAGTCCAGGAGGATGGAATATATTAGGAAAAACTCCAGTTTTGTTTTTTAATCATAATAATAGTACTCCATGTTTTGCTAAATCAGGAGATAAAATTCGTTTTAAGTCTGTTAACTTAGAAGAGTTTAAAAAGCTTGAAAAAGAAATAAAAAATGGGAACTATATACCTGTAAAAGAAATAATTTATGATTAAAGTTTTATCTGCAGGTTTTTATACAACTATTCAGGACTTAGGAAGGGTTGGATATGGAAGTTTTGGCTTGCCAATCTCTGGAGCTATGGATTTTTATTCAGCTAAACTTTCAAATTTTTTACTAAATAATAATGTTAATGATGCAGTGTTAGAAGTTGTTTATGGTGGATGTAAATTATTGTTTGAAAATGATACTATTGTAAGTGTAACTGGTGCAGATTTTTCAGTTAAAATAAATGAGAATGAAGTGACTATGAATACAGCTTTGTTTATTGAGAAGGGAAGTGTTTTGTCTTTTGGAAAAAGAGGTTATGGAGTGAGAACTTATATTGGGGTTAAAGGAGGAATTCGTTCTGAAAAGTTATTTGGAAGTAGGAGTATGTATAAAGGCATAACATCTAGTTTTAAAATTAATAAAGGAGTACAATTGCCAATTATTCAATTGGGTAAAACAAATGAAAAAAGTTTTTCAAAGATAAAAATAGATGGAAGCTTTTTTTTGTCTAAAAATATAGAATGTAATGAAGGTCCTGAATTTAGTTTATTATCTAAAAAAGAAAAAATGAATTTATTTAGAATGATATTTACAATTTCGTCAGATAATAATAGAATGGGATACAGGTTAGAAGAAAAAATTAATAATACTTTGCCTTCAATGTTAACATCTGCAGTTTTACCAGGAACTGTTCAGTTAACACCATCAGGAACACTTATTGTTTTAATGAAAGATAGTCAAGTTACTGGTGGATATCCAAGGGTTTTGCAATTAACTGAAGAAGGAATAAGTAAATTAGCTCAAAAAACAACGGGAGACCGTTTTCAATTTAAAATAGTATAAAAAAACCTCGCAATGAGCGAGGTTTTTTTATACTATGAAATTAACTTTTGTTTTTTGGTTTATGAAGGATTACCATTTTTTGAGTTTCTCCTTTAGAGCTGTCTAATTTAAAATGCTTTTCTCCATGAATTCCTTTTCCCTTCATGTTTTCAATCTTATTTTCAACCTCTTCCAAGGAACCTTCAATTATTTCTTTTTTAGTTTTTTCAAAACCATTTTCTGTGTAAGTTGTTGTAATAACTGCTTTAGCTAAATCATCACTTTTAACAGTAAGATTAACTTCTTTTTTTATTTTTTCTGAAGCATGACTGTCAGTGGTTGAGTGTCCTCCTAATATTGGAGCAATTACTAATCCTATTAAACATGTTAACTTAATTAAAATATTCATAGATGGTCCTGAAGTGTCTTTAAATGGATCACCTACTGTATCACCTGTAACTGCAGCTTTATGTGCGTCAGAACCTTTGTATGTCATTTCTCCGTTGATTTCTACGCCAGCTTCAAAAGATTTTTTTGCATTGTCCCAAGCACCTCCTGCATTGTTTTGGAAAATAGCCCATAATACACCACTAACAGTAACACCAGCCATATAACCACCTAGCATTTCAGCAATCGCCATGTTGTTCATTCCAAAAATCATAGGAACGAAAGCGATAATTAAAGGGAAACCGATAGTTAATAATCCTGGTAACATCATTTCTTTTAAAGAAGCTTCGGTAGAAATAGCTACACATTTGTCATATTCAGGTTTACCAGTACCTTCCATTATACCTGGAATGTCTTTAAATTGACGACGAACTTCTTGTACCATTTCCATTGCAGCTTTACCAACAGCGTTCATAGCTAAAGCGGAAAAAACAACAGGTACCATACCTCCAACAAATAACATAGCTAATACTGGAGCTTTAAAAATATTAATACCATCAATGCCTGTAAAAGTAACATAAGCAGCAAATAAAGCTAATGAAGTTAATGCAGCAGAAGCAATAGCGAAACCTTTACCCGTTGCAGCAGTTGTATTACCAACTGAATCTAAAATATCTGTACGTTCTCTAACGATTGGTTCTTGCTCACTCATTTCAGCAATACCACCAGCATTATCAGCAATAGGCCCAAAAGCGTCAATAGCTAATTGCATAGCAGTTGTAGCCATCATAGCAGAAGCAGCTAATGCAACTCCATAAAAACCTGCGAAAGCATAAGATGCCCAAATAGCACCTGCAAATAATAATACAGAAGGAAATGTAGATATCATTCCTGTAGCTAAACCAGCTATAATATTTGTTCCTGCACCAGTGCTAGATTGTTGTACTATCTTTAAAATAGGCGATTTCCCTAATCCTGTATAATATTCGGTAACAGAAGAAATAACTGCTCCAACTATTAAACCAACAAGGGTAGCGTAGAAAACTCTCATAGAAGAAATTTCTTGCAATCCTTCTCCAAAAAACTCCATGTTCATTGTTTCTGGTAACATCCATGTTACAAGTCCATAGCAAGAAATAGCAACTAAAGCGATAGATGTCCAGTTTCCTTTGTTTAAAGCTCCCATTACTTGAGACTCTTTAGCATCATTACTTTTTATTTTAACAAGCATTGTTCCAATAATAGAAATAATGATTCCAGCCCCAGCAATTGCCATAGGTAATAAAATAGGACCTATTCCGCCAAAAGCATCAGAAATAGAACCTCCCATGTCTTTAATCACATAGTTACCTAAAACCATTGCTGCTAAAACTGTAGCAACATATGACCCAAATAAGTCAGCACCCATTCCAGCAACATCACCAACATTATCACCAACATTATCAGCAATTGTAGCAGGGTTACGAGGGTCATCTTCAGGAATACCAGCTTCTACCTTACCAACTAAGTCAGCACCAACATCAGCTGCTTTTGTATATATACCTCCACCAACACGAGCAAATAAAGCTATAGATTCAGCACCCAAAGAAAAGCCTGCTAAGGTTTCTAAAACTATTGTCATGTCCATTGTATTTGTCCATGAGCCCCCCATAAAAAAGTGAAAGAAGAAGATGAAAAATGCAGTTAAACCTAAAACAGCCAAGCCTGCAACACCTAATCCCATTACGGTACCTCCATCAAATGATATTTTTAGAGCATTTGGTAAACTAGTTCGTGCTGCCTGAGTTGTTCTAACGTTAGTTTTTGTAGCTATTTTCATTCCTATATTTCCTGCATAGGCAGAAAAAACGGCTCCAAATATAAAAGCGACAACGATTAACCAGTGGGTTGTAGGTACAATGAAGGAAACAATTGCTAGTAATACACTAACAATTATTACGAATATTGCTAAAAGTCTATATTCTGCGTTTAAAAAGGCTAAAGCTCCTTCGTAAATATGATCTGAAATTTCTTTCATTTTTCCATCACCTGCATCCTGTTTCATCACCCAAGCCTTTTTAAAGACCATATAAATTAAACCTAAAGATGCCATTATTATTGGCATCCAAATCATCATTGATTCCATATATTATTGTTTGATTAGTTAATTAATGTTCGTAAATATAACAAAATCAGCGACTAATAAAAAAGCCTTTCAGAACTAACTGAAAGGCTTAATGTATTTTTGAAGAAAAAAATTACTAGATAGTAAAGTTTCCGTTTGCTTTATGCTCACTGTTTGCGTAACGTTCAATACACTTATCTAAAATTTCATAAGCTTCATTTGCGTCACCCCAATCACCAATATCAACTTTCTTTTTTTCTAAATCTTTATATACTTGGAAAAAATGTGTAATTTCTTGTTGACGGTGTGGGTTTAAGTCTGATAAATCATTATATCTATTCCAAATTGGATCAGATACAGGTACACAAACAATTTTTTCATCTGGACCTTTTTCATCTGCCATATGGAAAACACCAATAGGTTTTACTTCCATAACACACATTGGGAAAGTAGGTTCAGCACCTAATACTAATACATCTAATGGATCTCCATCTAATGCTAATGTTTCAGGTATAAATCCGTAATCACCAGGATACATCATTGATGAAAATAACATTCTATCAAAACGTATTTTACCTAAATCAAAATCGTATTCGTATTTATTTCTACTTCCTTTTGGTATTTCTATTAAAACATCTACTGTCTTTCTTTCTTTTGCAGTCATATTACTTAACTTATCTTCGTTTCTAAAATCGGAGTGCAAAAGTAATAATTTATTGCTGATTTTATAGTTAAAAACAAGGTTATTTTATGGTTAAATGTATGGCTATAAGCCTGGTTTAATTCCTATTCGTATTGCAAATTTTGGAGTTGGACTTACTACTGAGCCTGCTGGAGGGGTGTAGTTACTTCTCCAAATAGCGTCAATACGTAAAAAACGTAAGTTTCCGTAGCCTATGTTTTCTACTCCAACACTATATTCATAATACATTTTATTTGGTGTGTTGTAATTTATGTTTGACTTATTAATAGCTATATTGTTATTTGAAATTGTACCATAAGCTGCTCTGAAAGTTACTAAACTACGTAGCTTTAGTTTTTTTAATAGAGGTATTTTATTTAAAATAAATCCATTAAAGTGATGCTCTAAATGTGTAGCTGCGTAGGTGTCAGTAACAAAATCATAATAATTTAATAAAGAAAAAGTGTTCTTAACTAAAGAAAGTGATTGGTTAGCTGGTACTGGGTTTAGTAGTCCAATTGGTACAGTTCCAAAAGTTTTACCACCTTCAATCGTTGCGTCTAGTAAACCAAATTTTCCTAAAAGAATAGGTTGCGTATATTTAAATTGAATTTTATCATAACTATGAGTTCCATTAAAAGGCCCTTTATATCCTTTTCTGTAGTTTAATACTAGAGTAGGGAATATATTTCTTCCAAAACGCCTTTCAACCCCCAATCCATAAACAAAACGTCCAGGAGTATAAGAAACATAAATGTCAGAAGCAACGTCTGTTATTTGTGAGCGTAAATTCCCTTTTTCATCAAGGTAATTCATTGAGAAATCTTTCTGTGAAGCAGTTCCAATTCTAGCATGTGATAGGTTAAAGCCTACATGCAGATTCATTTTTATCTGGTAATCAAAATTTGCAGCTACCTTTTTGACTCTTGAAAGGAAAAAATTGTCTCCTCTATTAAGTATAGCAGTGGTACCAAAACTTCTTCCTAATAATTGAGTAGTATTTAATAGCACACTACCTAGTTGTTCAATATCATCTTGATAGGCTAATCCTACAGCTATTCTTGGTTTGTATGATAGTAGGTATCTAGCTTCAGCTCCGTACTTAACTTTTTTGTCTTTAAATCCGTATGCAATGTGCCCACCTAACCTAAAACGATCATCTTTTGTTTTAAAAGTTCTAAATCCTATTTTTGTTCTAAATCCTTCTACTTGATTACTTGCAAAAGCTGTCCAAAATGGGCCGAATTGAATCCCTAAATTAGTGTTTATATATCCACTAGCTACTGTATTTATTAATCCTGTAATGTTTTTTATTTCTTTCTTTTGTTTTACAGAATTAATTAATTTATAGGTTGATTTATTTTCCTCATCAGTAACTCCTTTCCAGTATTTTTGCTTTTTTGTATACTGATCTGGTCGTATTTTAATGTTTTTTTGAGTATAGAAAATAGAAGGCTTTGGTTTGTTAAGAATGTAGTTTTTGAATAAAATAGTTTTCTTTATTGTTAACCCTTTATTACTTTCATTCTTGTCGAGAAAAGTAAAATCACCATCATAAGCATTTTTTGTAGAAAGATATATGCTATCATTTTTAACTTCGTATTCTTTTTCAAAACTCAATCCCCTCACAAAGTTTAAATTAATACTCTTGTGAACTTTCATTTTTATTTTTTTTACTGAATAGTTTTTATCAGCAACCCAAACATTTCCTTGAAAAGCTAAATCACCATTTCTTCTAGGGAAAAAATAGATGTTATATAGCTTCTTTTTATTTTTTACAATACTATCATATAAAACATAATCATAAGTAGCAAAACCGTCTGAAGATAGGGGGCTAACAAATGACTTCTGTAATAGTGTAATGTTATTTTTAAATACATCAATGTTTTGAAAAGTATTTGACATTCTATCAAAAACAAAACCTTGAGCACCTAATCCTTCTTCTTTTTCAGCTTCGATATCGGTTCTAATATTGTTCTCTTTATTATTACCATATACATTGGCAACTTGCTCTCTTAAATATACAGGGATATAGTAATTAATACCGTCGTTGTCATATTTAATTTCAGAAATTGCTTTTTCGTAATCTTTTTTAAAAATTCTTTTAATGAATACTGTATCTAAATTATTAAGCCCAATTTCAATACTGGTATGTTTTTTAAATTGATAATTATCAACTAAGTTTAGACCTAGTTTACGTTTACGCTTCCATACTTCTTTTAAAATTCTATAAGCAGGGTTTTCTTTTTTCTTTAGCCTTTTTTTAGGTTTAGTTACAACAATAACTTCTTCAAGTTCATTTGAAAGTTCTTTTAAAACAACATTAAGATATTTTGTTTTTTGATTAACTTTTAAAACTTGAGTTTTATATCCTATAAAAGATATTTCTAAAGTTCCTCTGTATTTTTTTGTTTTTAAAAAAAACTTACCATCATCACTAGTAGTAGTTCCATAAGTTGTGTTTTGTAAAAAAACATTAACAAATGGTAATGGATTATTAAATTCATCAACTACTTTCCCTTTTAAAGTTATTTGTGCACTAACTGAGGTAGTTATGAATATAAGTAAGTAAAACAGCCGAATTTTCATTATTTTCTTTTACTGCAAAATCCTTTTGATATAAAAAATCAAAAGGATTTTGGATTATTTTTTCAATTTCAATTTGTTTATTTGATGTATAAAACTTCTTTTACAGCAGTAACAACATCATTTGCGTTTGGTAACCATTTTTCTAATAAAACTGGTGAATACGGAGCAGGAGTATCAGCTGTCGTAATTCTTTTTATAGGTGCATCTAGATAATCAAAAGCTTCATCTTGAACTCTAAAAGTTATTTCTGAAGAAACACTTCCAAATGGCCAAGCTTCTTCTAGAACTACAAGTCTGTTTGTTTTCTTTACAGATTCTAAAATTGCATTATGATCCATAGGACGAACAGTTCGTAAATCGATAATTTCGATAGAAATACCTTCTTTAGCAAGTTCGTCAGCAGCTTTATAAGCTTCTTTAATTATTTTACCAAAAGAAACTACAGTAACATCAGTACCTTCTCTTTTAATATCTGCTACACCAATAGGTATTATGTATTCCCCTTCTGGAATTTCCATTTTATCACCATACATTTGTTCAGACTCCATGAAAATAACTGGATCATCATCACGAATTGCTGCTTTTAGTAAGCCTTTTGCATCGTATGGGTTTGAAGGAACGATAACTTTTAACCCAGGACAGTTAGCAAACCAGCTTTCAAAAGCTTGTGAATGAGTTGCAGCCAATTGACCAGCAGAAGCAGTTGGTCCTCTAAATACTATAGGACAATTGAATTGTCCTCCACTCATTTGTCTAATTTTAGCCGCGTTATTTATAATTTGATCAATTCCTACTAATGAGAAATTGAAAGTCATATATTCAACAATAGGGCGGTTTCCATTCATTGCTGAACCAACAGCAATTCCACCAAAACCTAATTCAGCAATAGGAGCATCAATTACACGTTTAGCACCAAATTCATCTAGCATCCCTTTACTAGCTTTATATGCACCATTGTACTCAGCAACTTCTTCACCTATTAAGTAAATGCTTTCATCTCTGCGCATTTCCTCACTCATTGCTTCGCAAACGGCCTCTCTAAATTGTACTGTTTTCATACGTTTTATAAGTAGTTGTTTATCAAGAGTGCAAAAGTAGTAAAAATAGATGTAATGTAAAGGTTAGAATTTTCTTAAAATCCAAATATCTTGTGTAGGTTTATTATTAATAATCCCTCTTTCAATATGCTTAAGTACTTTAAAGTTATTTGAGGTGCATAAATTATTAAAGAAAATAGGAGGGTGGTAAGTAGCAAAAAGTCTATTACCTTCTATTTTATATGAATGTTCAATTAGTTTTCCCTGATTAAAATTTATAGTCTCTTTCTTAGAAAGTTTGTTTTTATATGCATTTCCATGAGTTGTAATGAATAAAATAGCTCCTTTTTTTGAAACTCTATTTAATTCTTTTATCCATAAATGATGTTTTTCCTCTGATAGATGTGTGAAAATTGAAATGCTATAAATGAAATCAAAAAAGTTAGCTTGAAAATTTAAAGGAGGTGTTAAGTTGTTTTTAATAACATTTATATTCGACAAATTTTTTGAACACCATTTTATGTATTTTGAATTATAGTCAGAACCCCAAAAAATAGATTTTTTAATAAATTTAGGCATATGCCTTAATATTCTTCCAGTTCCGCAGCCCCAGTCTAAAACTTTAATGTTTGTTGGTTTTATGAATTCTTTAATGTGTTCAACAATCCATTCGGCTGTGTCTTCTCCACCAAAATATATTTTATGATAGTCTAAGCCAAAGGTTTCATACAAATAAAAATCAGGAGGTATTTTTACAAAAGGGTTTTCATTCAAAAAGATAGTATTCTTTTTTTTATTCTTGAATTTTTGATAAAAAAAATTACCATGCTCAAAAAGAGGTAGTAGACCAATTAGTTTCACAGTTTTTTTAATTTTTCTCTTCATATTCAATGAGTAAGGTTTTTTTAGCGAAATGATTAATTGCAAAAATAAAAAGGAAAAAATAATTTACTATGCACGCATAGTATTTTTAAAAAAAATGCGTAACTTCGTCGTTCAAAAAATAAGTTTCTTTAAAACAGCAATATATGAAAATATTAGTATGTATCAGTCACGTACCTGATACCACTTCAAAAATTAACTTTACAGATAGCGATACAAAGTTTGATACGAATGGAGTACAGTTTGTTATAAATCCATATGATGAGTTTAGTTTAACTAGAGCTATGTGGTTTAAAGAAAAGCAAGGTGCTTCGGTAACTGTAGTTAACGTTGGAGGAGCTTCAACTGAACCAACTTTGAGAAAAGCTTTGGCTATAGGAGCTGATGAGGCTATAAGAGTTAATGTTGAGCCAACTGATGGTTTAATGGTAGCGAAAGAATTAGCTGAGATTGTAAAAGAAGGTGGATACGATTTAGTATTAGCTGGGAAAGAATCTGCTGATTATAATGGGCAAATGGTTCCAGGTATGCTAGCTTCTTTAGTAGATTTCAATTTTGTTAACGGTTGTGTTGGGATGGAAGTAGAAGGAACTAATGTAACTTTAGATAGAGAAATAGATGGAGGAGAAGAAAAAGTTTCATCTGTTTTACCTATGGTAGTTGCTGGGCAAAAAGGGATCGTAGAAGAAAAAGATTTACGTATACCTAACATGAGAGGTATTATGATGGCTCGTAAAAAACCATTAAAGGTTGTTGAAGGAAGTGGAGCTGCTGCATCATCTGTAACAAAAACCTTTGAAAAACCAGTAGCAAAAGGAGCTGTTAAGTTAGTGGATAATGTTGATGATTTAATCAACTTATTACATAACGAAGCAAAAGCAATTTAAAAATAAAATATAAAATTTTGCGGGTGATATTAAAATCACTTAGCAACCTAAAAATATAAAAAATATGTCTGTATTAGTTTTTGCCGATTCAACGGAAGGAAAATTCAAAAAAACAGCTTTTGAAGTTGTTTCATACGGAAAAAAAGTTGCTGAACAGTTAGGAACTAGTTTGGTAACGTTAACAATAAATGGTGGTGATGCTTCAGAACTGAATACTTATGGAGCAGAAAATGTTGTAGAAGTGAAAAATGAATTATCAACGTTTAACGCTAAATCATATGCTTCAATTATAAAGCAAGTAGCCGAAGCAAAGGAGGCTAGTGTTGTTGTTATTGATTCAAGTGTTGATGGTTTAACTGTGGCTCCTTTAGTAGCAGTTTCTTTAGAAGCTGGGTATGCTTCAAATGTAGTAGCATTACCAAGCGATACTGCTCCTTTTGTAGTTAAACGTAAAGCTTTTTCAAATAAAGGGTTTAACAATACTGAAATTTCTAGTGATAAAAAAGTAATAGGTGTTGCAAAGAATTCATACGGAGCACATGAAAATCAAGCTTCAGGTGCTGTTGAAGGATTTGAAGCAGTATTACCAGAATTAAATGTAAAGTCTGAAGCGATAAATAAGGCATCAGGTAAAGTTACAATTGCAGATGCAGATGTTGTTGTATCAGCAGGTAGAGGTTTAAAAGGCCCTGAAAACTGGGGGATGGTAGAAGAGTTAGCTGAAGTTCTTGGAGCTGCAACTGCTTGTTCAAAGCCAGTATCTGATTTAGGTTGGAGACCACATAGTGAGCATGTTGGACAAACAGGTAAGCCAGTTGCATCTAATTTATATATCGCAATAGGTATTTCTGGAGCTATTCAACATTTAGCAGGTGTAAATGCATCAAAGGTAAAAGTAGTTGTTAATAATGATCCTGAAGCACCATTTTTTAAGGCTGCTGACTATGGTATTGTTGGAGATGCCTTTGAAGTTATTCCTCAATTAATAGAAAAATTAAAAGCATTTAAACAAGCATAATTAGTGAGTTAATTTTTCTTTTAAAAGAAAATAGAAAAGAACTCATAATTTTTAGTAAATTGTGCTCGCATTAAAAAAGGCTGTCTAAAACTTAAAAATAAGCCTAAGTTAGACAGCCTTTTTCTTTTTTATGATGATGATACATGAGTTTAATAAAACTAACTATTAAAGGAATTTCATATAGTCAAACACAAAGCGGAGCCTATGCTTTGGTGTTGAGTGAAATAGAAGGAACAAGAACGTTGCCTATTATAATTGGAGCTTTTGAAGCTCAGTCTATTGCTATCGCTTTAGAGAAAGAAATTAGACCCCCAAGGCCACTAACTCATGATTTGTTCAAAACATTTGCTGATCGTTTTTCTATAAATATAAAACAAGTAATTATTCATAAGCTGGTTGATGGTGTTTTCTTTTCAAGTTTACTCTCTGAAAGAGATGGTGTTGAGGAGGTTATTGATACCAGAACATCTGATGCAATTGCATTAGCAGTTCGTTTTCAAGCGCCTATTTATACTTATGAAAATATTTTAGATAAAGCAGGGATATATTTGAAATTAGACGAAGAGTTTTCTGAAGAAGAAGGTTTGGATGAAGATGAATTTGAGTTAACTTTTGAAGAAGAAGTTGAGGAAGATGCGTATAGCCAAATGTCTTTGTCAGAATTAAATGATGAGCTAAATGAAGCTGTTTCAAATGAAGATTATGAAGTAGCAGCTAAAATTCGAGATGAAATTAGCAAACGATCTTAAAAATATTTAAAACTACAAAAATGAAGAAGTTATTTACACTTTTGATGCTTTGCGTTTCAATAGTAACGTTTAGCCAAAGTATTGAAAAGAAGTGGAATTTTTCATCTATAACAACAACTGAAGGAAAAGAAGTTGTTTCTATAAATCAAAATGATGTTTTCGAATTATCTAAAGGAGAGTTTTGTTATTCTTTAGAGGCGAAAGATGATTTAAAATCGTCTGGAAGCTATATACATCAAAATAATCTATTAATTTTTAATTACAAAGAACCTAAAGATACCGTTAGGTACTATAATATTACTGAGTTAACTGATAAAGTATTAACATTATCAGAGAATAATATACTATACAAGTTCTCTTCAAGTGAAAGTGTAGCGCCAATTGTAGTGGAAAAATCCGAAATAAAAGAAGTGAATTCTGGAATAGTTTCTAGCCAAGGATTTACAATGCAAAGCTTGTGGAGAGGTATTTTAGGAATGGTCTCGTTATTAGTTATCGCATTTTTATTTAGTTCAAACAGAAAAGCTATTGATTGGAAAACTGTTGGATTGGGACTTGCTTTTCAGTTGATTATAGCTATTGGAGTTTTGAAAGTTGCATTTGTGCAGTCTATTTTTGATTTTATAGGTAAAGGTTTTGTGAAAATATTAGATTTTACACAAGCAGGAAGCGAGTTCTTATTTAAGGGTTTAATTTCTGATATGGATACTTTTGGATTTATTTTTGCTTTTCAAATTTTACCAACAATTATATTTTTCTCAGCTTTAACTTCTTTGTTATTCTATTTAGGGATTATTCAAAAAATAGTAAAGATTTTAGCTTGGTCATTAAGTAAGGTTTTAAAAATATCAGGTGCAGAGAGTTTATCTGTTGCGGGGAATATTTTTTTAGGACAAACTGAAGCTCCTTTATTAGTTAAAGCATATTTGGAAAAAATGAATAAATCTGAAATGCTTTTAGTAATGATAGGAGGAATGGCAACGGTAGCTGGAGCAGTTTTAGCTGCTTATATTGGCTTCTTGGGTGGAGATGATGAAGTGTTAAAATTGTTGTATGCTAAACATTTATTAGCAGCATCAGTTATGGCAGCTCCTGGGGCAATTATAATTTCTAAAATATTGTACCCTCAAACCGAAAAAGTAAATACAGATGTGAAAGTGTCCCAAGAAAAAATAGGTTCAAATATATTAGATGCTATTGCTAATGGAACTACTGAGGGGTTACAATTAGCGATGAATGTAGGTGCTATGTTGTTGGTGTTTGTAGCTTTTATAGCAATGATAAATGGAGTCTTAGGAGGAGTAGGTGGTTTTGATGGAATTGAATATTTTAATTGGAAATTTACTTCTTTAAATGAAGTGATATCAAATTCGACTCCATATAAGTCATTATCATTAGAATTTATTTTGGGGTATCTTTTTGCGCCATTAATGTGGTTAATAGGAGTTGCTAGTGAAGATATGGCTTTAATGGGGCAACTGTTAGGCATAAAATTAGCAGCAAGTGAGTTTGTTGGTTATATTCAACTAGCTGAACTTAAAGATGTTGCTAGTGCTACTCATCTAACCTATAATAAATCAATTATAATGGCAACATATATGTTGTGCGGATTTGCAAATTTCGCTTCTATTGGAATTCAAATAGGAGGTATAGGTTCATTAGCTCCGGGACAGCGTAAAACATTATCTGAATTTGGAATGAAAGCTTTAATTGGAGGTACCATTGCATCTTTAATGTCTGCAACTATTGCTGGGATGATTATAGGTTAATAAAAATAACTAAAAAAATAATAAAAACACCAACTGTACAGTTGGTGTTTTTTTGTATGTGAAATTTGGTATGAATATTGTCTATAAAGTGTACAAAAAACTATTATGAAGAAACTACTATTTTTAATTGCGTTGTTAATTACTAATCTTGTGATTAGTCAAAAAACACCTACTTTAAATGTAGGTAAAAGACAATTAGCATTATCTTCCTTAGATATTAAAGCAACAATTACAGGCAATATAGCAACTACAACTTACGATATGTTGTTTTATAACCCAAGTTCAAGAGTTTTAGAAGGAGAATTAAAGTTTCCTTTAGGAGAAAACCAAGAGATTTCTAGATTAGCATTAGAAATACAAGGGAAGCTAAGGGAAGCTGTTGTTGTAGAAAAAGAGTTAGGTAGAGTTGCTTTTGAAGGAATTGTAAGAAAAGGAGTTGATCCTGCATTGTTGGAAAAAGGGAAAGGAAACTCATATAATGTAAGAGTGTATCCTATTCCTGCAAATGGGTATAAACGTGTTGTTATTGCTTATGAGCAAGAGCTTGTTTATAAAGATGAAGCACATTATTATCATTTACCACTAAGCTTTAAAGATGAATTAGATTTTTTTAATGTTTCTATAGAAACTAGTCAACAAAAATTTACACCATTATTAATTAAAGGAGATAAAACAATGTCTTTTTCCAAATGGGAAAATGTATTTAGAACAATATTAAAAAAAGAAAAATATATACCTAATAAAAGTGTTTTGGTAAAAATGCCAATTGCATTAAAAGAAGAGAAATTAGTAGCTTCTTCTAATCATTTTTATTTCTATAAAACGATTAAACCAGAAGAAAAAAAACGTGAAAGACCGAATAAAATATCTATTTATTGGGATGCTTCATTGTCTATGAAGTCTAGAAACACTTCTAAAGAAATAAATTTATTACATCAATATTTTAGAATTTTAAAAAATGTAGACGTTGATTTTTTGCCTTTTAGTAATCTTATTAATGGTAAAGAAAAATTTAAAATAAGAAATGGAGATTGGTCTCGTTTAAAGAAAAGAATAATGAGTACTGTATATGATGGAGGAACATCGTATTCTTCACTAAAGAACATGAAAGATAATTCAGATGTGATTATTCTTTTTTCTGACGGTATAACTACACAAAGTAAATCTGATTTAGCTAAGGGTATCCCTGTTTTTGTTATAAATAGTAAAACAAAAGCAGCACACAAAAAGTTACATCGTATAGCAAAAAATACAAATGGAGGTTATCTTAATTTAAACAGAACAAGCATAAAAGAAGCGTTATCAATTTTAAATAATATACAACTTCAATATTTAGGGTATAATTCATTTACAAAAAACATAGAAGTGTATAGGTCAGAATCGTCAAAAGGATTGTTTGATTTTTCTATTGCTGGTAAAAATTATAAGCAGGGAGAAAAGATAACTTTTTTCTTTGGGTATGGTGATAAAGTTACACAAGAAATTTCTGTTGTATTAAAAAAGAATGTGTCAAATGATAAGGGAATTATAAGAAGAATTTGGGCTAAAAATAAAATAAATTATCTTTTAGAAAATAAGGAGGAAAATAAAGAAAGTATCATTAATACGGCAGTTGAACATAGTTTAGTTACTGAGTATACTTCTTTAATAGTGTTAGAAGATGTTCAAGATTATATTACTTATAATATACCTCCACCTAAAGAATTGTTGGATCAGTACAATATGATAAAAAATAATTCTACTAAAAGAAGTATGAATAGGAGTAATATGGGGAATTCTTCTCTACTACCAGAAAGAATTGAAATAGTTGAAGATACTAAAGATGTGGAAGAAATGATTATAGAAGTTACTGAAACTGATGAAGCTGAGGTTGTAGCGTTAGATGAAATTGTAGAAGTAGAGGAAGAAGAAGTGGTTGTTGAAGATGTTCCGTTTTCGATAGTAGAAAAACTTCCAATTTATTTAGGGTGTGAAGAAAATTTAAGAAAAGAAGATCAAAAAAAATGTTTTATAGATAAGTTAGATGAGCATATAAAAATTAATTTGAATACAAGTTTAACTCAAGGTTTAGAAATAAGATCTAATACTAGAATTCTGGCAAAATTCACGATAGATAAGAGAGGTGAAATTATTAATATTCAAGTTAGAAGCCAATATTTAATTTTAGCAAATGAAGTTGTTAGAGTTTTAAAGATGTTACCTAGGTTTATTCCAGCAAGTCAAAGAGGAAGGTCAGTAAACGTTTCTTATATATTGCCTATAACAATGAGTAAATCAAATAATCCTGAAAGAATAAATTTACAAAGACCAGAATCAGTAATAGTTAAAGCAAATACCATAGAACTCCCTAATAATGCAAGAAATAGAAGACCTAATTCTAATAGTTTAACAGAAAGTCAGGTAGTTAATAATTCGTTAGTGAAACCTTCTTATAAAAAATACAAAGGAAGTTTGCAGGTAGAAAAGCGAATAGTAAATACACCATATTTAAATGCGTTAGACTTTTTTAAAGATAAAGAAACTGCTTATTTATTTTATATAAAGCAAAGAGAAAGCTATAAAGAAGTACCACATTATTATATAGATGTTTCTGATTATTTTAACAGGAGGTTTAATGCTAGAATATATGCAAGTAGAATTTTATCTAATGTATCTGAATTAGATGCAGATAATTATGAGTTATTAAAAGCGTATGCTTATAAATTAGAAGAAAGAAATGAGAATACTTTAGCATTGTTTATCTATAAAACTATTTTAGAACTAAGACCTGAAGATGCACAGTCATATAGGGATGTTGCTTTAGCATATCAAAACATTGGTTTATGTCAAGAAGCTTTTGATGTTTTATTAAGTATTGTAAATAATAAAATATACGAAAAAAATAAACACCGAAGAGTTTTTAAGGGGATGCAAGATATAGCAAAACAAGAGTTAAATATTTTATATAAAAAATATAAGGATGATTTAGATATATCAAAAGCGCCTGAAGGTTTTTTTGAAGAAATGACACCTATAGATTTTAGAACGGTAGTTGACTGGAATCACAATGATACAGATATTGACTTGCATGTTATAGATCCTAATTTAGAAGAGTGTTATTATAGTCATACTAAAACTGAACAAGGAGGTAGTATTTCTAGAGATATGACTCAAGGTTTCGGGCCGGAATGTTTTACATTGAAGGAAGCAGAAAAGGGACTTTATTATGTGAAGATTAAATATTTTGGAGATCGTAAACAAAAAATTGAAACTCCCACTTTTATGAAAATAACAATTTATAAAAATCAGGGAAAGAAGGATGAAAGTAAGCAAGTAAAAGTTGTTAGATTAACTAAGAAAGATAAAGAAGAGATGATTGCTAAAGTTAAAATTTAGAAGGCTTTTTAGTTAATAACTTATTAATATAATTATGAAAAGCTTCAGTATAATATATGGAAGCTTTTTTATTTTTACAAAATGAAATGTTTTCCTTAAGGGAAGTGAATATAGAATTATGAAGCAGTATTTAGATTTAGTAAAGCACGTTTTAGAAAACGGAAATGAGAAAGGAGATAGAACAGGAACAGGAACTAAAAGTGTTTTTGGGCATCAAATGCGTTTTGATTTAAGCAAAGGTTTTCCAATGGTAACAACCAAAAAACTGCATTTGAAATCTATTGTTTATGAGCTTTTATGGTTTATTAAAGGAGATACAAATATTAAATACTTACAAGAAAATGGTGTTCGTATTTGGAATGAATGGGCAGATGAGAATGGAGATTTAGGCCCTGTATATGGTCATCAATGGCGAAATTGGAATAGTGATGAAGTTGATCAATTAAAAGAAGTAATTGAAACGTTAAAAAAGAATCCTAATAGTAGAAGGATGTTAGTTTCTGCTTGGAATCCATCTGTGTTACCAGACACTTCAAAGTCATTTGGAGAGAATGTAGCAAATGGTAAAGCTGCATTACCACCTTGCCATGCCTTTTTTCAATTCTATGTAGCTAATGGAAAATTATCATGTCAATTATACCAAAGAAGTGCTGATATATTTTTAGGTGTTCCATTCAATATAGCCTCATATGCTTTGTTTACTATGATGGTAGCACAAGTATGTGGTTATGAAGCAGGGGAGTTTATTCATACTTTTGGAGATGCTCATATTTATAATAATCATTTAGAGCAATTGGAATTACAATTATCTAGAGATCCAAAAGAACTTCCAAAAATGAAGATAAATCCAGCGATTAAAAATATTGAAGACTTTACATTTGAAGACTTTGAATTGGTTGGTTATGAATCACATCCTCATATAAAAGGAGTGGTAGCTATTTAATTTTTAACGTTCTTTTATCTTTTTAATAATTAAAAATTAGTTCTTAGTTATTACTTTAGTACTAACCCTAAAACATAGAATATGACCAATGAAATAGATACTATAAAAGAGAATATTTACGATAAGATAGCTGAAATTAATGACGAAAATGTGTTAATAGCTATTCAAACTATTATTGTAAATATTGAAAATAGTAGGGAAGATAAAATAACGAATAAAGAAGACTTTACAAGCTATATAAAAGAATGGGTAAAGAATATGTAATTAAAACATGTATTGAAAACTTAGAAAATATACTTAATTCATTTCCTTTACAGGTAGCTTCTATTTCTAAAGAGAGTTGGAATAAGAAAGAATCTGAAAGTAAATGGAGTAAAAAAGAAGTTCTAGGCCATTTAATTGATTCGGGTTTTAATAATTTACAGCGTTTTATTAGAGTTCAATATGAAGAAACTCCACATATTGCATATAATCAAAATGAATGGGTGAAATCACAAAATTGGCAAGCATTACCTATTGAAAATGTTGTGCAGTTATGGAAAGTGATTAACCAACAAATACTTCATATATGGAAAAATTTTCCAGAGAATAAAGTAAATGTTAAAATTAATGTTTCAAAAGAGAAAACAGAATTATATACATTTGCTGAAATAATGGAAGATTATATTGTCCATTTTCATCATCATGAAAAACAAATAGTTTCAAAAATGATTACAGTAATTGCTGCAATAGGTAAAAATAATGAGTTAGGAAAAGGAAATGATTTAATATGGCACTTACCAGCCGATTTAAAGCGATTTAAAAAAGTAACTAGTGGTCATCATATTGTCATGGGACGTAATACTTTTGAAAGTATAGGGAAACCTTTACCAAATAGAACAACAATCATTATTACTAGAAATAAAGACTATTCAAAAGAAGGTTGCTTAACTGCTAATAGTATAGAAGAGGCTTTAGAGTTGAGTAAAAAAGATACAGATGTTTTTATTATTGGAGGTGCTCAAATTTATAAACAAGCATTAGAAAGTAATTTAGTAGATAAATTAGATATTACATTGGTTCATGAAAATTTTGAAGCGGATGTTTATTTTCCTGAAATTAATACTTTAGTTTGGAAAGAAGCTTCAAGAGAAGATTTTATAGCTGATGAAAAAAATAAATATGATTATAGTTTCGTTTCTTATGTAAAGAAGTAATGATTTATAAAGAAACACATGCGTTAAGCGAATTTGAAAAAGAAGCAGTAAGATTATTGTGGAATAATGAGTACCCCGAAATAATTCAACAAAAAAGTAAAGCAGAATTTGATGAGTATTTATCTCAACTAAAAAATAAAAAACATATTCTTATATTAAAAGAGAATGAAGTTTTAGGGTGGTATTGCGATTTTATTAGAAATAATGAGTTGTGGTTTGCTATGATAATTGACGCTAAAATGCAAGGTTTTGGAGAAGGGAGAAAACTAATACAAAAAGCAAAGAAAAGAAATAAAGAATTGAATGGTTGGGTAGTTATAGAAAATAGTTACCTTAAACAGAATAAAAAAGAATATAAATCTCCTATTGAATTTTATAAAAAGTTAGGTTTCAAAATTTTCTTAAATAAAAAATTAGAATCAAACGAAATGAATGCAATAAAAATTCAATGGAAATCTGAAGATCAATGTCATTAAAACTTACCTCGATAACTAAAATATACGGAACACAAAAAGCTGTTAATACTATTTCTTTTTCAGTTGAGAAAGGTGAAATAGTAGGGTTTTTAGGTCCCAATGGTGCAGGGAAGTCAACTACTATGAAAATCATAGCCGGTTATATAAAACCAACCGAAGGTGAAGTGTTAGTAGATGGTATTGATGTAATTAAAACACCTAAAGAAGCGCAAAAAAGAATCGGATATTTACCAGAACATAATCCGTTGTATTTAGATATGTACGTTCGTGAGTATTTAAAATTTCAAGCTTCAATTTATAAAATAGACTTAACTAAGATAGCTGAAGTAATAGATAAAGTAGGTTTAATTAATGAAGCGCATAAAAAAATAAACCAATTATCAAAAGGATATAGGCAGCGTGTTGGTTTAGCTGCAGCAATTTTACATGATCCTGAAGTGTTAATTTTAGATGAACCTACTACAGGCTTAGATCCTAATCAATTAGTTGAAATACGTGAATTAATAAAAGAGTTAGGAAAAAACAAAACGGTACTATTGTCTACACATATCATGCAAGAAGTTGAAGCTGTTTGTGATAGGGTGTTATTGATTAATAAAGGAGAGGTAATTATAGATAAACCTTTAAAAGAATTAAAAACAAGTAAAGAACAAATTATTAAAGTAACATTTGATTATAAGTTAGAAGAACAATTTATAAAACGCTTACCAAATATTTTGTCTTTTAAAAATACTACTGAGAACAACTGGATTTTGACTTTTGAATCAGAACAAGATATGCGTCCAGTAATTTTTGATTTCGCTCAAGAAAACGGACTTAAAATTCTTGGCTTAAATACAGAAAATAAAAACTTAGAAAGTTTATTTCATGAGTTGACTAAAAGTTAATTCATAAAAATAGTTAAATACTTTATAAAACCTCTAAATGTCATGTTTAGAGGTTTTTATGTTTTTAAGTCAAAATCTAAACTTTTTAATTGTTAAAAACTAGGGTGTTTTTCCTTTTTTTAATTCATATTATCACCGAAAATAATTAAAGAAAAAGAACTTTTTTTAAGGAGATTTTCATTGTAAATTTTTCATGTAGTTAGGGGTAGTTTTGGAAACCAACTAAACTAGGAACTACTAATGATTTACGAAATACTACAAATCATAGCAGAAGAACTAAATGATTATTTAGATTCTAATGATGTAGCATTAGCAAACATAGCTGATGCAAACTCTGAGGGTAATTCACCTGGTAATTTTCCCAATATATCTCTTACTTTAATAAATACACAAGAAGAATTTGCATTAAAAAATTTACGAAATAATTATGTAAACGGAACTACGGTTTCATATAAAAACCCAAAAATTTACTTAAACCTTTTTGTGTTATTCAGTATCAATAAATCTACCTACACTGAGTCGTTAAAAAGTCTTACTAATGTTATTGCTTTTTTTCAAGGCAAAAAAGTATTTACACAAGCCAATAGTAACTATGAAAATGTTGACGGAGTTGAAAATATTAAAAGTTTCAAGTTTATAACGGAGTTATATACGCCAACTTTTGAAGAATTGAATTTCATATGGGGAACCTTAGGTGGAAAACAAAACCCATCAGTACTTTATAAAATAACATTACTAGAGATAGAAAGAGATGTACTAAAACGCGAAGGATCAGTAGTTACAGAAATGAATAAAAATGCAATAATTAATAATTAATTACAATGGTATATCAAACACTCTTTAATATTAATTTATTACATGCTTATTTTTTAGATAGAGGTGAAAAAAAGTATCATTCAATTAATCCAGATCCTAACAAAAAATTAAAGGCTAAAGAAAAAGAAGAAGCAGATAAAGTATACAATAGTAAAACTTGTATTGAAATAGTACCTAATAGGATTACCCAAGAAACAATAAAGGATTATAGATTAATGATAAGAAATCATTCAAAAGGAATGAGAGTTCTTACTACTTCATTGAAAGAAGTAGCTATGGAAGGAAATAATGAAGTAGAAAGGTATAGTCCGCTTATTAATTTACCAAACGATTTAACACTAACTTTTTTTGTAAAAATAACAGATAAGTATTTTGAAAACTACACTGAAATAATAGATAAAAACACAAAGAAATTCTATCAGTTATCCAATATATCATCTTCCGCTATTAACATTTTTGAAGCAAGTACTGATATTGAAAAATGGAGTTCTTTTTTAATTTCTGAAGAAGAATCAAGAAGATTAGTATATGAAATGGAAAAAGAGAATGAGTTTAATACGAATACGCCTAAGAAAGTTACTATTGCTGATTTTGACTCAAATCAAATTAATATAATTGAAAACAAAATACAGAATAATGTTTCATTAAATACTCAAGAACAAGAAGTTTTGGATAGTTTAAATTTAAGTATTCAAAAGTATAAAAGCAATGGGATTATTGGTGTTTTGAGGTTGAAAGTTTTAGGAGACAATAATTCTAAACTAACTGAAAACGTTTTTGTAAAAAATCCTGAAACAAACAATTTTGATGTTAGTAAAAAATGTGTATTAAAAGAGGTTCCAAATTTTCAGATCTATATAGAAAATAGAAAAACATTTTGGAGGTATAGTCAGTTGTCTGAAAATTTAAAAATGATTACAAATACTAAGCACCCTTTAACAAAAAATGGGCGAGTAGAAATTGGTAAAACTGATGTAACTCCCCAGTCTCAAGGAACTGTTTTTTTTCCAAATCCTACAATAGAGAGTATTACACTAGATAAGGATAGCCAAGATTACTATTCAGAAATATTTATATAATAAAAATTAAAATTAATAATTATGTCAGCTTACAAAACACCAGGAGTCTACATTGAAGAAATTGTGAAATTTCCACCATCAGTAGCTCAAGTAGAAACAGCAATTCCAGCCTTTATTGGATATACAGAAAAGGCGACAAAAAAAGCAATAGGAGATTTAAAAGGGAAACCAACTCGTATTACTTCGATGTTAGAGTATGAAAATTATTTTGGGAAGCCTCAAAATGAAACTGGTATAAAAGTATCAGTTGTTAATGGAGAAATTTTTGCAGAAGGCCCTTCTAAAAATAATAGATCTCCATTTCTTATGTATTATAGCCTTCAAATGTTCTTTGCTAATGGTGGAGGGCCGTGTTATATAGTTTCTGTTGGTAGATATGGTACTGTTATAGATGATGAAGACGCAACGGTTTCTATAGTAGAACAACCAAAATTAAAAGTAGGTTTAGATGCTATTGAAAAAGTAGATGAAGCTACATTAATTGTATTTCCTGATGCTACTAATATAGGAGATGCTGATAGTTTTTATGGTTTGTATAATGATGCTTTGAAGCAATGTTTGAAATTAAAAGATCGTTTTGTAATTATCGATTCAGAGCATGATGATGAAACACAATCGCCTACTCCTGTAGAAGATTTAAGAAATAAAATTTCTAGTATTAAAAATGAAGTTAAATATGGAGCCGCATATTATCCATTTTTAAAAACAATTTTAGATTACGCCTATGATGAATCTCAAATTTCAGTAGTTGAAAAATCTACAACTCAGGAAGACTTAGAAGCGCAAGTACAATTGATTTCTGATGATATCGATACCGCTAAATTTAATGATTTAAAAACAGCGTTAAATACTTTAAAGGCAGACACAGATGCTAATGTTACAGATGCAATTTCAGCTGCAGCTTATACGCCAATAGTTAAGGCATCTATAGATAATGTAATAAATTACGTGAATTCAATTAAAACTAGTTTAGAAGCTGCTTTGGCAATTTCAAGAAAAAATGCTAGTGTAGTTGCAGAATCTAATGCTTTAGATACTTGGATTACAAACATTCTTGAAGATATAGTGCTTGATTTTAATAAAGCAAAAGATAGATTAAATGATGATGATACAGCTACTAAAATTAAAAATGAAATTGATGCAAATGTTTTAGAAATTGACACTTTAAAAACAGCTATAGATACACTTATTACTCCTGGAGAGTTAAGTTTATTAATTGCTGCTTTAAATGCTAATGCTGCTGTTTTTCCTTCAACAACAACTATTCTTAGAAACCTTAAAAATACAAATGATCGTTTGTATAATCAAGTAAAAGCTGAAATAGGGCGTATACCATTGGTATTACCTCCAAGTTCAACAATAGCGGGGATTTATGCGGCGGTTGATTCTAATAGAGGAGTATGGAAAGCACCAGCAAATGTAAGTTTAAATTATGTTGTAGAACCAACGATTCAAGTTTCTCATGAAGAGCAACAAGGGTTAAATGTAGATGAAGTTGCAGGTAAATCTATAAATGCAATTAGAGCTTTTGTAGGAAAAGGAAACTTAGTGTGGGGGGCAAGAACTCTTGCAGGAAATGATAACGAATGGAGATATGTACCAGTAAGACGTTTCTTTAATATGGCAGAAGAGTCAATTAAAAAAGCTACTGAACAGTTTGTTTTTGAGCCAAATGACAAAAACACTTGGATTCGTGTAAAAGCAATGATAGATAATTTCTTAACACTTCAATGGAGAGCAGGAGCATTAGCTGGTCCTACGCCAGAAAAAGCTTTTTATGTAAATATAGGCTTAGGAGAAACAATGACAGCGCAAGATATTTTAGAGGGTAATATGATTATTGAAATAGGAATGGCAGTTGTTCGTCCTGCAGAATTTATCATTTTAAAATTCTCTCATAAAATGCAAGAAGTATAAGTAACTCGCTAAATAAAATTAAATAAAAAAATAAAATTATGTCAGTATTATATCCATTTAGTAAATTTTCCTTCGCTGTAGATTTTGGAGGGGCTAAATTTAACTGTACAGAGGTTTCAGGGTTAACCTTTGAAAATAAAATGATTGAGTACCGTGGAGGAGCGGATAGAGAGTATCATAAATCTAAACAACCTGGGTTATTTGAGTATGCTAACATTACTATAAAGAGAGGAATATTTGCAGATAAAAGTAAAGAGTTTTATGAGCAATGGGCTAAAACTGTATACCTACAAGAAGGAGGCGCTCAATTTAGAGGAGACTTAACTATTAGTTTATTAGATGAAAACGGAGATGCATCTGTAAACTGGAAATGTACAAATGCATATTTGGCTAAACTTTCTGATACAGATTTAAAAGCAGATGGTAATGAAATAGCTATACAAAGCGCTGAATTTGTAATAGAGAAATTAACAATGATAGATTAATGTTTAGTTACTATCCACCAGTAGGCTTTAGTTTTAAAGTAGAGTTTGAAACAATTCCAACTTCACAAGGAGACAACTCATTTCAATCAGTTTCAGGGCTCTCAGTAGACCTTGAAACTGAAGAAATTGCTGAAGGTGGAGAAAATAGATTTAAGCATAAAATACCAGTACGCTCAAAATACCCAAATTTAGTTTTAAAAAGAGGAGTTCTAGTAAATTCTGAGGTTATTAAATGGTGCAAGAAAGCATTAGAAAACTTTGAAATTCAACCAGTAAATATAAATGTTATGTTGCTTGGAGAAGATCATCAAGCTATCCAAACTTGGAACATAGTTCATGCATATCCAGTTAAATGGAATGTGGGCGACTTTAATGCTGAAGAAAGTAAACTTGTAATAGAAACTCTTGAATTAACGTATAATTATTTTAAAGTAACCTAACCATGCCAATTACTATTAAAGAATTACATATTAAAATAAATGTAGATGAAAAGCCTGAAATACAAGGACAGGCTAGTGGAACAAATATTAGTAATACTGCAGCCATAGTTGCAACTTGTGTAGAGGAAGTAATGGATATTCTTGAAAGACAAAAACAACGATAATGAGTCAAGGAGAATTAAAAAAACTAGTTATAAAAGCTTATAAAGACGATAAATTTAATGATGAGGTTGCTAATGGAGAGTTTACAACATTGGTAAACCCTGAAAAATATATGGTGGCATACAAGCCAGAGTATACTGAAGTTCAGGGCCAAGGAACAAGTGGGGGACAACCAAAATTTACTAAAATACCTCCACAAGAACTAGATCTAGATTTGTTATTTGATAGTAGCGGAGTAATTGATGGAAAAGGTGATTTGAAGAATGGAATTATCGATAAAATTGAAGCTTTTAAGAAGATTGTTTTTGAGTACAAAGGAGAAGAACACAAGCCTAATTATTTAATGATTAAATGGGGGGCGCTTTTGTTTAAAGGATCTTTAGTAGATCTTTCAATTGAATATAGATTATTTGCTCCTGATGGTACTCCATTACGTGCGAATGCAAAATTAAAAGTAAAAGGTACTATTGATGATGATTTACGAATAGCTAAAGAAAATAATCAATCGCCAGATTTAACCCATTATCGTAAAGTAAAATCTGGAGATACCTTGCCCCTGATGTGCCACCGTATTTATGGAGACTCTAAGTATTATCTAGAAGTAGCGAGGGTAAACAAGATTATGCAATTCAGAAAATTAAAATCTGGTCAAGAAATTTTTTTTCCACCATTACAAAAATTCGCCTAAATGAATAGTACAGGAACCATACAAACTTCAAAAAGTGCTGATTTAACCACTTTTAAAATACTTGTTGAAGGAGAAGAATTGTCAAAAATATATGAGGTAAAAAGCATCACTGTTTCTAAAGAGGTAAATAAAATACCAACGGCTCAAATTATTTTAATTGATGGAGATGCTTCAAAACGAGATTTTAAATTAAGTAATGAAAACTTACTTATTCCAGGGAAAGAGATTGAACTTACAGCTGGTTATCATTCAGATGAAGAAACTATTTTTAAAGGAATTGTGATTAAACATAATTTAAGAATTAGGGCTCATTCAGCACAGTTAGTTATTGAATGTAAAGATGAAGCTGTAAAAATGACGATGGGTAGAAAAAGTAAATATTTCTACGAAAGCAAAGACAGTGATATTTTTGAAGAAATTATTGGTGAATATGGACTATCTAAAGAAGTTGAATCAACAAATCATTCTCACCCTGAATTAGTTCAGTATAATGCTTCAGATTGGGATTTTTTAGTTTCAAGAGCTCAAGCCAATGGAAAGCTATGCTTTGTAGATGATGGAACTGTGACTATAGCAAAACCAAACATTGGTCAATCTGAAATAGAAACAGTAACCTTTGGAGGTTCACTTTTAGATTTTGATGCAGAAATAGATGCTCGTCATCAAGTTAAAAAAGTGGCTGCTTATAGTTGGAATCATACAGATCAAGAATTAGTTGAGGTTGAAGGTAAAGATCCAGGAGTTACGTTAAACGGAAATTTATCAGTTTCTGATTTAAACAAAATTATAGATTTAGAAAACTTAGAACTTAGGCATGGAGGAGGTATTACAGATACTGAATTACAAGATTGGGCAGATGCAAAATGGTTATTTCAACAATTAGCAAAAGTAAGAGGTAGAGTGAAATTTCAAGGAATTCCATCGGTAAAGCCTAATACAATTTTAAAATTAGATGGAGTTGGTGATCGTTTTAACGGTAATGTTTACGTAACTGGTGTACAACATGTTATTTCTAATGGAAATTGGGTGTCGAATGCTCAATTTGGATTGTCAACAGAGTGGTTTTCTGAAACTTTTGAAATTTCTTCAAAACCAGCATCAGGATTATTACCAGCAATTCAAGGATTGCAAATAGGTGTTGTTTCTCAATTAGAAGAAGACCCTGATGGTGAAGATAGGATTTTAGTGCAAATTCCAATTATTAATAATGAAGAAGAAGGTATTTGGTGTAGAGTTGCTTCACCAGATGCTGGAGAAAATAGAGGTGTTTTTTTTCGACCAGAAATAGGAGATGAAGTTATAGTAGGTTTTATTAATCAAGACCCTAATGATGCTATTGTTTTAGGAATGTTGCATAGTAGTGCTAAACCTTCGCCAATAACAGCTACAGATGATAATCATGAAAAAGGAATTATTACAAGAAGCGAAATGAAAGTATTGTTTGATGATGATAAGAAGATAATTACTATTGAAACACCAGCAGGAAAAATTATATCTCTTGATGAAGATGAAAACACTATAACTATTGAAGATGATAATTCAAATGTAATTACTATAAATAGTGATGGTATATCAATGGAAAGTGCAGGAGATATTTCTTTAAAAGCTTCTGGAGATGTTTCTATTGAAGGAACTAATGTGAGTTTAACGGCAAATGCTGAATTCAAAGCTGAAGGGAGTGCAGGAGCAGAGTTATCAACTAGTGCGATAGCAGTTTTAAAAGGATCATTAGTACAAATAAATTAATTTTTAAAAGGTAAAACAATAATGTCATTCCGAGGAAATAAGACGAAGGAATCTGTCTTTTAAAGCAAGGTTACCTCCCTTAACTCGTAATGATAGTTCAAATAAGTAAAGTAAATGGGAAATCCAGCAGCAAGAATTACAGATATGCATGTTTGCCCTATGGTTACAGGAGTGGTTCCTCATGTTGGAGGGCCAATTTTACCAGCAGGAGAGCCAACAGTTTTAATTGGAGGTTTACCAGCTGCAAGAGTTGGAGATATGGCAGTTTGTGTTGGACCACCTGATAGTATAGTAGCAGGTTCAGGAACAGTATTAATAGGAGGTATGCCAGCGGCAAGAATGGGAGATAGTACTTCACATGGAGGCACAATAGTATTAGGAGAACCAACAGTATTAATAGGATAGTTAATGATGGAAAATAAAAAAGCATTTTTAGGAATAGGATGGGGGTTTCCTCCTGAGTTTTCTAATGATTTAAGTGAAGTAGTTATGATATCCGATGAAGAGGATATTAAAAGTAGTTTAGAAATACTATTAACCACACGATTAGGTGAACGAGTATTATTACCAAATTATGGTTGTAACCTGCAAGAATTACTTTTTGAACGATTAGACAGAACACTTATAACTTATGCAAAAGAACTGATTCAAACTGCAATATTATACCATGAACCAAGAATTGATGTAATTCATATTGATGTTTCAGAAACAGATCCTTTAGAAGGGATGTTAGTTATAAAAATCGAGTATACAATTAGAGCTACAAATAGTAGAACCAATGTGGTGTTTCCTTTTTATAAAGGAGAAGGAACTGATATAAATTAAAAAAAACATGAGTAAAATCATTCCTAATATATTACAACGAAACGGAACAGGACAAGAACAGCGTACTATAGATGCGTTAGATCCTGAAAATTTCGAACTTCATGATTTTACGATTGAAGATTGGATTTTATTTACGTATAATTTTGCTGAGAAATTAAATTATTTCTCTACAGAAAATCATGAAGTAGCATCTGGAAATTGGAAAGTTTTTTTTAACAAACTAACAACATCTCAAGTGCCTTTTAGGGGCACTCGTGAATATGGAAAGCTAAAAGAAAATATAACAACAATACTTAATGATTTTACGAAAGAAGCTAGACTTTCTCCACATTTAACTTTATTTGTTTGCTTCTTAAAGTTGTTAGAATTCTCAAAAGAAAGGTTTAATAAGTTAACTAAACGTCATTTAGATTTTTATTACAAAGAAATTCTTCAAGTAAATAATAAAGAAGCAATACCAGATCAAGCGCATGTAATTTTTGAATTAGCTAAAAAAATAACGAATCAACAGGTTAAAAAGGAAACCTTACTAGATGCAAAAAAAGATATTTCAGGAAATTCTTTAATGTATAAAACGGATGAAGATCTAATTGTAAACAAAGCCAAAGTAGGGGCTATAAAAACTATTTATAATAAAAATTCTAATAGTTTAAAAAAGATAAAAGTAAGTCATGTAGCGAATACAAAAGATGGTATAGCTGAGCCGCTTCTTGAAACTGAACCGTATTGGCACCCTTTTGGGTATCCATCAAGTGGTAAAAATGTAGATGAATTACAAGACGCAGAAATGGGGTTTTGTATAGCTTCCCCTATGTTATGGCTCCAAGAAGGAAAACGAGTAGTAACGATAACCATTAAATTTGATACTGATTTTGAAAAAGAACCATTTAAAGTAGATACACTTATTGAAAATTTAAAGTTGTATGGAAGTGGAAAAGAAAAATGGATAGAGCCTACTCTAATAGCAATTAATGATGCAAATGATGGTGATTTAGAAGTTTCTGATGAAATAAGTTTCACATTTTTTTTAGGAGAAGATACAGAAGCGATAGTAAATTATGAAGAAGAGTTTCTATTAAAAAAATATAAAACAACACATCCATTAGTTCGTTTTGTTTTTGATATATCTAATAATACGGGGTATGATTTTTATAGATTTTTAGCAAGTAATACAGTTAATAAAATAACAATAAAAACTGTTGTTGAAGGAGCTAAATCATTAATTGTTGAAAATGATAATGGTTTGGTTAAGAGTAAAAAACCTTTTCATCCTTTTACCACTCGACCTATTGAAGGATCTAACTTTAGTGTTGATTATAAAGAAGCGTTTTCTAAAAAATGGACAAGTTTTTCAGTTAATTTACGTTGGAAAAATACTCCAGAAGATTTCAAAAATTGGTATCAAGCGTATTTAAAAAAATCAAGCTACTCTTCTATTAAAACATATGGGGAAGAGTTAGCAAAAGCTATAGCTAATAGAAGTTTACTAATAGAAAATGAAGGATTTTTCAAGGCAAAAAAAAGAATGTTACATGCAGCTGGTGAAGCGAATGAAACAATAGGAGAGATAAAAAAAATATTTACTAAAGAGGTATTAGAAAAAGCTGATGAAGATGAGGTTTTTTATACTGGAAATTTTACAGCTATAAATTCAAGTAATACTTATGATGTTCATAAAGCAGGACCTTTGAAATTAACATTAGAACAATCTTTTTTTCATGATTTATATCCTCGCTTGTATGCTTTGGCAGTTAGTTCTGAAAATAAAGATGTTAATCTCCCTAATGAGCCTTACACTCCTTTGGTTGAAACAATTACAGTAGATTATGTAGCTGAAGAAACTATTCTAGTGTCAGAAGTTAGAAAAGATGAAAATCGAATTCAACTTTTTCATGATCATCCTTTCGGAGAGCATGAAGAAAATTATGCACATAAAAAATACTTACAAGAAGAAAAAAATATTATAGATATTTTTGATAAAGATACTATTCAAACTTTTTTAGTTCCTAAATACTGTTTGGGAGGACATTTATTTTTAGGAATAGAAAACCTAGAACCTCAGCAAAATATTTCTTTATTGATTCAAGTTCTTGAAGGAAGTGAAAACCCAGAAGTAGAGAGTTTTAAAGAAAATGAAAAAGTAAACTGGTCAATTTTATGTAATAATAAATGGAAAAGCCTTGAAAATGAAATTATTTCTAATAATACCGATAACTTTTTAAAATCTGGAATTGTAAAATTTTCTATACCAAAAGAAGCTAGTTTAAATAATACACTATTACCAGAAGGATATATTTGGATAAAAGCTCAAATGAATAAATCATTTGATGCAGTATGTAAGGTTATTAATATTCATGCTCAGGTAGTTCTTGCTACTTTTAAAAATAATGAAAATGAAGTAAGTCATTTAAAAAACGGATTAGCTGGTGACACTATAAAGAAAATGGTAACTCGTATACCACAAATTAAATCGATATCACAACCGTATAATACTTTTGGAGGAAGCACCCTAGAGTCTGACGATAATTTCTATCGAAGAATTAGTGAACGTCTTCGCCATAAGAATAGAGCTATAACTCTTTGGGATTACGAGCATTTAATTCTTCAACAATTTCCTGAAATCTATAAAGTAAAATGTTTAAATCATACTTCAAAAACAAGTTTTACTGCGGCAGGTCATGTTACACTTGTAGTAATTCCTGATACAGTAAATAAAAATGTGTTTGATATTTATCAACCAAGGGTAAGTAAAGCAACATTAAATAGTATTACTAATTATATAAATTCATTAAATACATTACATGTAAATGCAGTAGTAATGAACCCTATTTATGAAGAGGTAAGTATAGGATTAGAGGTTAGCTTCTATAAAGGTTTTGACGATAATTTTTATACAGAACAATTAAAATTAGATATCACAAAATTTTTATCTCCTTGGGCTTATGATGAAGCAAAAGAAATAACTTTTGGGCTTACACTACATAAAAGTGTATTGATTGATTATATAGAAAAACTATCCTATGTAGATTATTTACAAAATGTAAAAATGAATGGAGATGCTACTATTTATAAGATTACACCTAGTAATCCAAAGTCAATAGTAGTATCAGCAAAAAAACATACGGTAAGCACAGTATTAACTACCTGTAAAGGAACTAAAAAAATTATAGAGCAAACATGTCAGTTATAAACGAACCTATAAGTATTCCAAAAAATATTACTACTAAAGATGATTTAGATTTTTCTTTTTTAAGAAAAGAGGGGATTTCATATCTAGAAAGTTTTGGAGGTAAGTTATGGACTGATTTTAATTCTCACGACCCAGGAGTCACTATTTTAGAAATGTTATGCTATGCAATTACTGATTTAGGAATGCGAATGAATACACCTTTAGAAGATTTGTTGGCTTCTAAAAACCCTGATTTATCATTACAAGCTCAGTTTTATAAAGCTTCTGAAATTCTTCCGTCTAAACCAGTTAATGAGTTAGATTATAGAAAGCTATTTATTGATATAAAAGGAGTGAAAAATTGTTGGCTACGAATTTATGATAAACAAGTACATGTAGATTGTAAAAACAACAAACTAGCCTATAAAAAGTTTACTAATATTTTACCAGAATTTCAAAAGAAATTCAAATTAAAAGGGCTGTACACTTTATTAGTTGATTTAGAAGAAGGGTACTCAGATGAGTTGTTTTCAACTATTAAAACAATATATCATCAAAATAGAAATTTATGTGAAGATTTAATTGAAGTAAAACAAGTAGAAGAACAGCCAATAGCTATTTGTGCTAATGTAGATGTAGTTCCTGAAGCAGATGAAGAAAAGATATATGCCACTATTCTGTTTGAAATTGAAAATTATTTATCGCCTTCATTACAAGTTTATTCTGTTCAGCAAATGTTAGATAAAGAATATACTACTGATGAAATATTTGATGGCCCTATTTTAAAAAATGGATTTATTAATACTGAGGAACTTAAAAATGCAGATTTAAGAAAAGAAGTACGCCTTTCAGATATAATGAAATTGATTATGAATGTAGAAGGGGTTAAGCTTATTAAAGATATTTCAGTTGGTTTTTGTGATGAGAGTTTAACTCAAGAAAACAAGTGGGTAGTTTGTATTGATAAAGATAAAAAACCTGTTTTATGTGATAAGAGTTCTTTTAATTTTAGTAAGGGGTTTCTTCCTTTAAATTTAAATTATGAAAGAGTAAATACATATTTAGAACAACTAAAAGAAGACGATAAAGAAGCGCAAAAAATAGCTGATGCTGATAAAGATTTACCACTTCCTAAAGGAAATGTTGTGGCATCAAATGAGTATACTACAATTCAAAATGATTTTCCAGATACGTATGGGATTGGGCAAGAAGGATTGTCTGTTCATGTTACAAATGAAAGAAAATCAAAAGCAAAGCAATTAAAAGGATATTTAACTTTCTTTGATCAAATTTTAGCAACTTATTTTAAACATTTATCAGAGGTAAGAACACTATTGTCTGTTAGTGGGCAAGAGAAAAGAACTTACTTTACGCAAGCGATAAAAGATATTAAAGATTTTGAATCCATAGCTAATGAATACCCAGAATCAAATGATGCTGAGTTAACAAAATTACTATTAAGTCAGTTTGATAATAATATAGAAAGAAGAAATTCTATTTTAGATCATTTATTAGCACGTTTTGCTGAAAGATTTGGTGAATACACATTTATAATGAAAGCTTTGTATGGAACTGCTACTGATGAAATTGTATTATCAAATAAAGAAGCATTTTTAAAAGATTACAAAGTAATAAGTAGTGACAGGGGATTGGCTTTTAATTATTATAAACAATCTGAAGAAGGGTTATGGGGTACAAATAATGTTTCAGGTTTTCAAAAGCGTATAGCTCGTTTAATGGGGATTTCTAATGAAAAAAGAAGGCATTTAACAGAAACTAACGTTGAAGTATATGACTTATTAAATAGCCATAATAAAACTGTTTATAGATGGAGGTTAAAAGATAATGATGGAGCTATTTTATTGTCAGCTACAGAAAGCTATACTAAGGTGGCATTTGCTATAGAGGAATTATATTTTGCAGTATTACAAATAGTTCAAACTAGTGAAAGTGAAATAGAAAAAGCGTTCGAAATTGGGATAAAAGATAATACAGAAATAGGATTTATAAGAATACATAAATCAACACCTTCAAAACCTTCTATTCCAGTAAAATATTCTTTTGATGTTATCAACCCTGAAAAACCAGAAAGTAGTTCTGATTATATTATAGCAAAACAATTCAAGTATCATACGAGTCTTAATGATTTAAAAGAGGCATTACTTACTGTAGTTTCTTTTATGAAAAAAGATTTTACAGAAGAAGGAATGTTTTTAGTAGAGCATATGTTATTACGACCTGATGTAAATAGTAATGATTCAGTAAACTTTTTACCTATTTGTGCAGATGATTGTGCAGATTGTGGAACAATAGACCCATATTCATATAGAGTAAGTATTGTACTTCCAGGTTATACATATCGCTTTTCAAACCCTGATTTTAGACGCTACATGGAAGATGTTATTAGGCAAGAACTGCCAGCTCATGTTCTACCAAGAATATGTTGGGTAGGAGAACGAAAAGGTACAGTTGCTGATGATGATAACGATTTGCTACAATTTGAAGACTCTTATAAAAAATACTTGTTTGCTAAAACGAATTCGGAACAAAAACAACCTATAGAAGGGAATGAACTACAAGATTTAATGAACGCAATGCAAAAGTTAAATACTATTTATCCTGTAGGGAGATTAACAGATTGTAATGCGGAAGATGAAGCTTTAGATGGAAGAATCATATTAGGTCAATCTAGTATAGGAAATATAGCAGTAGAAAAAGAAAATAATAAAGAAATAAAGTCATAAAAATAGTACGTGTTTAATAATTAACACTGCCAAAACTTATTAGGTATGGAAACTAAACTAAAGCTAAAAGATATAACAACAGAGTACAGTAAATTTAATGCAAATCAGGTATTAACTGAAAAACAATTAAATACATTCATTGATTATTTTGAAGATCAAAATCGTTTATCTAAATTAGGTTTAAGTGGTGTAGGACTTGTTTGTGGTTTTGAAGTATTACTTCAATTTAATACTGATAAAAATGCAGTTACTAGTATTGAAATTACTCAAGGAACTGCGGTTACAACTGATGGAGATTTAGTACAGTTTTTTGATTTAATAGCAAATAAAATTAAATCAAAAACATTTTCATTTTTTAAAAAATATGAAGATGATAAAGGTCAATATCCACGTTTTTTAAATTCTCAAGAAAAGCAGTTTAATTTATGGGAGTTACATAGTGAAAAGGATGATTCGTATACTGATTTAGCAAGTTTTGAAAACATACAAAAAATGACTGTTTTATTGTATCTAGAACAGTATTCAAAAGAAGATGTATTATGTAATAAACTAACCTGTGATAATCAAGGAATAGAGCAAATAAATAATTTACGTGTACTACTTGTAGATAGTGAAGATTTAGAAGCTATAGCTACTAGAGATGCTATTTTTTTAAAGCATAATTGGTATAAAATTAATAATGAATTACCAATAGTTGAGGCTAAAAGAGTTGTATTACATGAAAAAAACACTGAAATATTTTCTGATTTAAAAGCACAATTTAATGACGTTGTTAAAGACGAAAGTATTAGTACAGATTTAATTTTAGGATATGATGTATTACTATCAAAATTTCAAAAACCTTCAATTTCAGCAAAAATAAAATCATTGTTTAGCTTTAGTTCTTTAGCTGTTCCTTTAGATTTTCAATATAGATATGATGTTATAAAAGATTTAATAGATACTTATAATGAAATAAAGGAACTATTACTTCATATTAATGTAAACTGTTGCCCGAGTATAGGAGCATTTCCTAAACATATTATGCTTGGTAAACTAAAAAAAGCTACAGTATATCCAGAGTTACGCCACCGTTTTTATAAATCAACTATTATAGGTAATGAAGATGAAAATCTTCAAAAAGTAGCGCTTTTAATAAATAGAGCAATTGCTATAGCTAATAGTTATATAGGAAAAGAAAAATCAGGAGAAATTGTAATTACTCCATCTCAAGCTCATACTTTTTTAAGTGACAAAGCTATTCCTTTTTATTACAATATCTCTTCAGATTTTTTAAAGAAATGGGATTTCAATAAAACAAAGAATTACAGGGAAAATCAAAATTTAAGCTATCATAAAAGTAAGTTGTCTTCAGCCTTAGCTATTCAAAAACCATTATCATACAATATAGATAAAAATGATTTTTACAGAATTGAAGGGCATCAAGGTAAAATGTATCGAGAGGCATTAGAAAAAATACTAAAACTTAAAAAAGATAATGGATTAAGTTTTGATGTTAAAACACTTTCAATTAACGCTACCGAACAAAATATTAATATTAATAAATACGAATGTGAGTTTGAAGATTTGAAAATGCTTTTGAATGCATGGAGAACAGAACAGAATTGTATTTTATCAGAAGTAAGCAAAACATTTTCAGCATTCAAATTAACAGACCCTAAAGTTAATTCAGAGGTAGATAAAGTTATTTCTAGAAAAAACAAAGGTGATTTTCTTGACAAAGAATTAATGGTTGATTCTGTTCTAATGGATCGTACAGAAAGGTTCTCAAGAGAGTTAGATTTTAAAGAAGAAGTTAAACACCAATATGATACTAGTGTAAAAGAATATGAACTTTTTTTAGAAGAAGAAAATATAATTAAAAAGAGTTTGACTAAAGATAAAGACTCTCTTGGTTTTTTGATAGAACAAGTATTTGATAAAAATAAAAAAGGATCTGCAAGTGATATTATTGTAGCGTTAAATAAAGAAACTGTAGCTATTCGAGATAAAGATCTATGGAAAAAAGAACCAGAATTAAGCGATTTTATTTTAAAAGACGTTACTGAAACACTGGTGCATGCGTATGTTTTAGATGCTAAAGTGCCATTAAATATACGAGATATTGATACTAATGTTTTAGTGAATTATAAGTTAACAATTGAAGAGCTATGTAAACAAGTAAAAACATTACAAGCAAAGTATAATAGCACATCCTTAAAACTAACAATTAAACAAATATTGGGTTTATTAATAAATCAATTGTCAATTGTTTGCTGTTCAGGAAAAAAATTAGAGACACTACTTGTAGAAATAGATAAAAGAAAGAAGAAAATTTTAAAGAAAATACAACTTTCTGAATTTGTAAAACAACATCCAGGGTTAGAGCATAAAGCAGGTGTTATGCCTGGAGGAACTTTTGTAATGGTGTATGTCACAGAAAATGCTGCTGATAAAAACACATTTGATGATGTAGTGTTAAATATTGTATTTAGAAGACAACCTATTGATACAGGAAAAGAATTAGAAGAATTTCCAAAAAAAGAAAAAAAAGTATTAGGTAACACTGAAATTTTATATAAAAACGGGGGAGTAATTAATTTATGGAGTAAAAATTCAAGTGTAGAATTTTCGTTTGTAGACCGTAACTTTTTTGACTTTAAAAAAGAACGTTTTTTAGATAGAGATGTCGTTTTGGTGGGGAAAACACTTCCTGAAACGGTTAGCAATTTTTCAACTTTTTTAAATAGAACATGGTCTAGAGCAGGTTTGTCTAAAATCCTTAAGGCTGAAGAAACTTTAATGTTCAAAGACGGTTCAGTAGGAATGCAAATTTCAATTAAAGATCATTTAGTACCTAAAGATGAATACTTTTTTCAAATGTTTAATCCAGCAGTTTTAGGCAGTAATAAAAGGTTGTTTTTTGATGAAAATCAAGTGATTATTGATAACGCAACATTGAAAAATACTGTAGTTGCAGATTTTTCTTTGCCATATATGTGTTGTTCAGATTGTACTCCAGTAAATTTTGTGATACCTAAAGAACCAGCATTTTTAAGTCTTCCTGTAAAAAGTGTTTGTTTGAAAAAAGATACAGAAGTAGTTCCTTTAGAGTTTTTAGTTAGGCCAATTGATGGAGAGGTGAAAGCAATACTACCTAAAGATATTCAATCTGGTGTTTTTAAAGATCCAAATGATAATAAGTATAAAATTGATATTACTAAAATAGCTAAAAGTGCATTAGCTAAACCCATCAAGTTTACGGTAAATGATGAACCTACAGATTGTGAATTAATAGTATACCCAGAATTAGAACTGTTTGTTGGTATAGAAGAACCTATTGAGTATAATAAAGAGAAAACATTAGCAAGAGTTACTTATGTTTTAGAATGGAAAGATACTGAGTTTGTAAATGAAGAGTTTTTTAACTCAATTACCTATAGTTGGGATTTTATGGGGAATGGAACAAAAGTAAAACGCTCTCCTGTAAATAATAGAGTTATTGAAAATTATAAATTACCAATAAGTGAATTGTCTAATGAAGTTAATCCAGTATTAGAAATTTCATTGGGACCATGTCAAAAAAGTATTCCAATAAAAACGATAATTTTTGACACATTTACTCCTTCTGAATTAGCCATTCAGCCTTCTTATTGTTTAGATTCTATGGTTGAAAAAACAGTTAGAATTAAATTTTCTAATGTTAAAGGAGGCATAACACTTCTAGGAGATGATATCAAAGGATTAAAAATTGAGGGTGAAGAGTTAGTGATAGATGTGGCTGTATTTAGAGCGTTTGAACAAACTATAGAGTTTTTAGAAGATGGACAATCAACCAATGCAAGAATTGTAATTCATGAAGTAAAACAAATTTCAATTTTAGAAAGAAAAGAGTCAAGATTTATTTGGAAAAACGGACAATTGTTTTACGAAGCAGCCTTTGAAGGAGTATTACCAGATGGTGTTAAACCAGTAGGTTTAACATATGGATGGAATGTTAATGGTGTAAAATCTAGTAATGAATTGTTTAATCCACAGTTGTTGATTAAAGAGGGAGCAGAAAATGTATTTACAATATCATTAACCATTACAGATAATAATGGTTGCTCATCAACTGCTGAATTTATTAAAAGTATTTCATTTCCAAATTTCACAGTAACATTACCTGATGTAACATATTGTTTAAACGATAATACTCCGTATAAAGTAACTGTTGAGCCTGATTATGAAGGGGTACAGCTGTCAGGAGGAAATGTGAAGTTTAATAATGATAATAAAATTTGGGAGTTCATTCCTGCTAATTCAGGAATAACAAAATCAGGAGTAGTGACTATTAATATTATTGGAGCTTTTGCTTCAGGAACAGCTAATTTAATAGCAGCGCCTAAAGCTAATTTTACTCACAGTTTTGATGAAACTACCAAGAAGTTATCATTAACAAATAGTTCTGAAAAAGCAGATGAATATGTATGGACTATCAATGGAGATAAGAGAGAGCCTCAAACTAAAAGAGTAACCATAACTGAAGACTTAAACAATTTTAATGAAGATACGATTGAAGTATCATTGACTGTGTTTAGCAAATGTGATGAGAATACTAAAACAGAGACTATTGAAATTAGAAATCCAAAAGAAAAGACATGTGAGGATAAAATTAAAAGTATTTTAATTCAAGAACAAAATACCTTTAAAGAGGAAGATAAATTAATTGAGTTAGATGATTTAGAAATAAAAAGAATAGTTGATAATGTAATAATACCAACTAAAAGGTTATATGGTTTGGTATTAGAAGAACTATCTGCTTATTTAAACGGCTCAAAGAATTCAATTTTAGAAAAGCAGTTTTTAATTTTATTAGATAATACTTCTGTATTATTAAATAAAGATAAAAGTAGTAGTGTTCTTAAAAAATATTATAGAAGTCAAGTAAAATTATTTATGAGTATTCTTCATTGTCAAGAAGTAAAGACTTTAGAAGATGCTGAGAAAAATATAAGTACTAGGTTAAAAAATATATTGAATACTATTGATACAGATTTAAGTGGCTTTAAAGAATCTGGAATTAAGTTAGATATAAATGACGTGTTACCAGAAATAATTTCTTTAAAAACATTTTTAGAAAACTGCGCTGAAATCAATAAATCGGAAAGTTTAAAGAATTTTATAACCAAGAATTTAATAACTAAGCTATGATTGCGAAAACTGAACATAGCATAGAAAAAGTTTTTGTTGAGGTAAATACAAAAAGTAAAAAAGTAGCGAATGAATATAAAAATTCAATGGAAGTTTTTTTACAGGAAGAAGTTTTTCCTCTAATCAATGAATATTTTAATTCGTTAGAAGTTGAATCAAATTCAGAAATGATTATTCAACAAATATCGAAACTGGCTATTGAAGTTAACGTGTCAAAAAGAAATAAATCATTATGTTTTAAAAATACAAAACAACAAATAAGACAACAGTTTTTAGAAAAGTTAGAAGCAGTTTTAAATAAACCTGAGATGAATGAATTGGAAATTAATTCAGTAACTGTTTCGAATTCTAAAGTAAATACATTCTTTTATTTTTTAGAGAATGGCACTTTTCCTTGGTGGAATAATAATAATAAAGATTTTTTTTCTAAAAAAATATTATTTCAAATTACCGAAAACGAAAATTTTCAAATTAAGTTTTTAAAAGCTATTCAAAATGAAAAAGTAAAAAAACGATTAGTCAATCAATTTTTTGATAATGAACTTTGTTTGTTATTTCTAGGGATATTAAATAAACCAAAAGGATTAAATGAGGTTTTGTCATTCATTTCTAAAGCAAAAAAAATACCAGAAGAAAAGAGAAAAAGCATATGGTTTTATGTTGTGGAAGCAGTATTGGTAAAAGATTTTTTGAAGGTAGTTAAAGCAATTGAAAAAAATGATACTCAATTTAAAGATAAAAAGCAGCTGAATAAAATAGGTATTGAATTAAATGAAAAGCATACAGAATTACAAGGTGGATTTAATATAACTAGAGATGACTTAGGTAAGAAGAGTAATTTAAATTATGTTTTAGAATTTTTTTATGCAGCCTTGCCAGAATTAAAAGAGAATAAAGAAATTGAAAAAGAAGATTTTGTTAATTCTAGTAGAGATAAGCTAAATGAAAAAAATATTAAAGAACAAATATTTAAAAAAGGAAAAGAGGCTATAAAAATAAATGATGTAGAGAAAGAAAAAGACTTTTTTTTAAGAAACAAGGAGAAATCATTACTTCAAGAAAAGGGAAGTTTTTTGCCTGAAAAGCCAGAAGAGTTAGTTTTAAAAACAAAAATAAACAAAGAGAATTTAAAATTAGAAGGGTTTCAAAAAATAAAAGAATCAACGAAAGAAGAGTTCAATAGAGCAAATGATAATTCGAAGACAGAAGAAATCAATCGTAGTACTAATAGAAAACCAAGGGAAGAGTCTGAAGTTTTGTCAAAGGGTGGTATAAATAAAGATCTTCTTTTTGAGAAAGAGAATGTGAAAATTAAGAAGGAAAATAAGGTTGATGTGGTTGATCAAAAAACTAATACAGTAACAAATAAATTAAACGTAGATAAATCTTCTGAAAAAAAAATAGCTAAAACACATAAAAAAGAACAAAAGGAGAAATTAAAGAATAAAACAGAAAACAGGAAAGAAAATGAATCCTCTAAAACAGTTAAAAAAGTTGAGAATGAGATAGAGAAGAGAGAGGATGAAATTCTAGAAAATAGAAAGAGAATTATTCATGATAGATTGTATTCTAATAATTTTAAGAAAACTGAAAGAAAGTTTGAATTAGATGTAAACAAAAGTTTAAAGAAGAATGAAGAAAGTGAATTAATAGTTCAAGAGAGAATTAACATTCAAGAGTCGTTTGATGAATTAAATATTCAAATAGTAAAAAATGAAACAGGAGTTGCTAATCAAGCAAAATCATATTTTGTAGAAAACGCAGGGTTAATTTTAATACATCCATTTTTAAAGCAGTTTTTTAATTCGTGTAATTTTTTAAATGCTGAGAATAAGATAATAAAACCAATTCAAGCAGTTCACTTGTTACATTATGTAGCTACAAAGAAAGAAAGACAGGTAGAGAGTAATTTAGTTTTTGAAAAATTTTTGTGCAATGTTCCAATAAATCATTCAATACCTAGAAATATTAAGTTGTCTGAAGAATTAAAAGAGAAAGCAGAAGAACTAATGAAAGCTGTAACTCAAAATTGGGAAGTGCTTAAAAAATCGTCTCCAGATCTTATTAGAAATGAATTTATACAAAGGGTAGGTAAATTAGATTTAACTAAAGATAACCCGAATATTACTATTGAAAGAAAAGTGCATGATATATTGTTAGATAAGTTACCATGGAATTATAGTATGTGTAAACTACCATGGATGAAGGGGTTAATTTTTACAAACTGGTAATTTTAAAATTGATGTAATGAAACGAAGAATAAGAAAAATACAACCACAAATAGTAAAAAAAGACTCTCTTTTCTTTAAACCAAATATCCAAACAAAATTAAAAATGGGTAGTTCTGGAGATAAGTATGAGGTAGAAGCTGATAAAATGGCTGATAAAGTGGTTAATAGTAAAAATGAAGGAGGTTTATTACAAAGAAAAAAGGTGGATGATGAGATCCAAAAGAAATCATTAGCATCTGAAGTAACACCATTAATCCAGAAAATGGAAAGTTCAGAAGAAGAAATAGTTCAAAAGCAAGAAGAAGAATCTGTTCAAGAAAAAGAAGAGGAAAATATTCAAGAAAAAGAAGAGGAAGAAATACAATCTAAAATAAAAAATTCAAAATCAATAGCTAAACCACAGTCTTCTTTTGAAGGTAAATTAAGAAAAGGAAGTGGAGGCCAAAAAATGGATGCTCAAACGCTAAGTGAAATGGAGTCAGGCTTTGGTGCAGATTTTAATAACGTAAAAATACATAATGATTTGGGCGCATCTCAAATGAGTAAAGAAATAGGCGCGCAGGCATTTACACATGGAAATGATATTTATTTTAATAAAGGAAAATATAACCCTAATTCAAGAGAAGGAAAGCATTTATTAGCTCATGAATTGACGCATACTATTCAACAAAAGGGAATGGTACAAAAGAAGGTTCAAAGAAAACCTGACTCAGCAGTTCCTGCTAATAATCAAAAAGATAAAAATACTTTAGAAAAATATAAAACAGCATTTCCTTTTTTCTATGCTTATATGAATGATCACTTTGGAGAGTATTTAACTGGGAGTGAAAAAATAAAAAAGGCTTTACTTAAAAATTCCGTTGGTATTTTAACTCCTGAAAAAATTAAAGAAACAACTGATTTTGAAAATGGAAATGGTCCTAAAATAGAATTAGTAGAGTTTTCGAACCCAAATCAAAACGGAGAATATTTTTATCAAGGGAATACAATTAAACTAAATTACAAACTAGTAGAGAAGTATGAAGAAGTACTCTCTAACCCTAATGCAACTGCTGAGCAAAAAAATGCGATTAGTATAAGTTTGAATCAAGTTTTGATAAATGAATTTACTCATTATGGAGATGCTTTAGATGGTATAGATGCTATACAAAATAATCAAGGACAGGTGATAAATAATCCATTACCAGGAGAAGGGGCTGAGGGTAATTTTACTTCGACTTATGATGAAGGGAATGAAGCCGTAGCAGAAATTTTTGAATTTTATGGTGCGTCAATGATAGATGGTTTACAAAACTATGCAGCACACGAAAAAGGTATTTACCTTGACCCTAATACCCTTAAAGAAATAGAAAAAGATCCTTCATTGATTGATAAAAGTTTAATACCTCCAATACCTAAAATAAAATAAAAAATGTTTGTAGCTAAACAAAATAATTCAAGTAAACCATCTTTATCATCGACTTCAAAGTCGAATAATTTTATACAGCCTAAACTAAAGGTGGTAAAGTCAGAAGATCAACAAGAAGCTACAAAAAACAAAAAGCAAGAAAAAAATAAGAAAACTAAAGAAACACCAAAATTCTTTGCGGCAAAAGCACAAACAAAAGGATTAGATACGGTAATTAATTCTAAAAATAAACAAAAAGAAGAAGGTAAGGAGAATTCAAAAGAGAAAGAAACTGGAGATGAATTAGTCGTAAAAGAGGTAAGTACAAAACAAGTTACTATAGAGAGCAGCAGTGGTGAAAATACAATAAAAGATGTAGTAAAAGGAAAAGGTGGAAAAGGATTGGTAGAAGCTAAAAATAAAGAAGAAAAACAAAAAGCTGAAGGTGAAAAAGAAAAAGGAGCTTTAGGTAAAAAAGTCGCAGAAAAAACAACACCAAGAAATCCAAAAGAAGATCCGAATTTTAAAAAGCTTGAAGGAAAACTAAAAAAAACATCAAAACAACAACAACAACACGAAGATTCAAAAACGTCAGCATCAGTAGCACAAAGTGCTGCGGTTTCTCCAGAGAATGAACGTGTGAGTATGGCACAATCTGGACAGGTTGAAGTAATGGCTGAAGCAGAACCAGGTACATTTAATGCGGTAGATTTTAAAGCAAAATTAATGAAACGCATTGAAGGAATGCAGTTGCCTAAAAATCAAGATGAAGCTGCTAATTTTGATGAGAATAATAATATTGATGAGGTAAATCAGTCTGCTACGCAAGATGTAGAAAATGAAAAAACTGCAGCAGCAGGGCCAGTAGAACAAACATCACAACAAGAGCCCAATGTTGGAGCAATACCACAACGAGAAGTAACACCATTACCTGCGGCTCCAATAGGGAATAAACCAGCAACGGCAAATCCAAAAAAGGCAATGCCTCCAAAACGAGGAAATGCAGAAGTTAATAAACCACTTGAAGATAATGTTGCTGAGGTAGACCAACAAATGGCAATGAATAAAGTAACTGATGAACAGTTAGAAAAATCTAACGAACCATCTTTTACGCAAGGTTTAGATGCTAAAAATGAAGCTAAAAAAGATGCGGCAACTGCGCCAGCACAATTACGTCAAAAAGAAAAAGGAGTACTTCAAAGCGCAAAAGCTGGAGCAACGGGGAAAGAGCAAGCAGGTTTAGCAGAAATGCATCAAAATAGAAGTAAACTATTAACTCAGGTTACAGGATCACAAACAAAAACTGGTGGGAAAGATACTTCGGAACGTACCCGAATTGCAACTGAAATAAATAAAATTTATGAAAACTCTAAAACAGCTGTTGAAAAAATACTTACTGATTTAGATACTACTGTAAAAGCAACTTTTAAAGCAGGAACGGAACTCGCTAAAATGAAATTTGAAAATCATGTAGCTTCTAAAATGAGAGCTTATAAAGCGAGGCGTTATAGTGGTGTGTCAGGAAAGTTAAAATGGGTTAAAGATAAGTTCGCTGGGATGCCAGATGAAGTAAATGATTTCTTTGTTACTGGTCGTAAAGAGTATATTAATACGATGGATAAGGTAATAACTAAAGTAGCAGAGTATGTAGCAACTAAGTTAACTGAAGCCAAAACAAGAGTTACTACAGGTAAACAAGAAGTTCAGGAATATGTAACATCGTTGCCTCAAAACCTTCAAAAATTAGGAAAAGAAGCCGCAGAAGAAATCAATGATAAATTTGACGAATTAGAAGATTCTGTAAATAGTAAACAAGATGAATTAATTGATAGTTTGGCAGAGCAATACATGGAAGGATTAAATGCTGTTGATGCACGAATCGAAGAAATGAAAGCTGCAAATCGAGGTCTTATTGATGCAGCGTTAGGTTTTATAAATGGTATTATAGAAACCATTAAAAAATTGAGAGATTTAATAGCAACATTATTAGCAGAAATTCAAAATGCTATGGATGTTATTATGGAAGATCCCATAGGTTTTGTTACTACATTATTTGAAGGTGTAGGAAAAGGAATTGATATGTTTATGGCTAACATTCAAAAACACATGTTAGGTGGTTTTGTAACGTGGTTGACAGGGGCTATGGGGCCAGTAGGAATTACCATTCCAGATAATCTATTTAGTCTCAAAGGAATTTTCAGTTTGGTAATGCAAGTACTTGGATTATCATGGGATTTTGTACGTAAAAAATCAGTACTACTCATGGGTGAACCAATGGTAGTAGCCATGGAAAAAGGCTTTGAAATGTTTCAGATTATTAGAGAAAAAGGAGTTTCTGGAATCTGGGAATATATCAAAGAGCAGTTTACAGATCTTAAAGAAACTATTATAGAATCTATAAAGAGCATGTTAATTACGCAAGTAATAGAAGCCGGTATAAAATGGTTATTAAGTTTATTAATTCCAGGAGCAGGGTTTATAAAAGCTATTATGGCAATTAAAGATCTTATTGTATTTTTTGTACAGTCTGCAATTATGTTAATTCCATCATTAATTCAAGCTATTAAATCGTTAGCCAGTGGTAATGTAGCAGGTGTTGCAAAAGCAATTGAAAAAGGATTAGCAATGCTATTACCACTTGTTATAAGTCTTTTTGCTAAACTAATAGGTTTAGGGGGGCTTGTGAAAAAAGTACAGAAAATAATTAAAAAAGTACGTAAACGTATAGATCGTGCGGTTACAAAAATGATTAAGAAAGCTAAAAAGAAGTTTAAAAAATTAGTCAAAAAAGGAAAAGCTAAGGTTAAAAAAGGAGTAAAAGGATTGTTACAATGGTGGAAAAAGAAGAAAAAATTTAAAGCTAAAGATGGAAAGTCACATACTCTGTATTATAAAGGAAAAGGTAAAAGTGCAAAGATGATGGTTGCTAGTACTCCAACTGCAGTTGAAGTAATGTTGAATCATAAATATAAAGTAGCAGAAGAGAGTAAAAAAGCAGATATTAAAAATGCTATTAGTTTACATAAAGAAACAGAACAGTTAAAAAAAGAGATTGAAAAAGCTCCAGAAGCTAAACAAAAATCATTAACAAATGATTTAACAACTAAAATGACTGCTCTATCTAAGCTGATGGCTGGTATTATGGTTGAAGGAGACGAAGTTGTGAAAGAATTCTTGAAAAAACATTTGAATAAAAATGTTTACATAAAGTCTGGGAAAAAATTAAATAAAACTTTTGAGAAAGAGGCAAAAAAAGTTGGGTACGAGTTCTTTTCTGTTGATGATCCAAACTTACCAAAACAAATTAAAAGAGCAGCAGGAAAAGCTAAGTCTAACCCTGCTTTAACAATTGAAAGTTCATCAAAAATATTAAAAGAAGGGGCTGGTACTAGTAGTAAACCTGAACATGATAATTTTATTCCTAAACAAATTGTAATAGAAAGTGACACCAAAGGGAAATATATAGCTTCCTACGAAACACTTACAGCTGATAAGAAAAAAGGACCAAAATTTACAGTTGAAATTAGTTATGATCAAGTAGAAAAAGGCATTCCAAATAAAGTGCAAACAAGAAAAGTACATGGACAAAATTTATCAAGCAAGCCAAGTGGCATCGGTAGAGGTAAAACAGATAGCGCAAGTGTATTTCATAATGCGCATATTATTGGAGATCAGTTTGGAGGTTCTGGTAGAAATTCATCTTTAAATATTCACCCATCTTCTCCTGATTACAATACAAAAGATATGTTGAATGTAGAAAATCAAATGGCAGCTCACTTTAAAAAAAGTAAGCAGAAGTATGATTTAACAGCAACGGCTAAAATTACAGATGATCAAAATAGCCCAGATAAATTAAAAAATTTATTAGCTCAAGAGTTTGATAAAGATACTTCTAAAATAAAGTATGTAAAAGACGAAGATGATAAAAAAGCGAAAGATAAATTAATAAGTTCACTTCAAAAATCTATAAATAGAGATATGACTGGAGTTCCTGCAAAGTTTTTAAGCATTAATTACAAATCTACTGGTTTAGGAAAAGATTTTGCTTCAGGTTTACAGACAGAAATTACTGATGATAAAAGAGAGAAAAAAGCAGAAACAAAAGTGCAACCTGATAAATCAATTAATGTAGGAGAAGATGCAGGTTTTGAAGATACAAAAGATAAGTTTTTAGCTTCTAAAAAATAAAGAATTATGAATGAAAATAATAAAATGCTGGAAGTAGTTACTGAAACAAGTTTTTATAATTATTTAGCGTTCAGAATAAGAAAAAGATTAAAAGCAGATCTAAATGAAGATAATATAATTGATACTGAGGTTGAATTTCAATTGGATGATTCAGAATTATCGCAATTTATTTATAAAAATCAATTTTCCCCTGATGAAATAGTGTTGTTAATGTTAGCTTTAGTTCCTCATATTTCAGCAAATTTCATTAACGATATTTTATCAGAATTTATTCCTCATGGAGGTGAGTTTCCAGAGTTTGGAGGGGTGAAAGGAAAAAATTATAGAGGTGTTATTCCAACGGGTGAAACAGCATTGTATATTTTAGGAGGGAAAGAGATAGAATACAGAAATCATTTAATTGACTACTTGTTTTATAAGAGTAGTTTATTTAAAAAAAGAATTCTTGAGCTAGAAAGTGTACCAAAGGGGGAGCCTTTTTTGAGTGGAAAATTAATTCTTGCAGAAGAATATGTTCATTTATTTTTAACAGGAAAAGAATTAAAACCACAATTAAGTCAAGATTTCCCAGCAAGTTTAATAACTACTGATATGGAATGGGGTGATTTAGTATTACAAGAAAAAACGCTTAATGATGTTAAAGAAATTGAGAATTGGTTAGCTTATAAAGAAGTGTTAATGAACGATTGGGGTATGGGAGCTAAAATTAAACCAGGATATCGAGTGTTGTTTTGTGGTGCTCCTGGTACAGGAAAAACATTAACGGCCAGTTTGTTGGGTAAGTATACTGAGCGTGATGTGTATCGAGTAGATTTGTCAATGGTAGTATCAAAATATATTGGAGAAACGGAGAAGAATTTATCTAAGTTATTCGATAAATCTATTGATCAAGATTGGATTTTGTTTTTTGATGAAGCTGACTCTATATTTGGTAAACGTACAAGTGTTAGAGATGCTCATGATAAATACGCAAATCAAGAAGTGTCGTATCTGTTGCAACGTATTGAAGCACATCCAGGGCTTATTATACTAGCATCGAATTTTAAAAATAATATTGACTCAGCTTTTACTCGTCGTTTTCATAATATTATAGAATTCGAAGCTCCAGGTTATGAAGAGAGAATTCAGTTATGGAGAAAGAATTTACCAGTAAATATTGAGTTAGAGTCATCAATAACAGTTGAAGAACTAGCAAAAAAATATAGTATTACAGGGTCAAATATTGTAAATGTTATTCAATATGCTTGTTTACAAACCATAGCAAATAACAAAAATAAAATTCAAAGAAAATATTTATTAGAAGGTGTAAAAAGAGAGTATTCAAAAGAAGGTAAAACAATTAATATTAGCATGTGATTTTCTGTTATTTCATTATAAAAAACTAATAAAAACTGAATATTTATTTTAGAATTGTGTAACTATAAAAATAATAAATTATGAAAAAAATAAATCAAGTAAACGGTATTCCTTTGCACTATGCAAGATTAACTAATCACCCTTATGGAACAAGAGGAGAGCAACGTGATTTTTTAATAGAGGAAAGTTTTTTTAAAGTATTGGAACAAGCTTTGCAAGAAGTATTTGAAAATTGCCCATTAGGAGTCCCTGAAGTAATAACTACGGCAGGAATATTTGTTAATAAACCAGGGCAACACGGTCATGGAAAGGCGTTTGATTTAGACGCAATTTTTTGGAAAGATAAAACCTTGGTTACAATGAATTTTGTACATCAAAAAGAATTGTACTTAGGTATAGAGTCTTTTTTAAGAAAGCATTTTGGAATCGTATTAAATTATCATTACCCAAACCATAAAGATCATTGGCATGTTGATACTAGTGTACCGGTAGATTACAATGAAAATTCAAAATCTGAAACATTATATCTTCAATTAGTTTTAAAACATATTTATAAAGAAGAAATTTTGGTAGATGGTATTTGGGGGCGACAAACTGCAGGAGTTGTGAAGGAGGTTTTTAATAAATTAAGGATTAATACACCTATTACAACCAAAAAAAACTATTTACAGTTTCTTGAAATCACGGGTAAAATAGCTTTCAAACTTTGTGAAGAACAAATATCAGCAACACATCTTTTAGATAACTTAACTGAGGTAATTGAAGATTTACCCGAACAAAACCGTATTACTGTTAGAGAAGCGTTTAATAGCTTTCTAGATCATAATGATACAGCACAGTGGCTTAATACTATTAAAGAAGAACATGATATAGATAGTTTGATTGATAGTTTTATAATATAAGATATTATTTTTCTGTATACTGATGTTTAAACCATACTTTTTTCCAAATTCTTTTTAAAATTAAGAAAGTAATATTTTCTGAATATACATCAACATCTGCTGGATCAATATTTTTTATGTCTTTTTCAGAAACATCTATACGATATAAAAGGTTTGTAAATAAATTAAAATCATTATTGATGAGTTCTTTGATTTTTATTTGAAGTTCATTCTTCAAAGTTAAAGGAACATAGTTTTTAGAAAAATGTAGATTGTTTCCTGTTAAACTAAGATCTTTATTTAGTTGATTTATAAGTTCGTTATATAATTTATTACTCTTTATGTTAGATAATAAGTCTATACTATTTTGAGATGGTGTTAACATTTTTTGAATTAATTCAATTTATAGTTAATAAATTGCTCATCTAAAGCTTTTAGAAACTCATTAGAAATTTTAATTTTTGTTGTTCTACTAGGTAAATTTAACTCTATTTTTTCGTCAGCATCCCATATGGTAAAGTTTAACCCTTGTGATCCTTTATTAGTGGCAAATAAATGTTGTAAATCTTTAATCATATCTTCTTTTACCTTATCTAAAGGCATTGTAATGGTGATTTTTTTACACATTTTATCCATAATGTCATGAAGTAAATTAAAATCTGTAAAAGAAACTCTAGGATCCCCTTTTACTCCTTCTTTATTTGTCCAACCAGGTTTAATCATGGTTTTGACAAATAAGAATGAATTTGGAACCAAAAAATGTTTAAATTTCAAGTATTCTTCACCAAAAACTCTAAATTCAAAGCTGTCATTATAGTCTTCAACAATGTAAGAAGCCCATCCTTTACCAGCTTTAGATACTCGATGTTGAACATCGGTAACAATTCCTGCAAAAGTTAAAGCCAAACCTTCATATTTAGCAATATCTTTAAAGTGTGAAAGAGAAGCATTACAAAATTTTAACTCATTTTTAAAATCATCTAAAGGGTGAGCAGAAATATACATTCCAATTACTTCTTTTTCTTTGGCTAGTAATTCCATTGTACCCCATGTTTCGCATTCAGGAATAATAGGTTCGGGTAGTTCTACAGCAGAGGCTTCCCCAAATAATGAAACTTGCGAAGAATTTTTGTTTTCTTGATATTTATTACCAAAACGAAGTGCTTTTTCTAAAAAAGTTTGATTTTTTTCGTCTTCAACAAAGTATTGTGCTCTATGTGTATTAGCAAAAGAATCAAAACCGCCTGCTAAAATTAACCCTTCAAAAGCTTTTTTGTTGGCTACACGTAAATCTACACGTTTAGAAGCATCGAAAATAGAATTGAAATTTCCATTTTCTCTACGTTCATCAATAATGGCTCGTACAGCGTTTGCTCCAACTCCTTTGATAGCTGCCATTCCAAAACGAACAGCCCCTTCTTTATTTACAGAGAACTTAGAAAAAGATTCATTAATATCTGGACCTAAAACCTCTAGTCCCATGCGTTTACATTCTTCCATGAAAAATGATACAGATTTTATATCATTCATATTATTAGAAAGTACTGCAGCCATATATTCAGCAGGGTAATGGGCTTTTAAATATGCAGTTTGGTAGGCAATCCAAGCATAACATGTAGAATGAGATTTGTTAAATGCATACGAGGCAAAGGCTTCCCAGTCTTTCCAAATTTTCTCTAACTTCTCTTCATCATGTCCGTTAGTTTTTGCCTGTTCAACAAATTTTGGTTTCATTTTAGCTAAAACAGCAATTTGTTTTTTACCCATGGCTTTACGAAGTACATCGGCTTCACCTTTTGTAAAATCTGCTAGTTTTTGAGATAAAAGCATTACTTGCTCTTGATAAACAGTAATTCCATATGTCTCAGCTAAGTACTCTTCCATAACAGGAAGGTCATATTCTATTTCTTCATCTCCATGCTTTCTTCTAATAAACGAAGGAATATATTCTAAAGGTCCAGGCCTATATAAGGCATTCATGGCAATTAAATCGGCAAAAACTGTTGGTTTCAGTTCTCGCATATATTTTTGCATTCCTGCAGATTCATATTGAAAAATACCAATAGTCTCTCCACGCTGGAACAATTCGTATGTTTTTATGTCGTCAATAGGGAAATTTTCTGGGTCTAAATCTACATCATGTCTAGCTTTAACAATCTTAACAGTATCTTTAATAAGGGTTAATGTTTTTAACCCTAAGAAATCCATTTTTAGAAGTCCAGCACTCTCAACTACCGAGTTGTCAAATTGAGTAACATACATGTCTGAATCCTTAGCAAGAGCTACAGGTACAAACTTTGTAATATCATCAGGAGTAATAATAACACCACAGGCATGTATACCAGTATTACGAACTGAACCTTCTAAAATTCGTGCTTTATTAATGGTTTCTGCCATTAAATCAGAACCATTAGATAAGCGTTTTAATTCGTTAACTAATTCAATTTCTTCTGAACGAAGTTTTTCTTTTAATCCTTTCTCATCTAAAGAAAAGATTTTTTTTAACTTCATTCCAGGAATTAATTTGGCAATTCGATCAGCTTCAAATAATGGTAAATCTAAAACTCTGGCCGTATCTCTAATAGATGATTTGGCAGCCATGGTACCATAAGTGATAATTTGGGCTACTTGATTTGCTCCGTATTTATCAATTACATAATCCATTACTCGACTTCTTCCTTCGTCATCAAAATCAATATCAATATCGGGCATTGATACACGTTCAGGATTTAAGAAACGCTCAAAAAGTAAATCATACTTAATTGGATCTATATTGGTTATCCATAAACAAAAAGCTACTACACTACCAGCGGCTGAACCACGCCCAGGACCAACAGAAACATCCATGTTTCTTGCCTCTCGAATAAAATCTTCTACAATTAAGAAATATCCAGGATACCCGGTTTTTTCAATAACTTCAAGTTCAAAATCTAAACGCTCACGAATACTTTCAGTAATTTCTCCGTATCGCTTTTTTGCACCTTCATATGTTAAATGGCGTAAAAAATTATTTTCACCACGTTTTCCTCCATCATCATTATCTTTTTCATCTCTAAACTCCTCAGGAATATCAAAGGCAGGTAATAATACATCACGAGCTAAGGTAAATGGTTCAACTTTATCTACAATTTCTTGAATATTTATGATAGCCTCTGGAAGATCAGCAAACAAGGTTTTCATTTCTTCCGAAGATTTAAAGTAATACTCGTCATTAGGTAAACCATAACGATATCCTCTTCCTCTTCCTTTTGGTGTTGCTTGTTTTTCTCCATCTTTAACACATAATAAAATATCATGTGCATTGGCATCTTCTTTTCCTAAATAAAAAGTGTTGTTTGTGGCAACGATTTTTACATCATGCTTCTTGGAGAATTCTAAGAGTGTTTTGTTAACTACTTTTTCATCTTCTTGCCCATGACGCATTAACTCGATGTATAAATTCTCGCCAAATTGTTCTTTCCACCAAAGTAAGGCTTCTTCAGCTTGAGCCTCTCCAACATTTAATATTTTACTAGGAACTTCTCCATAAAGATTTCCTGTTAAAACAATAACATCTTCTTTGTATTTTTTTATAACCTCTCTATCAATTCTAGGAATATAGTAAAAGCCATCAACAAAAGCGATAGAAGACATTTTCGCTAGGTTATGATATCCGTTTTTGTTTTTAGCTAATAGTACAACTTGATGTCCATTATCTTTCTGGCTTTTATTGGTGTGATCGGTACAAACATTAAATTCACAACCTATAATTGGTTTTATAATTTGTCCGTTTGGTTCTTCTCCTTTTTCAATAGCTTCTTTATTCGCAGCTTCTATTGATTTATTATGATTTAATACCGCTTGAACAAAATGAAAGGCAGCCATCATATTACCAGTATCAGTCATTGCAATTGCAGACATGTTGTCTTTTGCAGCTGCTTTTATAATGTTTCCAATTTGTATGGTAGATTGAAGAACCGAGTATTGAGTATGATTGTGTAAATGAGCAAACTGAACATCCTTTAAAGTTGCTAATCCTTCAGAAGTTGAAATAGTATCGCTAGCTTCTTCTTGAGAAGAATTTTGCTTGCGTATTTTTTCACTTTCTCTTTTAAGGTTTAAATGCTTTAACCCTATTACTTTAATTGGCATTGGGTTTACTTCCGAAAAACGTTTAAAGTAATCAGAAGGTACATCAAGCTTTTCTTCAGTATATTGACGTAAACGGATAAGTTCTAAAAAACATCTTGTGGTGGCTTCTACATCGGCAGTAGCATTGTGGGCTTCTCCAAACCCGCTACCAAATAAATGTTTATGTAGTTCGGTAAGTGTTGGTAATTTAAATTTACCTCCACGTCCTCCAGGTATTTGACAAAGTGTTGCGGTGTGTTCTGTACAGGTATCTAAAACAGGTAATTTTGTTAAGTTGTTTTCAACACCCAAACGATGGAACTCACACCCCATGATATTTACATCAAAACCTACATTTTGACCAACAACAAATTTTGTTTTTCCTAAAGCTTCATTAAATAATTGTAACCCTTCATCTAAAGAGATCCCTTGTTCAATAGCTAAATCAGTTGAAATACCATGAATACGTTCAGCATCATAAGGAATGTTAAATCCATCAGGTTTTATAAGAAAATCATTATGCTCAATTAAATTACCCATTTCATCATGCAATTGCCATGCAATTTGAATACATCTAGGCCAATTATCAGTATCAGTAATTGGAGCATTCCAACTTTTTGGTAATCCAGTAGTTTCAGTATCAAAAATTAAGTACATCGGTATAGTTTTCTTATTGAAGAATTTCAAAAAACAATGTGTAAAAATACAAAGAATTTAGAATGTTTTCTCTAGAAGTTATTAACGATTAATTTTATAGAGAGAATACTGTTTTTTAGATAGCTGAAACCTATGTTAGTTAGTGTGTTATCAAGATGTTAAGTTTTAAATAAATAGAAAAAAATCGATAAATTATCAGTTAATAAAAGTATATTTGTGCTTTAATATAATATTTTTTACAATGAAACAAGGAACAGTAAAGTTCTTCAATGAATCTAAGGGTTTTGGATTTATTACAGAAACAGGATCAAACACAGAGCACTTTGTACACGTATCAGGATTAATCGATGAGATTAGAGAAGGTGATACAGTTGAGTTTGAACTAAAAGAAGGAAAAAAAGGATTAAACGCAGTTAGCGTTAGAGTGATATAATTTTCACACTGATTTTATTTTCTTAAGAGCTTGTTTTTCAAGCTCTTTTTTTTATTTTAAATAGGTGTGTTTTTATAGTTGTATATGGAAAATATTTTATAAATTTGCGCACTTAATTAATAATCAAGGTACGTGTACCTTACAAATTAAAATTATGCCTGTAAAAATTAGATTACAAAGACACGGTAAAAAAGGAAAACCATTTTACTGGGTAGTAGCTGCAGATTCAAGAGCTAAAAGAGATGGACGTTTCTTAGAGAAATTAGGAACTTACAATCCAAACACTAACCCTGCTACCATCGATTTAGATGTTGATGGAACTGTACAATGGTTACAAAATGGAGCACAGCCAACTGATACTGCTAGAACAATTTTATCTTACAAAGGAGCTTTATTGAAAAACCATTTAGCTGGTGGAGTAAAAAAAGGAGCTTTAACTGAAGAGCAAGCTGAAGCAAAATTTACTGCTTGGTTAGATGAAAAAGCTGGTAAAGTAGCTGGTAAAGTTGATGGTTTAGCTAAAGCTCAAGCTGATGCTAAAGCAAAAGCATTAGAAGCTGAAAAAGCTGTTAATGAAGCGCGTATCGCTGCTAACACACCTGCTGTTGATAGTGAGGATGCTGTAGTAGAAAGCGGAGCAGATAGCGAAGAATAAAAACTATAGAGCGATGATGCAAAAAGAAGAATGCTTTTATCTTGGCAAAATCGTTAAAAAACATAGTTTTAAGGGCGAGGTAGTTATTAAGTTAGATACTGATGAGCCTGAACTTTATAGAAATTTGGAATCAGTTTTTGTCGATTTAGGCAATAACTTGATTCCATTTTTTATTGAAAAATCATCTTTAAGTAAAAGCACGATGTTTCGTGTTAAGTTTGAAGATGTAAATACTGAGCAAGACGCAGATGCTATTATGCGTGCAGGTATTTATTTACCATTAAACTTATTGCCTAAGCTTACCGGAAATAAATTTTATTATCATGAAGTAATTGGTTTTACTGTTATAGATACTAATTTTGGTGAGGTAGGTGAAATACAAAGTATTAATGATACTTCAGCTCAACCTCTATTTGAGATAGATAGAGATGGGAATGAAGTTTTTATCCCTATGATAGATGATTTTATCAAAAAAATAGATAGAGATAATAAAATTATTGAAGTTACTACACCAGAAGGTTTAATAGATTTATACTTAGATTAAAAAGCAAATAATATCTTATTATTAAATATAAAGAGAAAAGTAAAACAAAAATAAGGGGAAAACTTTTTTTTGTAAGCTTACATATTCTTTATTCTTATAACATCGGTAATTTGGTAAGACATTCCGTTAAAGTTTTTTTTAATAAGAACGTTTTCTAACCAATAAACAGATCCTCTATAAAATAATGGAAAAAGTAAAAACTTCTCACGCTTCTTTTTAGAAGAATATGTAGCTCTTTTTTTAAATAATCTCATTTTAGTTTGGTTTGATTAAAAAAAGGCTTGGTAATTATGGCGCGAAACTAGTTAATTTGATTTAGTTTTAAAAAAAACAAAAGTTAAATTTTAGGAGTCAAAAGTTAAAAAATGTATTCAAAGAGGCTATCCTTATTACCTTGATGAATTTCTTTTAATCCAATATAGTTAAATCCGAGTTTTGTTAATAATCTTTTTGATGCTTGGTTTTGAGGCATAGTAAAAGCTATTATTTTATCTTGTTTTAAAACTTCTTTAGTGTATTTCATAATACATTCAGTAGCTTCAAAAGCATAGCCTTTTCCTCTTCCTATAGGCAGAAAAGCATAGCCTACATCATAATAATCAGTTTTTTCTCTACTTAGCAAGCTTGATACTCCAATTGGAATATTTCTTTCATTTTCGTAAACAGTAAAAAATCCTAGTCCATCATTACATAAGTTTGGAATCATTTTTTGTTGTAAAAAAGTATGAGTTTCTTCTACTGATTTTAAGTTTTTATCATTGATGTTTTTAATAAAATCAGGGTCATTAAATAGCTCAAAATAAAAGGGAGCATCGTTTGCTTCAACCATTTTTAATGTTAGTCTTTCTGTACTCAATATCATGATTTAAAAATAGATAAATTCATTTAAAAATGTACATTTGTTTCTTTAATTTATAAGAAATGAGTTTACTACAGGAATTACAAGAAAGAAGTGGAAATCAATGTGAGTTATGTGCTGAAAAAAATGATTTAAAAATATATGAAGTGCCACCAATTTCAACAGGAGGTGTAGATGGTAGTTTACTAGCTTGTGGTACTTGTATAGGGCAAATTGAAGAACCAGAAACTACAGAAGCAAATCATTGGCGTTGTTTAAATGATAGCATGTGGAGTGAGTTCAGGGCTGTAAAAGTGGTAGCATGGAGAATGTTACATCGTTTAAAAAGTCAAGGATGGCCACAAGACTTATTAGATATGATGTATTTAGAAGATGAAGAATTACGTTTTGCTCAATCTACCGGAGAGCATTTAGATGAAAGTGAAAAAATAATACATCGTGATGTTAATGGAGCTATTTTAGAAGCCGGAGATAGTGTTGTACTGATAAAAGATTTAAAGGTGAAAGGATCAAGCATGGTAGCAAAACAAGGTACTGCTGTTCGTAGAATTTCTTTAGACCATGAAAATGCAAAGTATATTGAAGGAAAGGTAGGGCCTACTCAAATTGTAATCATTACAGATTATGTAAAGAAAATGGCAGAAAAAGAATAGTTTTGCTTTTTTAAATGGAAACTGCTTTTTAAGTAATTGTTATTGAGTGGTACAACAAAAATTTTACTAAATATAAATAATTAATAATCATGAAAAAGATTTTATTTACAATTGCTGTGCTAGGAATTACTATGCAAGCACAATCACAAATTACAGAAAAATCAGATGGAAAAGTTGGGATTGGTACAACTGTACCAAGTTCAAAATTACATGTTAATTATGCAACAACTTCAGGAGAAATTTCTAAAAATGGTATTAATAGTGTATTAATAACACAAGCTACTACAAATGTTACTAGTTATGATAAAGGAATATATTCGTCTATAGGTAATTTTGGTATTGCTCCAAATATTACTGATACAGGTTATAAAATAGGGCTTGATGCTTCTGCTTTTTCAAGTTCAATTAACTTTAAAGGAACCTTAAATTCTAATTTTGGTGTTTGGGCAAGAGCAGGAATTTATAATGCAACACCAGGTGCTAAAATCAATTTAGCTGTTGGTCTTGAAGCTCAGGTGTTAGATAATGTTGCTGGTACTACTATTGAAAACGCGTATGGTGTTAGAATTTCTACTGGTGCTTATAATAAAACTACAGTAACAAATAGATATGATTTATATGCTGGTACAGTAAATGCTAATAACTATTTTGCTGGAAATGTTGGTGTAGGGATCAATAAACCACAAGCAAAACTTAATGTAGTTGGCACTTTTCAAGTAGGTGAAATTGAAAATCCAGATTCTGGAATTCTAAGTACTTCTTATGAAAGTGGAAGTTTACATTTGAATATGATAGAGTTTGATGATCCTATAGCGTTAAGTTTTAAGCAAACAATAAACCCTAGTTATTCTGATAAATTTTATTATCATCAAGGAAATTTTGGTATTGGTATAAATAATCCAAGTGAAAAATTCGAAATTTACAATTCTACAACAACTCCAGGAACTATTTCACTAAGAAGCTCTAGAAATGATGCAGGAAATGTTGATGTTGGTCGTGTAAGTGCAAAGCAAGGTACTATAGAAGTATCTAGAATAGGAATGCCAAGAGGAGGAGGTGGCCATACAGGTTATCTTACATTTTGGACAAAAGAGACAAACTCTTCTTCATTAAAAGAGAGTATGCGTATTAATGAAAAAGGTAATGTGGGAATAGGAACATTGACTACTGGGGATCATAAATTAGCAGTAAATGGTTCAATTGGAGCCAGAGAAATTAAAGTTGAAACAAAAGTTTGGCCAGATTATGTATTTATGAGTGATTATAATTTACCAACTTTAACTGAAGTAGAAAAACATATTCAAGAAAAAGGTCATTTAGCTAATATTCCATCGGCTAAAGAAGTGGAGAAAGCAGGAGGAATAGAATTAGGGTCAATGAATAAAAAGTTATTACAGAAAGTTGAAGAATTAACATTATATACGATTCAACAAGAAAAACAATTACAAAAGCAAGCTAAAGAAATGCAAGAATTGAAGGAATTGGTGAATAAGTTAATCCAAAAAAATAAATAACCGTCTATACGAGGAGATAGGACGAAGCAATCTGTTTAAATAGAATTCAAATTTAGTAAGAGCACAAATATAAAGACTACTTCGTTCTATTTCATTATACTCGTAGTGACGTTAGTTATTATCTTTACGAAGTAAGAGACGATTGAAGTAATCTGTATAAGTTGAGTTCAGATTACCATATAAAAACAAAAAAGAGAAATTAATTAATTTCTCTTTTTTGTTTTATTATTTATAATGGGTTATTTTTCAGCGTTATAGTATACTTTGTAAAACTTCATTTTTTTATCCTCATCATATCCTTGTTCTAAATATTCGGTAGAGGCATCAGGAGCATCAACATCAATTTTAATTTGGATATTTGTATCTAGTTTAATTTCAGTTTTAAATTTACTTTTTTCCTTTTTTAAAACAGGGTCTGATACTTCAAAATTATTTCTAATTAAAACATCGTTCAATTTTTCAAAATGTTTCTTGTAATCTTCGAACATGTCTTTGTGTTTATCATCTTCAAAAACTTCATCTTTAAAGCCATGATAATCTACACTTTCATGTTCCTTAAAATAGTCAACAGTATTTGCTAAAAATGAACTTTGTTCTTGCTTTCCTAATTCAGGTTTTATAATTTCTTCAGAAAAGTCTTTACACATTTCTAGATAATTTTGAGTATGTAGGTTTCTATCATCTGCAAACTTTACACTTAAAAAATTTTTTATCCAATATTGAGCATCGTAATTATTATTGTCAATAGATAAAACAACAGTTCCTTCTGTATCAGAAGAATTTAAAATTAAACAACCTTTATCTAATTTTTTTGTTGAAATACCTTTTTGTACTACTACATCAAAGCTTTCATCATCTAAATATGTTTGAAAAAAGTCAACCTTACTTTCAATTTTAAAAATACCAACAGCTTCTGTTAACACATCTTTATACTCAATTCCTTCAAAGTAAGCAACAATAACGTCTCCGGTTTTTATATTGGCAGAGTTAGATTGTTCATATAGGTGGTTAACAATATTTTTTGAATTTTCAATAAAAACCTCATTACTGTCATCTTCAAAAATATCAGAAGTGTATTTATTAATTTCGTTTAAACGAACGTCAGCATGATGACTAAAGCGATAGCTTTGAGTAACAGTACCAAAATTTTTTAATAAAAAAGGCATTAATAATTCATAACTTTCTTCGTCAAAACGTACTAGACTTTCTGATAAAGCATTCTGGCCACTATTATATTTATTAGCAACTTTATGAATAATACATTTATTAATTTCTGCACGTGTTCTTTTAATCATTTTCTAAAAAATTGAAAGACAAAAATAAGTATTTTAGTACCGTTAAAAATAATAGAATATGAAATTATTAGGAATAGGATCAAGAATTAATCACTCAGAATATGGTTTTGGTGTAGTTACTAATGTAGATAGTAAGCATTATTGGGTTACTTTTCAAGAAAATGGTTTAGAAACAATAGCTTTAAATGATGATTTTGATATTATTGAAGCTGTAAATCAGGAAGTAGATTCTGTAAGTTTTTATGAAGTTGAAAGTTCTTTAAGAAAAATTTTAAAGCAATGGAGTGATGTTACTGAGATAGTACCTATAGCTGATAAATTTAAAGGAGGTAATTTAATTATACAGCCAGCCGATACTAACTTAAGTTCAAAAGAAATACCTATTGATACTTTTTTTCATAAAGTGGTAATGGTTCGTGATCGGATTAGAGTAATGGAGCAAAAAATAAATGCTAGTAAAACTTTAGCAGATCAAGATAAAGTAGATTTACAACAATATATTACTCGAATTTATGGTAGTTTAACAACTTTTAATGTGTTATTTAAGTTAAAGTCTGATCATTTTGTAGGAGCAAAATCAAAATAGGCTATAATTTAAGTTTTAATTGCTCAGGTAATAACTTAAATGATTTTCTATGATGTATTGTTGCTCCAAATTCACGAATAGCATTACGGTGCTCTTTTGTTGGATAACCTTTATTTTTTTTCCAATTATATTGTGGAAATTCTTGATGAATTTTTTCCATATAATCATCTCTATATGTTTTAGCTAAAACAGAGGCAGCAGCAATACTCATATATTTAGCATCTCCTTTAATTATGGTTTCATGAGGGATTTCTTTATATTGTTTAAACTTATTTCCGTCAACAATAATAAATTCTGGTTCTACGCTTAATTGCTCTATAGAGCGATGCATTCCAGTAATAGAAGCTTGTAAAACATTAATTTCATCAACTTCATCTTGATGAATAAAAGATACTCCAAAAGCTAGAGCTTCTTTTTCAATATAAGGACGTAGTTCATAGCGTTTTTTTTCTGAAAGTTGTTTAGAGTCATTTAATAAATCATGGTTAAAATTAGGGGGTAAAATAACCGCTGCAGCAACTACAGGTCCAGATAAACAACCCCTTCCAGCTTCGTCAGTGCCAACCTCTAAAGAAAATCCGCTATAATTTAGTTTCAACATACTACAAATTAACAGTTTTCAAAGAAAACATTCACATTTTTTCTCATTTTATTATTATACTTTTGTAGGTATGAAAAAAAGTTTCTTAGTATTATTTTGTGTAATAAGTGTGCAACTTGTTTTTTCTCAGGTTAGAGAATTAGATGGAGGTTTTGGAGGATTAGGAGGTGTTAATCAAAATAGAGATTCATTACCTGGAGGTGAAATTGATGTTGAGTTAAGTGGAAGAACAAAGTATACAGATTATAAAATTATTTCACATAAAAGGGATACTACTATTATTGATACAACTTTAACGATACAAAAAAACTATAAATTTAATTTTTTAAGGAAAGATAATTTTGAACTATTAGCATTTCATAACCAAGGACAGACTTTTAATAATTTAGGATATGATTTTAATACTACTTCTCAATTTCCTGATATAGGTTTTAGGGCAAAGCAATTTAATTATATAAATATTGAAGATGTAAAATATTATCATGTGCCTACCCCAACTACTGAAATTTTGTATAGAGGTGGTTTGGAACAAGGGCAGGTTTTAGAAACGTTGTTTACAGCAAACTTTTCCAAACGATTAAATGTGGCATTAATGTATAAAGGAATACGGTCATTAGGTGCTTATAGGCGATCATTGGCTAGCACTGGAAATTTTAGAGTTTCTTTTCACTACGTAACACCAAAAGGGCAATACGCTATAAGAGGACATGCAGTAAATCAAGACTTTACAAATCAAGAGAATGGAGGATTAACAGCAGAATCGTTATTGAATTTTTTAACAGATAATCCTAATTTTAGCGGTAGTAGAGGTAGATTAGATGTTGAATTAAATGATACAGAAAGTGTTCTTGAAGGGAAGAGACTATTCTTCGAGCATACATTTAAATTACTCTCCTCAAAAGATTCACTTAATAATAGAGATTTTTCTAATTTAAAAGTAGGACACCAATTTACTAGAGATTCTAAATATTTTGAATTTAAACAAGTTACACCTTCAGATATATTTGACACTGATAGAGCAGTAGGGGTTTTAAACAACCAAACAGATTATTTACTTTATAATAATGAATTGTTTTTAGATTTTAACTCTAAATATGTCTTAGGACGTTTTAGAGTTAAGACAAGCTATACTAATTATGATTACGGGTATAAATATTTGCAGAATAATTTAGTTGGAATTGCAAATAATAAATTAAAAGGTAGTGCTATTTCATTTGGAGCAGATTGGAACGGGAAAATAAATAATTTTTATGTAAATGCTACAGGTTCTTTAACCCCTGGAAGTGGAAGATTAGCTGGAAATAATTTATATGCCGAAGCATATTATAAAAAAGATAGTTTATTTACTGTTAAAGCAAAACTTAGGATTAATAATAAATTACCTAATTTTAATTTCTTACTGCATCAAAGTATTTATAATAAGTTTAATTGGGAAAATAATTTTGCTTCTACTGGAACTAGAATTTTAGGAGGAGAGATTAAAAGTAAATGGGGAAATGCTTCTGTTGATTTAACCAATATAGATAATTATACTTATTTTGATGAACAAGGGCTTCCAAAGCAACATTCAGGAACTGTTAATTATTTAAAATTAAAGGTATCAAAAGAATTTTCATTAGGTAAATTTTCGCTAGATAATACCCTAATGTATCAAAAAGTAGCAAGTGGAAGTGAAGTGTTAAGAGTACCAGAATTGGTAAGTAGAAATACATTGTATTTTTCGGATAACTGGTTTAGAGGAAACCCTCTTTTTGTTCAAATAGGAGCTACTTTTAAATACTTTTCAAAATATAAAGCTAATGCATATAATCCATTACTTGGAGAATTTACGTTGCAAAACACCACTGATATTGGGTATCCAACTATTGATTTATTTTTTAACGGTAGGGTTAGAAGAACTCGAATATATTTTAAAGCAGAAAACATAAGCTCATTTTTTCTTGAGAAGAACTACTTATCTGCTCCTTCACATCCTTATCGTGATTTTACAATTCGTTTTGGAGTAGTTTGGAACTGGTTTATTTAATATATGGAAAAAGAACTTAGACAACATTGGAAATTATTTTTAATTGCTAGCTTAACATTGGGTTTAGCGCCTTTTAATCCACCTCATATAGTTGGGAAAATAAATTGGATTATGGGTGGAGGTGCTTTTTCAGGAGATAACCCAATGAAACTTATGGATTGGTTTGATGTTTTACTTCATGGTTTACCATGGATTTTACTACTTATTTCTATTTTACTAAATAGTAAAAGAAAAAGAAGTTAGTTTTAATAGGAGTAATACATGTTTATTATTATCATTAAAAAGAGTTTTTTAAAATATCTTTTGTTTTTTATTTACTAGTTAAATTTATACTTAAAAAGTATAATTCTGTTTTATAATAAACAAATAGCTAAGTTGTTGGTTTATAAGAAGTATGGAAATTCGTTAAATCTACTAATTATTAACTTATCCATATTTAATAGTACTTACAAGGCAATTGTCAAATTAATTGTTTCATGTTTTTTAGTAGGATGTTAACCCTGTTTTTACAGTTTTTTAATATTTGAAGATAATTTTTAATTTAAAAATTAGTATAATTGTACCTGTAAAAAAACAATAGTTATTTAAATTTATCTACTACACATAAATAACTTTTTTATCAAATTTTTTTTAAAAATAATATGCCTCATGTAATTGAGAGAGGCGAAGCCATGCTTAAAAATTAAACTGTAAAAAAATAAAGAAAAACTATAAGAAAAACGTATTTTAATTTTTCAAAAAAGAATAAGAACTTTATGAAGTAGGCTTGTTTAATTTTTAAAGAGAGTTTGACTATATTAAAAACAACTTTTTTTAAATTTCCTTCTAAATGGTTTCTTTAAGGAACTATAAATAACTCTAAAACATATCGATAAAAACTAGGTGAATAAGAAAAACAAAACGTGTTTTTTTTGTTAAACTACTGTTTTGTATTAGAATAATGAGTTGTTGTTTTCATGATTTCTTAACAATTAAGAATATTTTTTGAAGAAATAAATACTAAAATTGTACCTATAATAAATTAATAGTTATTTAAATTTTACCTACTACAAATAAATAACTATTTACAAAAAACTATTGCATTTATAAAATAAACAAAAAGTACCTCATGTAAGTGAGAAAGGCGAAGCCTTGCATAAAAACAAACAAACAACTATAATCAATTTAAATAATGAACTACACTAGCGGTTGGCATGTAATATATGTCAAATCTCGTTGGGAAAAAAAGGTATATGAGTCTCTAAAAGAGATTTGTTTAGATACTTTTTTTCCACAAATTAAAACACTTAAACAATGGAGCGATAGGAAAAAAGTAATTTTAAAGCCATTACTTCCGTCTTACTTATTTGTTAATTTAAATTCTCCTACTGAATTCCATAAAGCATTGTCAGTTAATGGTGTATGCTCTTATATCCGTTTTGGTAAAGAGTACGCAAGAGTTACAGAAAATGAAATAGAAAAAATGAAATTATTAGTAAGTGATCAAAACATTACAGGAATTGAAGTTAATACAGAATTGCCAAAAATAGGAGAGGTTAGAAAAATAACTAATGGTCCTTTAAATGGTTTAGAGTGTGAAATTTTAAAAATAAATAGTACTAATAAAATTATTGTACGGATAGATTCATTACGACAAAATTTTATAGCAACATTACCTATAAGTTATATGAATCAACTTGAAAACGTATAACTATTAATGTAATAACTAACTTTTAGTATACATTATTTTACTTCTTATGAATAATAAAGCACATGTACTCTGTGTACATAATGGTGATCAAATGAAAGAGAAAATTTGGTTAGAATGCTTACAATTAATACCAAATAAATATCACGCTGAAATTAATAAATTTCGATTTTGGGAAAGACGTCAGTCAAGCCTAATAGGAAAGCTATTATTAAAAAAGGCATTAAATTTTTTTTCAGTTGATAAAACACTTCTAGATATAAAATATACTACTTATAGAAAACCTTATTTAGAGGATGATTTTTCGTTCAGTATATCACATTCAGGTGAGTTTGTTGTTTGTGCATTTACTCCAAATAAAGAACCAATAGGTGTAGATATAGAAAAAATTGAAAGAAAAATTGATTTAAACAATTTTTCATCAGTATTAACTAAAAGAGAAAAGAATTCAATTACTCAGTCGAGAGAGCCAATAACAACTTTTTATAACATTTGGACAATCAAAGAGGCGGTTTCTAAAGCCGATGGAAGAGGTTTGAATTTACCATTAAATACAATTGATACCTGTCAGAATTATATATCACTTGGAACTAAAAAATGGTACTACAAACCAATATCTGTTGAAGATAATTATAAATGTAATATAACAACTACCTGCAAAGATTTTGAAGTTAAACTGAAACTAACAACAATTAGTGAGTTGTTAGAATAAATATAGGGACTAGGCATGAAAATTCATCTACTATAAATCTAAAATTTCATTATTCAACAAAAGAAAACTTATGTAAAACTCATGCTTTACTTTTTTAGTAAAGATGTAAATAACTAAAACAATATAAACAAACTTATTATTATGGAAATATTAAAGAAATATCACTTATCTGAAACACCTAAAATTATCTCATCTTCTTTACCAGGAGAAAAATCAAAAAAAATATTAGAGTTACAAAAACAGATAGAAGGAAGTATCGTTTCATACCCTAAAAATATGCCGATAGCTATAAAAAGAGCAAAAGGAAGTATCGTTGAAGATTTAGATGGAAATCAATTCATCGATTTCTTTGCCGGCTGTGGTGTTTTAAATGTAGGACATTGTAATGATTTTGTTTTAGAATATGTGAAAAAACAGCAAGAAGAATTAATTCACGCTCTTGATTTTCCAACAGAGAATAAGATAAGTTTGATTCAGAAAATAATAAAAAACCTTCCGAAAGAAATTAGAGATGACTATAAAGTGTGTTTTGGAGGACCAACAGGATCAGATGCAGTAGAAGCTGCTATAAAATTAGCTAAAATAAAAACAGGAAGAGATGGTATAATTTCTTTTAAAGGAGGGTATCATGGTATGACATGTGGGGCGTTAGCTGTTACTTCTGATATTGGTTTTAGAAATCATATTTCTTCACTGATGCCAAATGTTCATTTTGCTCCCTATAATTATTCTTATAGAAATGAAGATGGAAATAAAAATAATGAACTAGTTGCTTTTGAAGAGATGTTAACAAATAGTCATTCTGGAATATCTAAACCAGCAGCTATTATTGTAGAACCTATTCAAGGAGAGGGTGGGAATATTGTTCCTGAAGATGGTTATTTAGAAGAGTTAGTAAGAATAGCACATGAAAATGATGTGTTAGTTATTTTCGATGAAATTCAGTGTGGTTTTTTTAGAACAGGATCTTTTTTAGAATTTATGAATACCAAAGCGGTACCCGATATTATAACTTTTTCTAAAGGCTTTGGAGGAATAGGCTTTCCTATAGCTGGTTTAATTTATAAGAGAGAAGTTGAAGCATGGAATCCAGGAGCTCATATTGGTACTTTTAGAGGAAATCAAGTTAGTATTTCAGCAGCAATTGGAGCTTTAGATTTTATAGAAAAGTATGACATCGCTGAGCATACTAAAACTATTGGGAGCTATTTAATGGATAAGTTAGAATTATTAAAAATAGACAATCCTTTTATAGGAGAAGTAAGAGGTAGAGGAATGATGATAGGTGTTGAGTTTGTTAAAAATAAAGAAAGTAAAGTACCTTTTCCTGAGTTTGTAAAGAAATATAGGAAAGAATGTTTTGAAAGAGGACTATTATTTGAAGTAGGAGGACATTATGATAATGTTTTAAGACTAGTACCACCATTAGTAACTACAAAAGCTATTGTAGATGCAGCCATAGAAATAATGAAAGAGGCTATTACTGCTTGTACAGAAGAATACATGGAACAAACTTTAGCTTAACAAAATTACCTTACCTAACTAAAAAACATCCAAAAAAATGTTACCATTTAACGATTTGAATTCTGAAAAAAAACTTTCAGAAGATACATTAATGCATATTTTTAAAAAGCATTTAGATGAATCACCAAATAAAATTTTATACAGGTTTTTTGCCAATGGAGAAGAAGAAAATAATTCAAGAACATTTTTAGAATTATATAAGAAAGCTGAAATAATAGCTTCAAATATATTAAGATATGCTAAGCCAGGAGATCGTGTTTTATTATTGTATCCTTCTGGTTTGGAGTTTGCAGATGCTTTTTTTGGATGTTTATTAGCAGGTGTAATAGCTGTTCCTGCTTTTCCACCTCAAGGAAAACGAAGAATAGGACGATTAGAAAAAATAACAATAGATTGTAAAGCAACATTAGTACTTACAACTGATGTTGTTTATACTAAAAATATTAAGTGGTTTAGTAATGAGGTTTTTGCAAATGTTTCTTGGTTAAAAACAAATACATTAGAGTTTGTTTTCAACCAAGTCTTTCCAAAAATAAATACGAGCACAATTGCATTTTTGCAGTACACTTCTGGTTCTACAGGAGATCCAAAAGGAGTAATTGTTAATCATGCTAACATAATCGATAACAGTGAAATATTTCAAGATTGTTTTAAAACAACAAAAAAATCAATAGGTGTTTCTTGGTTACCAATATACCATGATATGGGGTTAATTGGTAATATTATTCAGGCATTATTTGTAGGGTTTGAACTAATTATTTTACCGCCAACAGCTTTTATTCAAAAGCCTATAAGATGGTTAAGATTAATTTCTAAATATAAAGGGACTATGAGTTGTGCTCCAAACTTTGCGTATGACCTTTGTACAAATCAAATTAAAGAAGAAGATTTAAAAGAAATAGACTTAAGTAGCTGGGAAGTTGCTATTAATGGATCTGAACCAATTCGCCCAGGCACAATGGCAAAGTTTGCAGATCGATTTACGAACTACGGATTTAAAAGAGCAACATTGTTTCCAGGTTATGGGATGGCTGAAACTACGCTGGTAGTTAGTGGTTGTGAGTACGATAAGGAACCAACTATTATTTCATTAAAGAAAAATGAACTTCATGAGGGGAAAGTACTTCTCAATTCTACACCTGAAAATTCCATTCAGTTAGTAGGAAACGGACCTATACATAAAAAGTTAAAAACAAGAATTGTAAACCCGGAAACAAAACAAATTTGTAAAGAAAATGAAGTAGGTGAAATATGGTTAAAAGGGAATAGCGTTACAAAAGGATATTGGAACAAAAGCGAATTGTCAAAAGAAATATTTGAAGCCTATACAAATAATGTAGAAGGAATAAAAAACGAGAATGATGGCCCTTATTTGCGTACTGGAGACATTGGTTTTTTAAATGGTAATGAAATATATATTTCAGGACGTTTAAAGGAAATGATGATTTTTAATGGAGTAAACCATTTTCCTCAGGATATAGAAAGAACTGTTCAGTTCGGTCATCCTGATTTACAAAATAATGCAGGAGCTGCGGCAACAATAAAAGTTAATGGAGTTGATAAGCTATTAATAATACAAGAGGTAAAACGTACTAGTATACGTGATTATGATGCTGAAAAAATTATAAAAACAGTTTGTCAGCTAGTATTAGCAGAACATGAGTTGTCTATATATAAAATTGTGTTAGTAAACCCTGGACGTATAAAGAAAACATCAAGTGGGAAAATACAACGATTAGGAACTAAAACAGCATATGAATCTGGTGATTTAGGTGGTGTTTTAGAAGAGTGGACAGCTGGTGAACAAATAGAGAAAAAAGAAAAAGAGTTAATAGAGAGTTGTAGTCAAAAAGCAGATAATAAAACTGAACTTATAACTTGGTTACGAGAAGAAATAAGTAATTTATTACAAATTACTCCTTCTCAGGTTAATTTAAATGATTCATTTGCAACTTTAGGATTAAGTTCACTACAAGTAGTTCGTTTATCCGGAGTATTATCAGAATATATTAAAAAAGAGGTGTCTCCAACACTTTTTTTTGAATTGGAGACTTTGTTAGATGTTGTTGTTTATGTTGAAACTGAATTAATAGATGACGTAAAAACGAATCATAATACGATTCATTCAATTACTCCTAGAATAGTTACAAATAGAGACAAGATACCGGCTTCTTTTGCTCAAAAAAGTATGTGGGTCATTGATCAAATAGCAGGAAGTATAGAGTATCATGTTTTTAAAGCTTTTACTATTCCTCAATCTATTGATGTGAATTTATTAAAAAGAGCGTCAAAGAAATTGGTAAAGCGGCATGAAGCTTTACGTACTGTATTGCAACCAAACGAAGAAGGAGATTTACATCAAAATATTCTTTCTGAGGATTCATTTGAAATGGAGTATGTAGAGTTAGATTCAAATGAAAACAGTAAAATTCAGGAATTAATTAGCTTACCTTTTGATTTATCATCAGATTATCCATTTAGGTTATTTTTAATAAAAGGTACTTCTAATGGATATAAATTACTTTTAGTAGCACATCATATAGCGTTAGACGGATGGTCAGGAAAGATAGTTTTAGATGAATTAACTACAATTTATTCTGCTTTATTAGAAGGAGAAAAAGATGGTTTAAAACCTTTATCAATTAACTATGTTGATTATTCGTTTTGGCAAGAAGAATATTTTAAAGGAAATGTTTTAGAAAATTTATTGAAATACTGGGAAGTTCAATTAAAAGGAGTTACTCCTTTAACATTACCCTATGATTTTCCAAGGCCAATAGTTCAAAGTAAAAAAGGAAGAAGAGTTGCTTTAGCCTTAGATGATCAATTGATTTATAGTTTAAAAAAGTGTGCTAAAAAAGAAGAAGTTACATTGTTTATGTTAATGATGTCTGCTTTTAAAGTGCTCTTGTATAGATATAGTGGAGAAACAGATATCTGCGTAGGTACACCAGTAGCGAATAGAACAACTAAAGATGTAGAATCTTTAGTAGGAATGTTTGTAAATACATTAGCATTAAGAAGTGATTTAGACAACAATCCATCTTTTACTACTTTGTTGAAGCAAGTAAAACAAACCAGTATTCAGGCTTATGCAAATCAATTGGTTCCGTTTGAAAAAATAGTAGAGAAAATAGCTCCAGAAAGAAACATGGGATATAATCCTGTGTTCCAAGTAATGTTTGATATGCAAATAGATTTGGATATGGAGAACTTAAAGTTTGGAACTGAACAAATAGCTAGATACAATATAGACCATACTACAAGTATGTTTGATTTAACTTTTACAGTTGAAGATCATGGTGATGGATTATTACTTCAGGCAGAATATTGTACTGATTTATTTACAGAAGGTACTATCAGTCGAATGCTTAGTAATTATCAAAAATTACTTAAAAGTATAGTTAGTAATTCTACTCAAAAAATTAATTCATTATCGCTTTTATCTTCTTTCGAAGAAAATTTATTATTAGGAAGAATATCTACATCTGAAGGATTTAATTTTAATCCGAAGGCTGTTGATTTGAATAATGATTTACCAATAAATATACATTTTGAAAATGTAGTAGAAGAAAATTTAACATCGATAGCAATACTTCATAATGAAATATCATGGACTTATAACAATTTAAATATCTATGCTAATCAAATTGCTCATCTGTTATTAAGTTTAAATATTCAAGAAGAAAATTGTGTAGGAGTATATTTAGAAAGAAATGCAGAGTTTGTAGGTAGCATGATGGGAATAATAAAATCAGGAGGAGTATATACTCCTTTAGATACACAGAATCCACCATCACGAATTGAAAAAATGTTAAAGGAGAATACTTTTTCAGTTTTAATTACAACATCGAAACTATTGTCAGAATTAAAAATAATTAAGGATATTCCTATTGTTTTAATTGATGAGGCCTCTATTGAATTAAAAGAAGTTTACGAAAAAGAGGAGTTATTTCTATATGATAAAGAAAATTTAAAAAACCAAAAAACAACAAATCCAGTAAATAAGAATCGAATGGATAGTTGGGCCTATGTATTGTATACTTCAGGTTCAACTGGAGCACCTAAAGGAGCGATTACTAAACATGCTGGTGCAATGAATCACCTCTTAGCAGAATATAGATTATTAGACTTGCCAGATGGTTTCCGTTTTTTACAAAGTGCAGGTATTGGGTCAGATATCTCAGTATGGCAAATTTTAGGCCCTTTATTAAAAGGAGGGATAAGTGTAATTGTAGATAAATTTGAATTATTAGATTATGAAACGTTAATATCAACAATAAATCAAACCAAAGTAGATATCGTAGAATTTGTTCCTACTTATATGTGGGGTTTATTGTCTTATATTAAAGAAACTAAAAAACCAGTAGCCTTAGATTTACAGTGGGTTATGTTGGTTGGAGAAGCTATTCCTGTAGCTTTAGTTAATGAGTTAAGAGAACTTTACCCAGAAGTTCGCCTTTTGAATGCTTATGGACCATGTGAAGCTTCAGATGATGTAATTCAATATGAAATTAAACAGGAGTTACTTGAGCAGCAGCCAAAAGTGCCAATTGGTAGAGTAATACCAAATATGAATGTTGCTATTTTAAATGATAGTTTAGGTTTATGCCCAATAGGAGTTGTTGGAGAAATTTGCGTTAGTGGTATAGGTGTTGGGGCTGGTTACTTAGGGTTACCAGAAAAAACTGCGAATAGTTTTATAAATAACCCATTTCCTGATTTGTTAGGAGATGTTATGTATAAAACAGGCGATATGGGACGATGGTTACCAGATGGAAATATCGAATTTTTAGGAAGAGAAGATCATCAGGTAAAAGTTCGTGGACATCGTGTTGAGTTAGAAGGTATAGCTTCAGTAATTAGGAAATCTGATAGGGTAGAAGATAGTTATGTACTAGTATATAATGATGACAAAGGAGAGGAATTAGTATTGTGCTTTTTAGTGTTAAGTAAAATAGGGAAAAATTACGATGAACATACAATAGCTAAGGTGTTAAATGATTTGTGTAGTAAAGAGCTACCAATTTATATGCACCCTTCACAATATTGTATTATTGAAGACTTTCCTTTGAACTTAAGTGATAAAGTAGATGGTAAGAAATTATTAACTATATATGAATCAGATTTTTCGGGTGATAGAGTACTACAAACAAATAACTACCAAGCACCGAGCACTAAATTAGAAGAAAAATTAACAGCTATATGGCAGAATTTATTAGGCATTTCTCAAATAGGTATTTATGATAATTTCTTTGAGTTAGGAGGTCACTCGTTGTTAGCAACTCGTCTGGTATCAGTAATTCGTAAAGAAATGGATACTGAAGTTACTATAAGGTCGATTTTTATGAATCCTACAATTGAAGGATTGAGCCTTCATATAGAAGAGTCTTCTGAGCAAGCTGTATTGCCAAGTCTTGTAACTCAAGTAAGAGGAAACCGTATTCCACTGTCTTTTAGTCAAGAGCGCTTGTGGTTTATAGACCAATTACAAGGAAGTAGAGAGTACCATATGTCTGGTAGGTTAAAGTTCAAAGGAGCCTTAAATATTTCAATACTAGAAAAATCATTAAATAAAATTATTGATCGCCATGAAGTATTACGAACAATAATAAAGTCAGAAGGCGGTATAGGATATCAAGAAGTTCTCTCACTTAACGAATGGAAACTAAGTTCAGCTATTGTAAATGAAAAAGAAGAAATTGAAAATGATATTATTGAGTTTTCTGCAATTCCTTTTGACCTTTCTAAAGATTATATGTTTCGAGCACGTGTTTATGATGATGGAACAAACGATTATGTATTAGCTGTTGTTTTTCATCACATAGCTTGTGATGGCTGGTCAGAAAGTATTTTTACCCAAGAATTAGTTACAATTTATAGTGCATTAGTAAAAGAGGAAGAAATAAATATACCTCCATTATCATTACAATATGCTGATTACGCAATATGGCAACGTAAATATTTACAAGGTGAAATATTAGAAAATCAGTTGTCTTATTGGGAAAAAGCGTTATTAGATGTATCCTCATTGTCGTTACCTTTAGATTATTCAAGACCGTCAGTTCAAGATACTTCAGGTAAAATGGTAACTTTTGAATTAGATAAAAGTTTAAAGAATAAAATTAATACACTTTGTAAGCAAGAAGAAGTAACCTTATTTATGCTTCTACTATCTGCTTTTAAGGTGCTTTTATCAAAATATAGTGGGCAAGATGATATCTGTGTGGGTACTCCAATAGCTAATAGAACGCAATCAGGAGTTGAAAATATGATTGGCTTCTTCATAAATACGTTAGCATTACGAACTGATTTAAGTGAAAATCCAACTTTTAAAGAAGTTTTACAACGTGTGAAAGAAGTAACTTTAAAAGGCTATGATAATCAGTTAGTTCCTTTTGAGAAAGTAGTAGATAGAGTGGTAGAAACTCGAGATATGAGTATGTCCCCTTTATTTCAAACAGTATTTGTTTTGCAAAATACACCAGATGTATTAGATACGAATCTTGATGGATTGGATGTTTCATTACATGCCGATGAAAACACCAATGCAAAATTTGATATTACATTAAATGCAGAAGAGCATAGTGAAGGAATTTCATTGAGTATAGAATATTGTACAGCTTTATTTAAAGAAGAAACAATTCATCGCTTATTTGCTCACTATAAAGAATTATTAGAAAATGTAGTTGTTGATAATAATCAACCAATAAATGAACTATCAATACTTACAAAAAAAGAAGAAAATAGTTTGTTGAATGTTTTTAATACTCCATCAGTTTTATATCCAAAAGATAAAACTATAATAAGTCTGTTTGAAGAACAAGTCCAAAAAACACCACAAAAAGTGGCTTTGGTATTTGAGGGAAAAGAAATGACCTATGAAATGTTAGATAAACAATCTAATCAGTTAGCTAGGTTTTTACAAAAGCAAGGAGTAACTGTAGAGGATTTAGTAGGGATTTGCATTGAACGTTCTTTTGAAATGATAATAGGATTGTTAGGTATTTTAAAAGCCGGAGGTGCTTATGTACCAGTTGACCCTAATTATCCTAAAGATCGAATTGAATATATTTTAGATGATTCAGAAGTATCTATAGTATTAAGTACAACACAAAGTGTATCTGCTATTGAAAATTTATTAGCGTTAAATATTGTTTTATTAGATAATGATTGGGATTCTATTTCTCTTGAGTTGGAAACTCAATTAAAACCAGAGTATACGCCCGAGAATTTAGCGTATGTAATTTATACATCTGGAAGTACAGGGAAACCAAAAGGAGTGTTATTAACACATTTGAATGTGGTACGATTATTTTTTCATGAAGGTAGTTTGTTTGATTTTAACGAAGATGATGTATGGTCTATGTTTCATTCTTTTTGCTTTGATTTTTCAGTATGGGAAATGTATGGAGCATTATTTTATGGTGGGCGTTTAGTAATTATACGAGATACAGAAACAAGGGATACAACTTCTTTTAAAAATACATTAATAAAAGAAGGTGTTACTGTTTTAAATCAAACCCCAGGAGCGTTTTATACATTACAAGAAGAGTTCTTTAGAACTACTGAAAAACATAAAATTAGGTATGTCGTTTTTGGAGGTGAAGCATTAAATCCTTCGTATTTAAAACAGTGGAAACAATCTTATCCTACATGTAAATTAATTAATATGTATGGAATTACAGAAACTACTGTACATGTTACTTATAAAGAAATAACAGAAAAAGAAGTAGAAGATACCAAAAGTACTATTGGAAGAGCAATTCCAACACTAAATTGTTATATAGTTGATGATAGTTTACAGCTTTTACCAGTTGGTATTATTGGAGAATTATGTGTTTCAGGATCTGGATTATCTAGAGGGTATTTGAATCGAGAAGAATTAACTGGAGAGAAATTTGTTTCAAATCCGTATGATACAGATAAAGAATCAAAATTATATAAGACAGGAGATTTAGGACGCCTATTGTGTAATGGAGATATTGAATATGTTGGGAGAAAAGATGATCAAGTAAAAATAAGAGGTTATCGTATTGAGTTAGGTGAAATTGAAAATGTATTATCAACTTGTTTAGATGTTAGGCATTGTTGTGTTTTAGCAAAAGAAGATTTGCATAAAGTAAAATATTTAGTTGGGTATGTGGTTGTTGATGGAACTATAGAAAAAGATGCTTTACAAAATTACTTGAGCTTAAAGCTTCCTGATTATATGGTGCCACGAATTTGGGTAGAATTAGAAGAAATGCCTTTGACTAGTAATGGTAAAATAAATAAGAAAAAACTACCATTACCAGATGTTTCTAAATTATCGAGTAATGAATATGTAAGCCCTAGAAATGAAGTAGAATCAGTATTAGTAGAGATTTGGGAAGAGTTATTAGAGTTGGATAAAGTAGGAGTTTATGATGACTTTTTTGAATTAGGAGGACATTCTTTGTTGGCAACACGATTGGTATCGATGATTCGAAAGAAGATGGAAATTGAAGTTGCTATCAAAACTATTTTTATGCATCCTACAATAGCAGGATTAGAAAAATATTTAGTAATAAATTCAAGGAAAACAATATTACCAACTATTGTTTCACAAGATAAAACAGCGCGTATTCCGTTATCTTTTAGCCAAGAAAGATTATGGTTTTTAGATCAGTTACAAGGAACAGATGAATATCATATTGTTGGAGGTTTAAAGTTAAAAGGGAATTTAAATTTAACTGTTTTAGAAGATTCATTAAAAATGATTGTGGATCGTCATGAAATTTTACGAACAGTAATTCATACAATAGAAGGGGTAGGTTATCAGGAAGTTATATCGTCAGAAGCTTGGGAGTTGACAAAAGTTACGCTAACCAATAACGATAATGAAAAAGAAATGGTAGCTAAGTTTATAGGTAGCCCATTTAATATTTCTGATGATTATATGTTTCGAGCATGTATTTTTCAAGTAAGTCAAAATGAGTATACGTTAGCTTGTGCTTTTCATCATATAGCAAGTGATGGATGGTCTATTCCAATTTTTATAAATGAGTTAGTATCCATTTATGAAGCTTTACGATTAAATAAATCAATAACACTACCTAATTTATCAATTCAATATGCTGATTATGCATTATGGCAAAGGAAATTTATTGAAGGAAATTTTTTAGAAAACCAATTAGCATATTGGGAAAATAAATTAAAGGGAGTTTCTGTATTATCGTTACCTACAAATAAAGTACGTCCGTCTGTTCAAAGTACAGTTGGAGCAAGCATTAATTTCGAATTGAATAAATCATTAAAAGAAGCTATTGTAAAAGTTAGTCAAAATGAAGGAGTTACAGTGTTTATGTTTATGTTGTCTGCTTTTAAAGTGTTACTATATAAATATAGTGGACAAAATGATATTTGTGTAGGAACTTCTATAGCGAATAGAACACAATCTGGAGTAGAAGATATGATAGGCTTTTTTGTAAATACATTAGCCTTAAGAAGTTATGTTAATAATGATCTTAGCTTTAAGAAGTTGTTAGCAGATGTTAAAGAAACAACCTTGGAAGGGTATGATCATCAATTGGCTCCTTTTGAAAAAGTAGTAGATCGAGTAGTAAATACTCGTGATATGAGTATGACTCCATTATTTCAAGTGATGTTTGATTTGCAGAATACTGCTAAAAATGAGCAAATTAAATTAGGGGAATTAACTGCTGCTCCTTGTGACTTTGAAGAAAAAACATCACAGTTTGATATTACGTTAGTAGCTACAGAACATTCATCAGGAATTTCATTGCGTATGGAATATTGTACTGATTTGTTTGAAGAAAGTAGTATAAAACAAATGCTACTACATTATCAAGAGTTATTGATTAATACAACAGAAAACGTTTCTCAGAGCATCGATAATTTATCTGTATTAACGACTGAAGAGGAAGATTTGTTGTTAGGGCGAGTAGCAAATTCAGAAGGAGTAAACTTTAACCCGAAAGAACAAGATTTAGGTAATACTTTACCAATAAATGTTCATTTTGAAAAGATTGTAGAAAAACATTCAACATCTATTGCAGTAATTGATAAGGAGGTAACGTGGAATTATGAAGAACTAAATAGTTATGCCAATCAAATAGCCCATCAATTATTAACAATAGGTGTAAAAGAAGAGAAGAGTGTAGGAGTGTACTTAGATAGAAGTGGAGAATTTATAAGTTGTATGCTAGGTATATTAAAATCAGGGGGAGTTTATACTCCTTTAGACACCCAAAATCCATCTTCACGTATAGAGAAAATGTTGTCAGAGAATGAGTTCTCGGTGTTAATAACAAGTTCAGCGTTATTATCAGGGTTAACTAAAGTTTCATTGTCAAATGTTATAGTAATTGATGAGTTACCAACTCATTTATTAGATAGTATAGAGGTTCAAGGAATAAACGTTTATGACTCTTTATTTGTAGAAAAACAACCTACAGTAAATCCACCCAATGTAAATAGAATGGATAGTTGGGCTTATGTATTGTATACATCAGGGTCAACAGGGGCGCCAAAAGGAGCGATTACACGTCATGACGGAGCAATGAACCATTTATTGGCAGAGTATAAACTATTAGAATTAGCAGATGGTTTCCGTTTTTTACAAAGTGCAGGAATAGGTTCAGATATTTCAGTATGGCAAATTTTAGGGCCATTATTAAAAGGAGGAGCAAGTGTAATTGTAGATAAATATGAGTTGTTAGATTATGAGTCATTATTAGAAACGATTACCCGAACAAAAGTAAGTTTGGTAGAGTTTGTTCCAACTTATATGTGGGGCTTATTATCTTATATAAAAGAAAGTAAAAGAGCAATAGCATTAACAACATTAAAATGGATAATGCTAGTTGGTGAAGCAATTCCAGTAGGACTGGTGAATGATTTACGACGTATTTATCCAGGAATTCGTTTACTGAATGCTTATGGACCTTGTGAGGCATCTGATGATGTAATTCAATTTGAGATAACTAAAGACTTTCCAGAGAGTCAATCAAGAGTTCCAATAGGTCGCGTAATACCAAATATGAATGTTGCTATTTTGGATGATAATTTACAATTATGTCCAATAGGAGTTACTGGTGAGTTATGTGTAAGTGGAGTAGGAGTAGGAGCAGGTTATTTAGGATTACCAGAACGTACATCTCAGAGTTTTATACCCAACCCATACCCAGATTTATTAGGAGACGTACTTTATAAAACGGGAGATTTAGGAAGATGGTTACCAGATGGAAATATAGAGTTTTTAGGACGAGAAGATCATCAAGTAAAAATACGAGGACATCGAGTAGAGTTAGAAGGAATCGCTTCTGTATTAAGAAAGCCAGAATCAATAGAAGATATTCATGTTTTAGTTCATAAAGATAAAGCTGATAAAGAATTGTTATTATGCTTTGTGGTATTAAGTACTATAGGTTTAAATCATGATGAGGGTTCAATAACAGAGTTGTTGCATGAGTTGAGTAAGTCTGAATTACCAACATACATGCATCCATCACAATATTGTATAGTAGAAGAGTTTCCTCAGAACTTAAGTGATAAGGTAGATGCAAAGAAGTTATTGTCAATATATGAATCAGAATTTTCAGGAGAACGATCAATTCAAATAAATAATTATGTTTCTCCACGTAATGAGTTAGAAGAACATTTAGTGAATATCTGGCAGGAGTTATTAGGAGTTTCACAAGTAGGAGTTTATGATAATTTCTTTGAATTAGGAGGAGATTCTATTATGACCATTCAAGTGGTTAGTCAAATGAAAAGGTTAGGATATCATATTAAACCTCGTGATTTATTTGAAAATCAAACTATTTCAGAGATTTCAAATGTTGTAACTAATGCAGTTTCTGTAAACCTAGGAGAACAAGGAACCTTAAAAGGAGATAGTTTATTATTACCTATTCAACAACTTTATTTTAAAGATGAGTATGTAGAGAGTGTAGCTAATAATCAATCAGTACTGGTTTCAGTTGATAAATCAATTAAACCGAGTTCAATTCAAAAAGCACTAGAATTATTAATGGAGCATCATGATGCTTTACGTTTTCAATATCAACAAATAGATACTAGTTGGAATCAGTCTTATGGAAAGGATAAAGGTGTTTTAGAAAAGGTGAACTTATCAAATATCGATTTAGGAAAATTACCAGAATCGATTACTAAAACATGTGAACTATATCAGGAAAGTTTGGCTATTAATTCTGGAAAGGTTTTTAAAATGGTTTTAATAAAGACCCCAGAAGGAGAAGAAAAAAATCGATTGTTTATGGTAGGGCATCATTTGGTTATAGATGGAGTGTCTTGGCGTATTTTATTATCTGATTTAAGTCGTATTGTAGATGGGTTAGAACAAGGAAAAACTTTAAATTTAGGTGTAAAAGGGAATTCTTACCGTGAGTGGGGACTAGCTTTACAAGAGTATGTAACTAAAAAAACTATAGCTTCACAAGTAGGGTATTGGTCTAAAATTCATACATCTTATAAAACACTACCTATAGATAAAAAAACAGTAGCTAAAAATCTATATAGCGATATTGTAGAATATCAAATGATTTTAGATGAAGAAAATACTTCATTGTTGTTGCAAGAAATAAATCAAGCTTATGGTACTACAATCAATGACGTACTATTAGGGTGTTTAGGATTAACAATTAGTAAGTGGAGTAATAATGAAGAGGTTATTATTGGTTTAGAAGGGCATGGAAGAGAGGAAGTTTCTGAAGGAGTTGATGTAAATACTACAATAGGTTGGTTTACTACTTTGTATCCCGTTTGTTTATCTATGAAAAAGGAAATGTCTTTAGGAGATGTATTAACTAGCACAAAAGAGAATTTACGACGTATACCAAATAAAGGACTGGGCTTTGGTCTTTTAAAGTATATGCACCCATCTCAAGAAATAAGAAATCGTTTATCAGCAGTTCAATGGGATATTGTGTTTAATTATCTAGGGCAATTAGATAATGCCATTGAAACAAATTCTTGGATAACAGAAGCTACAGAATTTCAAGGAAATGAGATAGGGGGTTCAACACCATTTAATAATAAACTGGAAATTAATGGAGGTGTTAAAAATGGAAAACTTCAACTTTCTTGGAGCTATTCATCAAAAGAATACGATGTTGAAACAATAGTAGAATTAGCAAATTCTTATGTGTCAAATTTGAAAGATTTGATACGTCATTGTAAAGAAAAAGAAACTAGAGTATATACACCTTCAGATTATGGTCTTGAAAAAGAAATAAAACATGAAGAATTAAATAAATTTTTAAGTACTACAACCACAGATTTAGAAGAAATTTTCAAAATCTAAAAACCAACTTCAATATAAAAGTAATGAAAAATTTTATTATAAAATTACAAGGATTACATCTGTTTTTAGTAGAAAAAAATGGAGAATTATCTCTTAATATGGATAAAGAAAAATTTAATAAAGATCCATATGATTTTAATGAAGATCCAGAAGGAATAATTCCTTTTATGAAAAACAATAAATTAGAGTTAATTGCATATTTAAAGGAAAAGCATAAAAAACCAGAAGCTATATATAAATTAAGTCCTTTGCAAGAAGGATTGTTATTTCATAAATTATATGATGAAGATTCAAGCGCCTATGTTGATCAGCTTGTTGTTGATTTACCTAGCGAATTAAATTTAAATGCATTTGAATCTTCATGGAATTATGTAATACAAAATCATACTATTTTAAGAAGTTGTTTTTTGTATGAAGAATTTAGTATTCCTGTGCAATGTGTGTATAAAGATGTAACCATGCCTTTTACTGTGGAAGACTATAGTAGTTTTTCACCAACAAAACAGGATAAGAAGTTAGCAACTTTTTTAGAAGATGATCTTAAAAAAGGGTTTGTGTTTACAGAAGCTCCTTTACTAAGAGTTGCAATTATAAAAATTAGTGATTTGAGTTATAAAATGGTATTCACAAGTCACCATATTATACTTGATGGTTGGTCTTTATCTATTTTATTGGAAGAGTTTTTAGAAACTTATGAATGTTTAGTAAAAGGAAATTCAGTACCGCATAGAAAAGAAGAACAGTATGAAGATTATATAAAATATATTGCTGAAAGAAATATTTTCGATGAAGAAAAGTTTTGGAAAACATATTTAAATGAATTGACTTCACCTTGTTTATTACCGTTTTCAAAAAGTATATCTAGTAATAAAGAAATTGGAAAAGCAAAAGAAAACGTATTAATAATTGATGCTGATTTTACAGAACGTTTAACAAAATATGCTAAACAAAATCATTTAACTATTAACACATTAGTTCAAGGAGCTTGGGCTTTGTTACTTTCTAAATATACTGGCGATTTAGATGTTGTTTTTGGTGTAACAGTTTCTGGACGTCCAGCAGAACTAGAAAACTCTGAAGATCGAATAGGGTTGTATATTAATACATTACCACTTTATGCTAAGTTAGAAGAAGGTGCTTTGGTTTTAGATTGGCTTAAGTCGTTGCAACTAGGACATATGAAATCTAGAGAACATCAGTATACAAATCTTGCAGATATTCAAAGATTTAGTGGTATTCAAGGAGACTTGTTTAATAGTATACTAGTATTTGAAAATTACCCTATTTCTGAAGCATTAAAAGAGGAAGATAGTATTCTTGATATTGGGAATATTATGGTTCAAGAGCAAACTAATTACCCATTAACTATTGATGTTAATCTTGGAGGAAAAGAGTTGAATATTCAATTTAGTTATAATGTAGCTTTATTTGATGCTAGTACTATAATGATGATACAAAATCATTTTAATACGGTATTACATCAAATAATAGAAAATCAAGATAAAAAGATATCAGAAGTTTCCATATTAACGACTGAAGAGGAAGATTTGTTGTTAGGGCGAGTAGCAAATTCAGAAGGGGTAAACTTTAACCCGAAAGAACAAGATTTAGGCAATACTTTACCAATAAATGTTCATTTTGAAAAAATTGTAGAAAAACATTCAACATCTATTGCAGTAATTGATAAGGAGGTAACGTGGAATTATGAAGAACTAAATAGTTATGCCAATCAAATAGCCCATCAATTATTAACAATAGGTGTAAAAGAAGAGAAGAGTGTTGGAGTATACTTAGATAGAAGTGGAGAATTTATAAGTTGTATGCTAGGTATATTAAAATCCGGAGGAGTTTATACTCCTTTAGACACCCAAAATCCATCTTCACGTATAGAGAAAATGTTGTCAGAGAATGAGTTCTCGGTGTTAATAACAAGTTCAGCTTTATTATCAGGGTTAACTAAAGTTTCATTGTCAAATGTTATAGTAATTGATGAGTTACCAACTCATTTATTAGATAGTATAGAGGTTCAAGGAATAAACGTTTATGACTCTTTATTTGTAGAAAAACAACCTACAGTAAATCCACCCAATGTAAATAGAATGGATAGTTGGGCTTATGTATTGTATACATCAGGGTCAACAGGAGCACCAAAAGGAGCGATTACTCGTCATGATGGAGCAATGAACCATTTATTAGCAGAGTATAAACTATTAGAATTAGCAGATGGTTTCCGTTTTTTACAAAGTGCAGGAATAGGTTCAGATATTTCAGTATGGCAAATTTTAGGACCATTATTAAAAGGAGGAGCAAGTGTAATTGTAGATAAATACGAGCTTTTAGATTATGAGTCATTATTAGAAACGATTACCCAAACAAAAGTAAGCTTGGTAGAGTTTGTTCCAACTTATATGTGGGGTTTATTATCTTATATAAAAGAAAGTAAAAGAGCAATAGCATTAACAACATTAAAATGGATAATGTTAGTTGGTGAAGCAATTCCAGTAGGATTGGTGAATGATTTACGACGTATTTATCCAGAAATCCGTTTGCTGAATGCTTATGGACCTTGTGAGGCATCTGATGACGTAATTCAATTTGAGATAACTGAAGATTTTCCAGAGAGTCAATCAAGAGTTCCAATAGGTCGCGTAATACCAAATATGAATGTTGCTATTTTGGATGATAATTTACAATTATGTCCAATAGGAGTAACTGGAGAGTTATGTGTAAGTGGAGTAGGAGTAGGAGCAGGTTATTTAGGGTTG